>CAZMUG010000137.1:0-2129 GCA_964569165.1 uncultured Gaiellales bacterium
CTTCGGCATCCAGCGGGTCGATTTCCACGGTTCGCGCCTCCATGCGGTGGTGCTCGATCCGGTCGGCGAAGGCCGCGAGCGCGAGCGTATCGTCAAGGCCCTGGCCTTCGCGGAGGTGCTGCGCAACATGGTCGCCACCAATGGTGATCGGTTCCGCGGCCGGTTCCGGACGCGCGTTTCGGTGGGTATCGACAGCGGCCGGGCCGTGGCCATCAACAGCGGTAAGCGGACTGAGCATGAGCCGCTCTTCATCGGAAGCCCGGCCAATCACGCGGCCCACCTTGCCGCCGACGGCCCGGAAGGCGTCAACCCCAGCGCACGTGTACTCGAAGTCCTCGCGCGCGGCGCCGCCCTGATGGCGCCCGTGGAGGTCGAGATCGGCGAGCGCGTCGTCGTCTATCTCGACGAGATCGGCGGAATCGAGGGCGATGTCGCGCGCGTGTTTGACGGCGGCTTCGCCATCAAGCTCCGGGCGAGCCAGCACAAGCGGGAGAAGCTCGCAGCCCTGATCACCTGGCTCGTCAACAAGGAGAGCCTCGGGGCATCCTTCGGGCGCCGCCACACGCGGATCGCCGTCCCGAACAAAACGTCAACCCTGAAGCTCGCCGACGGAACGACCGCCGACTGCAGCGTGCTCGATGTCTCGCTGTCGGGCGCCTCGATCGGCACGGAGGCGCGGCCTCAGATCGGCGACATGGTGATGTTCGGAAAGCTGCGCTGCAAGGTCATGCGCTACCACGACAGGGGAATTGGCGTTCAATTCCTCGACATCCCCGATCCCGAGGCATTGCGGCGGTATTTCGGCTGACGGGTGGGTGAGATGTCCCGTGGGAAAGACCAGATTAGCTCAAATTTTGCTCGATTTCTGAGCGCGTACTTCAGAGGACCACGACATTTCCCGTCTATCGTGGTCTGCGTAAGAGGGTTGGTAGGGGTAGTGAGTATGAAGCGTCTCGTAGTGTGCATTACCGGCGCCCTGGCCGCGATCGCAGGACCGACGAGTGCCATGGCGGATCACTCGGTCTCCCGCGCGGTGATCACGAGCAAATCCTCCTTCATGCGGGTTTTCGGCCCTTCTCAGCCGCCCTACGGGTTCGTGCGCTTCTGCGATAGCCACCCGACGGATTGCGCGCCCCAGCTCATCGAGGACGTTCGCTTCCGGCCGACGCCGGAGCGCCTGTCGGAGCTCGACGAGGTGAACCGCTGGGTCAACCACGCGATCCGGCCGGCGACCGATCAGGAGATCTACGGCGTCAGCGAGTTCTGGACTTATCCCACCGACCGGGGCGATTGCGAGGACTATGCTCTGCTCAAGCAGAAGATGCTGATCACGCGCGGCTGGCCGAAGAGCTCGCTCCTGCTCACCGTCGTGCGCGACGAGAAGGGCGAAGGGCACGCGGTGCTGACGGCGCGCACGGCGCAGGGCGATTTCGTGCTCGACAACAAGGTCGACGACGTCCGGCTTTGGAACGCCTCCGGCTACTACTTCATCATGCGCCAATCCTATCTCGATCCGCGCGTGTGGGTTTCGCTCGACGCCAGCGACCGCTCCGCGCCCGAGGCCATCGCGGGCGTGCGCAACGGTCGTTAGACCATGACCTAGACTCCAGGTTGACTCGAGCCCGGGCTCCCCTGCCCCAACCGGGCTCACCCTCGAGCCGGATGCGATTCCCCTCGCGTCCGGCTCAATTTTTTTGAAGCTCCGGTGGCCCACAGGAGATCGAAGGGTCGGCCGGGCGCCTCCCTCGGCGCGAACGACGGGAGGGGATCGAGGTCAGGAGATCGGTTCGAGGCCGGACTTGTAGCGCTTCCAGTTCTTGACGTAGCGGCCCGCCGCGCCGCCGAAGCGGCGGGCGTCCTCGTCGGAAAGCTGGCGTACGATCTTGCCCGGCGAGCCGAGCACCATCGAGCGCGGCGGGATCACCTTGCCCTCGGGGATCAGCGTATTGGCGCCGATAAGACACTCCTCGCCGATCTTCGCCCCGTTCATGATGATGGAGCCGATGCCGATCAGGCTGCCGCGTCCGATCGTGCAGCCGTGCAGCATGACCATGTGACCGACGGTGCAATCCTCGCCGATCTCCAGGGGAAAGCCGGGATCGGTGTGCAGCACGCAGCCGTCCTGAACG
>CAZMUG010000137.1:2139-3379 GCA_964569165.1 uncultured Gaiellales bacterium
ACGGTCGAGCGCGCGCCGACACGGATCGGCTCGTTGTCGCCGCGCAGCACGGCGCCGAACCAGACGCTGGCGTCCGTCTCGATGACAACCTTGCCCAGCACGACCGCGTTCGGCGCCACCCAGAAGCTGCCGTCGGCGGGAGTGCTGGGGCGGACGCTTTCCAACTCGTAAAGCGCCATCCTCACGCCTCCTCGAGATCCATCTCGAGGATCGCCATCTGGAACTGGTAGGAGACCTCGCCCTCCTCCTCCTCGCGGTAGAGGGTGGCCACGAACTCGCCGTTGATGAAGACCTCCGCCATGTCCTCTTTCTTCGGCTGCGCGCGCACCTCGAGCTTGGGGGCGCCGAATGTCTTTCTCAGGTAGGCCTGCAGCTTGGCGAGCTCATCCTTCTTCACCGCATGTATCCTCTCGTTCGCGAGGTCTCCGATGAGACCGAAGATGCTTTCCCTGGGCGCAACAGTCCGTCTCTCATGTGCCGTAGCCTAGATCCCGACCTAGAGCATGGCGTAGTCGTCCGGTCCCTGTGCGGACTCGTCCGACAGGAACGTCTGGTCCATGGAGCGCGCGGGCTCGGCGGTGCCCGCCGGGCCAACGATCCGTGCCGGGATCCCCGCGACCGTCACATGCGGCGGCACATCCTGCAGAACGACGCTGCCCGCGGCGATGCGCGAGCAGTTGCCGACGTGGATGCTGCCGAGCACCTTGGCGCCGGCGCCGATCAGAACGCCCGATCCGATCTTGGGGTGGCGATCGCCCGTCACCTTGCCGCTGCCGCCGAGCGTCACCCCGTGCAGCAGCGAGCAGTTGTCGCCGATGGTCGCCGTCTCGCCGATGACGACGCCGGTCGCGTGGTCGAGCATCAAACCCTTGCCGAGGCGCGCGGCGGGATGGATGTCGACCGAGAACATGCGCGAGCACTGGCTCTGCAGATAGAGCGCGAAGTCGCGGCGGCCCTGACGCCACAGCTCATGGGCGAAGCGATAGGTGACGAGCGCGTGGAAGCCTTTGAAATAGAGGAACGGGTCCAGATAGCGGGTCGTTGCCGGATCGCGCTCGATGACCGCGGCCAGATCGCAGCGGAAAGCACGGCCGAGCTCGGGCTGCGAGCCGAGCACGTCGCGGAAGGTGTGCACGATGAGGCCGGCATCGACGTCCGCATGCCCGAGGCGCTGCGCGATCCGGTGGCAGATGGCCTCCTCGAGCTGCTCGTGGCTCGCCACCATGGCATAGATGAAGCC
>CAZMUG010000137.1:3389-5945 GCA_964569165.1 uncultured Gaiellales bacterium
GCTACGGAGCGCGCTCCAGACGGCATCGTCCGGTGCGCGATAGGGCGCACCGTGACGCTCGATCCTGCCGGCCGCCGTGTGCTTGGCGCTGCTCATATCCTCGCTCCTTCGCCCCCTTTGCAGGCGGCGACCCGGCTCCCGGGCAAGGGCCGTCTTCACATTATATGGTCGATACGGGCCGGCCGTCAGATGGATCTTGGCCGTCCGGATCCCACCCGTCCGGATCTCGGCATTCGGATATCCCGGGCGTCGTGGCTAGGGGGTATCGGCGCAGGCGGGCCGCGTCAATCTTTAACCACCCGGGAAGGCCCCTGCCCCCGCCTCCGGCAGGCCTCGAGTTGCACAGGCCGCAGGTGGCCGGCGCTTGAGGCGCGGCGCCGCGTTGTGCGTAATCGCCTCTCGCCTCAATCTCGCGCCCCTTGAGAGGAGTAGTCCCATGACCGACGCCCCCGCCGCCGCACCCGATCTCAAGCTTGCGATCGAGGGTCCCGTCGCCTGGATCGTAGCCAGCAATCCGGAGCGCATGAATGCGTTCACGGCCGGCATGTGGGCGAAGGTGCCGGCGCATGTCCGGGCGGCCGAGGCGGATCCCGCGGTGCGCGTGATCGTCCTGCGCGGGGAGGGCACGCGCGCCTTCTCGGCGGGTGCCGACATCTCGGAGTTCGAGACGGCGCGGACCGGCGCCAGCGCCGCCGACTACGACCGGCTCAATCACGAGGCGTTCTCGGCGCTGCTCGCGGCGAGGAAACCGATGATCGCCATGATCCATGGCTTCTGTCTCGGCGGCGGCCTCGGCATTGCCGCGTGCGCCGACCTGCGCCTCGCAGACCCCAGGGCACAGTTCGCCATTCCCGCGGCGAAGCTCGGCCTCGGCTACAATCCCCGCTGGGTGCCGCCGCTGCTCGCTCTCGCGCCGCCCGCCTTCATCAAGGAGATGCTCTTCACCGCGCGACGCTTCTCGGCCGCCGAAGCGCAGCGGATCGGTCTCGTGAACGAGGTCGTCGAGACTGAGAACCTCGAGGTTGCGGTGCGGACGCTCGCGAGCGACATCGCCGCCAATGCCCCGCTCACCGTGCGCGCAGCCAAGCTCACGGTCGATGAGCTTGTGCGCCACCCGGAGCATCCCGACACGGAGACGCTCGACGCGGCCATCAAAGCCTGCTTCGAAAGCTCCGATTATGCGGAGGGGCGGCGCGCGTTTCTCGAAAAGCGCAAGCCCGTGTTCCAGGGCCGCTGATCGCGGGTCACGTATTCCGCAGCGGATAAAAAAAATATTGCGGTCGCGTACGCCCGCAACGCAGCACATGCCAAGCGCGCTTGGATCTCAGGCAAAACGTCCGCGTCACTCGCCCGAAGGCGCATCCGACGTTGTGCATTGCACGATCTTTTTCGCTTGGCGCGGAACTTTTTTGCTCCGTAATCTTTGTCAGCCGACGGGTGTCGCCGTGACGACGGCGATCCCGAAAAGGCAAGCACCCTGCTTGTGAATGCGTGACCTGTTTCCCAGCGCCGGCTTTTGCCGGCAGGAGGCAACGATGGAACTCTCGATGCGCGTGAGCCTCATTGCGGCGCTCATGTCTTTCGGCTTCATCGCTGCAATCGTCGTCGGAATGGTCTGAGCGCCTGTTGTCGCTCGCAACCCTTCCCGGCGCCGTCACGGTTCAGCCGATAAAATAAGGCGCGAGGCCCGGATGGCCTCGCGCCTCACTTTTTGCGGCACCCGATCGCTACTTGCGCAGGTGATAGCCGAGGAGCGCGCCAGCCAGCACGGCGTACTTGTCGGGAATGCGGCCCCAGGGGATCTCGGACAGGAGCGGCACGGCCGGTCCGAACTGCCAGAGGAGCGCGGCAATGACGGCGAACGCCAGCGACCAGGTGAGCGTGCGGCTTCCCGGCGTCCCGACGTCCTGCAGAACCTGCGCCGCGATGATGCCGACCAGGAACACCACGATCGCGGCCAGGATCGCGAACACATAGATCGCGAACGCGCTCGGCACGCTGTTGCCCAGCGCTCCCATGATGGCGTTGGTGCCGAGCCAGCCGATGACGATCTGGAGCAGCAGCAGTACGAGACGTCCAAGCATTTGAAGATCTCCCCCCAATGTTGACGCCGGTCGTCCCCGCCCGCCGGCGAATGCCCGGGATCCGAGCATGGCCGCGATCGGAATCGATCCGGCACGGGCCCGGTTTAGCATGCCGATCCGCGACGCGGAACAATGGACGGGAGAGCGAAGCTTACACGGCCGAGCGGCGCTGCGAGGCAAAGAAATAGCCGGCGATTGCCGCTGCGACCGGCGCCAGGGCGAAGCCTTGGGTCAGGAGATCGGGGACGGCTTCTCCCCGACCGAAAACAGCAGGCGTCGACGCCGCGGCAATGACAGCGAACGAGATCGCGGCGACCGCCGACAGCAGGGTCGGCGGGGCGATGGCCCTGGTGATGCGCGCGCCGATGAACGCTCCGACGAGCACGATGACGGCACCCACGGCGGCGACCGCGTAGGCGTAAAGGGGGCCTCCCTCCATAATCATGCCGACAAGGTTCGGCGCGGCGATCCA
>CAZMUG010000137.1:6045-7329 GCA_964569165.1 uncultured Gaiellales bacterium
TCCTCGACCTGATCGCGCTCGACCTTGCCGACGCCGAAATAATGGCTCTGGGGGTGGGAGAAATAGAGCCCGGAGACGGCCGCGCCGGGCCACATGGCGAAGCTCTCGGTCAGCTCGATGCCGGTCTCGTCATAAACGTTCATCAGCTCCCACAGCGTCCTCTTCTCGGTGTGGTCGGGCTGGGCCGGATAGCCGGGCGCGGGGCGGATGCCGCGATACTTCTCGAGAATGAGATCGTCGTACGAGAGGCGCTCGTCGCTCGCATAGCCCCACAGCTGGCGGCGCACCTTGGCATGGAGGGCTTCCGCAAAGGCTTCCGCGAGCCGGTCCGCGAGCGCCTTGGCGATGATGCGGTTGTAATCGTCGGTCACCTTGATGTGGGTCCTGATCGCCTCCTCCTCGCCGAGGCCCGCGGTGACGGCAAAGCCGCCCACGTAGTCGGCGAGCCCGGTCTCCATCGGCGCCACGAAATCGGCGAGTGCGGTATGGGCGCGGTTGCGTCCGGGATCGCGGGCGATCTGCTGGCGCAGCGTGAAAAGCTTCCTGCGTTCGTTCTCGCGCGCCTCGTCGGCGAAGAGCACAATGTCGTCGCCGACGCTGTTGGCCGGCCAGAAGCCGACGACGGCATTCGCCGTGTACCACTTCTCGGCGACGATGCGGTCGAGCAGAGCGCGGGCGTCGGCAAAGAGCTTCTTCGCCTCGCTGCCGACCTTGTTGTCGTCGAGGATCGCGGGATAGCGGCCGGGGAGCTCCCACGCCTGGAAGAACGGCGTCCAATCGATGAAGGGCACGAGATCGGCGAGCGGGAACGCCTTGAGCGTGCGCGTCCCGAGGAAGGTCGGCTTCGGCGGTACGTAGCCGGCCCAGTCGATGGCATACTTGTTGGCACGCGCGGCCGAGAGCGGGATGCGCTGCTTCTTGGCTTCGTTGGCGAAATGCGTCTCGCGCACCTTCACGTATTCGGCCTTGATGCCGTCGATGTAGGGTTTCGATTCCGTTTCCGAGAGCAGGTTCGAGACCACGCCCACGGCACGGCTCGCGTCCAGCACGTAGATGGTCTGGCCGCGGTTGTAGTTCGGGCTGATCTTGACCGCGGTGTGCACGCGGCTGGTCGTGGCGCCGCCGATCAGCAACGGCACGGCGAAACCTTCCCGCTCCATCTCGGCGGCAACGAAGCACATCTCGTCCAATGACGGCGTGATGAGGCCCGAGAGGCCGATGATGTCCGCCTTCTCCTTCTTCGCGGTCTCGAGGATCTTGGCGGCCGGCACCATGACGCCGAGG
>CAZMUG010000138.1:0-7307 GCA_964569165.1 uncultured Gaiellales bacterium
CGAGCGCGCGCTGACGGCGGTCCGGGATGTCGCGACGAGCGACTCGAATCTCCTGCCGCCGATCCGCGAGGCGCTTCGCGCTCGGTGCACCGTCGGCGAGATCTGCGGCGAGCTCCGCGAGCTCTGGGGCACGTACGACGCCCGTGGATAACCGGGGGCGCATCCCGCTCGGCGCGTCGGCGCTGCTGGCGCTCGCCGTTCCGCTCGCGGCGCTGGCGACGACACGCAGCAGCCCCGCCGCCCACTCACCCAAGCCTCCGAGCTTCACGCGGGACGTCGCGCCGCTGATCGCGGACAGGTGCACCGGGTGCCACGTGGTGGGCGGGATCGCGCCGTTCCCGCTCCGGACCGCGAAGCAGATCTCTGCGAAGGCGTCGCTGATCGCCGCCGCGGTCGGGTCGGGGATCATGCCGCCGTGGCCGCCGGGACGCCGGTCGCCCACGTACGTCGGCCAGGAGTCGCGAACCCTCACCGCCGCCCAGCGCGCGACCATCGTCGCCTGGGCGAAGGCGGGCGGCGAGCTGGACGGGCCCGCTCGACCGCCGCGCGGGCCGGAGCGGCCGGAGGTGCGCCCGGGCGAGACGCTCCTCGACCTGCGGATGCCGGTCGCGTACCGCCCGTCCGCTGCGAACGGCGCCTCCGACGACTACCGCTGCTTCCTCGTGGACCCGAAGCTGGAGCGCGACGTGCTCGTGACGTCGGCGCGAATCGAGCCGGGGCAGACACGGGTCGTCCACCACGTCATCCTCTTCCGCACCCCACCGTCCCAGATCGAGGCTGCACGAGAGCTCGACGCCTCCTCTCGGGGGCCGGGCTGGTCGTGCTTCGGGGGGACGGGGCTCCCCTCGGGTGACGGCGATCTCGTCGGCTCCCTGAACGACGCGAGCTGGGTGGCGGCGTGGGCTCCCGGCTCGGGTGGAGGCCGGCTCCCCGACGGAACGGGCGTGCCCCTCCCGAAGGGGAGCCAGCTCGTGCTGCAGGTCCACTACAACCTCCTGAACGGCCGCGCGCCCGACCGCTCGCGGGCGCTGCTCACCATCGCCCCCGCCACCACCGGTCTCGACCCTCTCCGGACCATGCTCCTGCCTGCCCCGGTCGAGCTCGCCTGTGCGAAGCGCGAGCGTGGCCCGCTCTGCGCCCGGACCGCGGCGCTCTTCGAGCTCTCGCGCAAGTACGGCTCGGCGTCGGCCTTCGTGCCCGCCGGGCTCCTGCTCCTCTGCCGGGGCAGCGCGGAGAGCCCTCGCCCGACCCCGGTCTCGACCTGCGACCGCCGGATCGCGGCGCCCACGACGATCCGCGTCGCCGCGGGGCACATGCACCTGCTCGGGGCGGCCATCCGGCTGGAGCTGAACCCCGGCACACCACGGGCCAGAGTGCTCCTCGACATCCCGCGCTGGGACTTCCACTGGCAGAACGCCTACACGCTCGCCCGCCCGGTCGAGGCGGCGCCCGGGGACGTCGTTCGTGTCACCTGCCGGTTCGACGTCCGGAAGCGGGCTGCCCACGGAGGGCACGGGGCGCCGGGCAGGCCGCGCTACGTGCTCTGGGGCGAGGGCACGAGCGACGAGATGTGCCTCGGGATCCTGCAGGTCACCCGCGGCTGAGCCCGCATGCGGATCCTCCTCGTCTCCCAGATGTACCCGGGCCCAGACGACCCGGACCTCGGGGTCTTCGTCGCGTCGCTCGAGCGCGAGCTCGTCGCCCGCGGCCACGAGCTCGAGCGCGCGGTCGTCGACCGTCGGGGCGGCCCCGCGCGCCACGTGAAGCTCGCTCGCGATGCGCTGCGCACCGCGCGGCGGTTCCACCCGGACGTCGTCTACGCGCACTTCCTCGTGCCGGCCGGCCTGGTCGGAGCGCTCGCCTCACGGGCGCCGCTCGTCGTGACCGCCCACGGCCAGGACGTTCGCAACGTCGGGTCGATTCCCGGCGTCGGCCGCGCGACGGGGTACGTCGTCCGCCACGCCGCGGCCGTGATCGCGGTCTCCGGCTGGCTTCGCGACCGCCTCGTCGAGTCCGTTCCCGAGGCCAAGGGAAAGATCGAGGTCGTGGACTGCGGCGTCGATCTCGAGCGGTTCGCCCCAGGTGACGCGGAAGCGGCGCGACGCGCGCTCGGCCTGGCGCCGGACGGCACGGCATTCCTGTGCCTCGGCTCGCTGTCGGAGCGGAAGAACGTGCTCGGGCTCGCACGCGCCTTCGAGGCCCGCGGCGAGGGGACGCTGGCGTTCGTGGGGGATGGCCCGCTGCGGGCGGCCCTTCAGGGCCGCCGGGGGATCCGGCTCGCCGGACGCGTCCCACACGACGAGGTGCCGAGCTGGATCGCCGCGGCCGACGTCGTCTGCCAGCCGAGCCTCGTCGAGCCGTTCGGCCTCGCGACGCTGGAGGCGATGGCCTCCGCGCGGTCCGTCGTCGCGACCGCGGTCGGAGGCCCTCCCGAGTTCGTGACCCCGGAGGCCGGAGTCCTCGTCGACCCCACCGACGAGGCGGCCCTGGCCGACGCGCTCTCCCGCGCGGCCTCACTGCCGCGACCGAACCTCGCGGCACGCGAGGCGGCGCAGGCGCACGACGTCAAGCTGCAGGCGAGTCGGGTGGAGGAGATCCTCCTGCGAGCCGCGCGAGGTCGGCGAGCCTGACCTCGACGAGCGGCCGCACCGCGTCCCCGAGGCCAGCCTCCTCCGCGGCGGCGAGAGCCTCCTCGTAGGTCTCGCGCACCTTCTCGGGCGCGACGCCCTGCTTCAGCCGGTTGTCCCCCGTGACGAGGAGCTTCTGAACCCGCTCGCGGGCCTCCTCCTGGCTCATCGGCGGAGCGTAGCCCGCTGCTATCCTCGCGCGTCGTGCTCCTCGCCGTCTCCTTCCCGTTCCTGCAGATCTCGGCCGTCGTGCAGGTCCTCCTGTCAGCGGCCGCGATCACGCTCGTCCTGATGCACTCGGGCCGCGAGGCCGGGATGGGCGGCCTCGGCTTCACACCCCACTCCCAGGGCGGCACGCACATCGTCGAGCGGAACCTGACGCGCGTGACCATCGTCGTCTCGGCCCTCTTCGGGCTGAACACGGTCCTGCTGTTCCACCTTCTCTAGACTTCCCGTGCACGCGCTGGTGGCGGAATTGGTAGACGCGCTAGGTTGAGGGCCTAGTGGCCACTTAGGCCGTGGAGGTTCAAGTCCTCTCCAGCGCATGGGGGGTGAGGCTGAAGCCTTACCCCCGCTTCCCGGGTCAGACTGCAGCCCGATGCGCCTGTACGGCGAGCTCGCACCCTGGTTCCACCTGCTGACGCACCCCTCCGACTACGCGGAGGAGGCGGCGTACTACACGCGGGTGATCGACTCCGTCACCGGGGGGCGGGCACGGACGCTCCTCGAGCTCGGCGCAGGCGGCGGGAACAACGCGTCGCACCTGAAGGCGCGGTTCGCGTGCACGCTCACCGACCTCTCCCCCGAGATGCTCGAGCTCAGCGCGACCGTGAACCCCGAGTGCGAGCACGCGGTGGGAGACATGCGAACGCTTCGCCTCGGGCGCACGTTCGACGCCGTGTTCGTCCACGACGCCGTCATGTACATGACCACCGAGGACGACCTCCGGGCAGTGGTCGAGACCGCTGCCGCGCACGTCTCTCCCGGCGGTGTCGTGCTGCTCGTGCCGGACACCCTGCGCGAGACGTTCGCGCCGGGAACCCACGAAGGCGGCCACGACGGGCCTGACGGCCGTGCCTTGCGCTACCTCGAGTGGACGCAGGACGCGCCGCTCGGCTCGACGACGTTCGAGGTCGACTTCGCGATCATGCTGCGCGAGCCGGGCGAGCAGGTGCGCGTGGTCCACGACCGCCACCTCTTCGGCCTCTTTCCGCGGGAGACGTGGCTCAGGCTCGTCGCCGACGCCGGCCTCGAGCTCGTGGACGTCGCCGGGATCGAGCACCCGCACCCCGGCGAGTTCGAGGTGTTCGCAGCTCGCCGCCCGGCTTGACGCCGTCCGGAAGGACGTCTACTCTCGATGTCGAACATACGTTCGTCACCGACACTGGAGAGCCCCATGCTCACGACCCGCCAACAGGAGATCTGGCAGTTCCTCGCCGCCTACGTGGACGAGCACGGCTATCCGCCCACGGTGCGCGAGATCGGCGAGGCGGTCGGCCTCGCGTCCCCCTCCACCGTCCACGCGCACCTCGCGAGCCTCGAGCGCGAGGGTCTGATCAGGCGCGACCCGACGAAGCCCCGCGCGGTCGAGCTCGTCGGGCGCCGCAAGCCCGAGGCCGCGAGCGTCCGCGACACGACCCCGACGCTCCCGCTCCTCGGTCGCATCGCCGCGGGCGGCCCGCTGCTCGCCGAGGAAGCGGTCGAGGACGAGATCGCCGTCCCCGAGCCGCTCGGCCGAAACGCCGACTTCCTGCTCCGCGTCACGGGCGACTCGATGATCGAGGCCGGGATCCTGGACGGCGACGTCGTCGTGGTGCGGCGCCAGGACGACGCCCGCGCCGGCGACGTCGTGGTGGCGCTCGTCGGGGACGACGCGAGCGCCGACGAGGCGACGGTCAAGACGTTCCACCGCGAGCGCGACGGCCGTGTCCGCCTGCAGCCGGAGAACAGCGCGCTCGAGCCCCTCTACCCCGAGCACGTCCAGATCCTCGGGAAGGTGACCGGGGTGTTCAGGAGCCTCGGGTGAGCGGGCGGCACCCGAGCCTCGCGCCCCTGGCCCGCACGCTCGACCAGGAGCTCGCGGCGCTCGTCCGGGGGGCGAGCTTCGAGTGCCTCGTGTGCGGCGAGTTCGTGCTGCACGTCCGCGGGACGCGCGCCTGTCCGGAGTGCCGCTCGATCCTGGCCGAGGGAAGCGTCCTCGAAAAGGGCTGGAAACTGCCCGAGTTCGAGGTACCATCGGTCGCGCAGGCCGGGTGACCGCGGGCTCCCCCGGAGCTCGAGGAAAGTCCGGACACCGCAGGGCAGGACGCTGGGGCGACCCAGGCGGCGAAAGCCGACGGAAAGTGGAACAGAAAGGAGACCGCCTGCCTCGGGCGACCGAGGCCGGTAAGGGTGAAACGGTGGGGTAAGAGCCCACCAGCGGTCGTGGCGACACGGCCGGCTCGCCAAACCCCGTCCGGTGCAAGGCGAAGCAGGTCCCGCTGACGTGGCCCGCCGAGGGACCGGGTGCGCCGCAGAGATGGATGGTCACCCACGACAGAATCCGGCTTACAGGCCTGCTACCACGAAGCCCCGCTCTGGCGGGGCTTCGTCATGAGCGGCCCGAGAACGTCAAGGCCGCAGCCGCGCCGGAGCTAGGCTCACGGTCGTGGATCGCGCTGCGACCCGGGCGCCTGCCGACGCGGACCGTCTCCGCCTCCTCGTGGACGCCGGGATCTCGCTGAATTCGGAGCTCTCGCTCGACGTGCTCCTCCAGCGAATCGTGGACACGGCCGCCCGCCTGACCGACGCGAGATATGCGGCGCTCGCCGTCATCGACCCGACCGGTACGCGGCTCGAGCGCTTCCTGACGACCGGGATGGACGACGAGACCCGGGCCGCGATCGGCACCGAGCCGCGCGCGCTCGGAATCCTCGGCGTCGTCCTGCGCGAGGCCAAGCCGCTCCGGCTCGCCGACATCTCCTCCGACCCGCGATCCGTCGGCTTCCCGCCCGGCCACCCGGACATGAAGACCTTCCTCGGGGTGCCCATCCTGCTCCGGGGCGTCGTGTACGGGAACCTCTACCTCACCGAGAAGCGGGACGGAAGCGAGTTCACCGAGGGAGACGAGGATCTCACGCAGCTCCTGGCTGCCCAGGCCGCGGTCGCGATCGAGAACGCCCGCCTGCACGAGGCCTCCAGCCGCTGGCTGCGCCAGCTCGAGTCCATCAACGAGATCGTCGGCGCGCTCGCGTCCCAGGTCGAGCTCGAGCCGGTGCTCGGCATCATCGCCGCGCGCCTCCGCGAGCTTCTCGATGCGCGCATCGTCCTCGTCGCCGTCCCGGACACGCCCGACGCCTTGCGCGTCGCGGCGGCGGACGGCGAGGGGGCGGCTCCGATCCTCGGTACCCGCCTACGGCTCGGAGCGTCGAAGGTCGGGCGCGTCCTCGAGCGTGCCGCCAGCGAGATCGTGGACTCGGTTCCCGACGATCCCGAGGTCGACCCCGAGGCGATCCGGCGCATGGGGGGCGCCGTCACGGCTCTCTACGTGCCGCTCATCGTCGAGGGCCGGCCGGCGGGCGTCGTCGCCGCGCACGACCGCGCCGGCGTCGATCCGCGCTTCGGCGCCGAGGACCTCCGGCTCGCCGAGTCGCTCGCCCGACGCGCTGCGATCGCGATCGGCATCTCACGACGCGTCAGCCGGGACGCCATGCGCAGGGTGGTGGACGCCCAGGAGCTGGAGCGCACCCGGCTCGCCCGCGAGCTGCACGACGAGACCGGACAGGCCCTTACCTCCATCCTCCTCGGCCTGAAGGAGCTGGAGCGCACGGTCGACAGCGAGAGCCACCAGCAGATCGCCGCCGTCCGGGAACTGGTCGTCTCGACGCTGCAGGACGTACGCCGGCTCGCAGTGGAGCTGCGCCCGGCGGCGCTGGACGACTTCGGCCTCGGGCCCGCGCTCCAGCGCCTGGTCGAGAACTACCGTCAGGACCGCGAGACGACGGTCGATCTGGAGGTACGCCTGGGCGACGAGAGGCTTCCGGCCGACGTGGAAACGACGATGTACCGCATCGTGCAGGAGGCTCTCACCAACACTGCGAAGCATGCGGGTGCGACCAGGGTCAGCGTGCTCGTGACCCGGAAGGAGGACACTGCGGTCGTCGTCGTCGAGGACGACGGCGGTGGGTTCGACGCCGGCCTTCCCACGTCGGGGCTGGGCCTCAGCGGCATGCGGGAGCGTGTCGCGCTCGTCGGGGGGAAGCTCAGGCTCGAGTCGAGTCCGGAGGCCGGCACGACGATCGCCGCGGAGGTGCCGCTCCCGTGACGCGCAAGTCCGCACCGAAGGCAATCAGGGTCCTGGTCGTCGACGACCACGCCGTCGTTCGCAGCGGGCTCCGCCGGGTCCTCGACGCCGAGCAGGACATCGAGACCGTGGGCGAGGCCGCCAGCGCCGAGCGAGCGGTCTTCGAGGCGCTCGAGCACAAGCCCGACGTCGTGCTCATGGACGTCGTCATGCCCGGCAAGAGCGGGATCGAAGGGATGCCCGCGCTCCTGCAGGCAGTGCCCGAGGCGCGCGTGCTCATCCTCTCCATGCAGGACGACCCCCACTACGTCCGGGAGGCCTTCGAGGCCGGCGCGAGCGGGTACGTCCTCAAGGAGGCCGCGGACACGGACGTGGTCGAGGCCGTGCGCGCGGTCGCC
>CAZMUG010000139.1:0-7166 GCA_964569165.1 uncultured Gaiellales bacterium
TGCACGCGAGCGCTTCCCGGGCTCGCGGGCCTCCAGGGTACCCCGACCAGGACTCCCACGGCCTGCGGGGAAGCCTTACAGGCTCTTCATCTCCCGGGAGCTACCGTCGTCTCGTGCGGACCCAGCTGACAGCCCTTGCCGTCGCCTGCCTCGCGGTCGCGGTCGCGGGCGCCGCGACCGCGGCCACGTCGCGCCAGGACGCTCCGATCCCGGCGACGTTCGTCGGCGACTCGATCTCCGCCTCGATCACGTACGTCCCGGCCGCCAGGAAGCGGCTCGGCCGGGGCCTCGCGGTCAAGCTCGACGTGGCGGTCTGCAGGAGGCTCGTGCAGCCGAGCTGCTCGTTCCAGGGATCGACGCCGACGACCGCCCTGCAGGCGGTGCAGGCCCAGGGCGCGTCGCTCGGGCGCGTGCTCATCGTCAGCGTCGGCTACAACGAGGGCCCGCAGGGCTACGCGAGCGGCATCGACCGCGTGGTGAGGACGGCCCTGGCCGAGGGTGCGGTCGGCGTCGTGTGGGTCACGCTCCGCGAGCAGGGCCGGTACGGCTCCCTGTACCACGCGACGAATCTCGCCATCAAGAGGGCGCCGAAGCGCTGGCCCCAGCTCCACGTCGCCGACTGGAACGCGCACAGCCGCGGGAAGCCCTGGTTCGGCGAGGACGGGTTGCACCTGAGCCCGCGGGGCGCGACCGAGCTCGCCTCGTTCATCCGCCCGTACGTCTTCCGCGCCTCGAGCGGCCGGTAGCGGAGCGCGCGCGGGCCGCGGCGGGGCCGCTCCGGGCGTTTCCGTACGCTTCGCGCGCCCGTGCTCTTCCCGACCGCCACCTTCGCGATCTTCTTCGTGATCGTGCTCCCGCTCTCGTGGCTGGCCATGCCGCACGGGGCGCGCTGGCGGGCCTTCATCATCGCGGCGAGCTTCGTCTTCTACGCGGGCTGGGACTGGCGCTTCTGCTTCCTGCTCGCGTTCTCGATCGTCTGGAACCAGGTCTTCGCGCTGGCGATCCACCGGCGCCGCGACCCGAGCGCGCGCACGTGGCTGCTCACGATCGCGCTCGCGGGCAACCTCGGGCTGCTCGGCTACTTCAAGTACTACGACTTCTTCGTCACCTCGACGAACAACCTCTTCGCGGTCGTCGGGATCGACCTTCCCCTCGACGTCCGCTCGATCGTCCTGCCGGTCGGAATCTCCTTCTTCACCTTCATGGCGATCGCCTACGTCGTGGACGTCTACCGGCGCGACTTCGAGCCCGTGTCGCTCGGGAGCTTCGCGGCGTACCTCTCCTTCTTCCCGCACCTGGTCGCGGGGCCGATCGTGCGCCCGGGAGAGCTCATCCCGCAGTTCCGCTCGCCCCGCGACCCGCGCTACGTGGACACCTCGCGGGCGTTCTTCCTCATCGCGACCGGCCTGTTCATGAAGGTGGTGATCGCGAACCACCTGGCCGCGAACATCGTGGACGAGGTGTTCGGCGCGCCCAACCAGCACTCGTCGCTCGAGGTGCTCGTCGGGATCTACGCGTACTCGGTGCAGATCTACGCGGACTTCTTCGGCTACACGAACATCGCGATCGGCATCGCCCTGCTGCTCGGCTTCACCTTCCCGCAGAACTTCGATGCCCCGTACGCGGCGATCTCGATCACGGACTTCTGGCGTCGCTGGCACATGACGCTCTCGCGCTGGCTCCGCGACTACCTGTACATCCCGCTCGGCGGCAACCGCGGAGGGAAGCTGCTCACGTACCGGAACCTCATGCTGACGATGCTCATCGGCGGGCTCTGGCACGGCGCCGGGTGGACGTTCGTCGTCTGGGGCGGGATCCACGGGGGCGCGCTCGTCGCGGAGCGCTGGTGGCGCGGCCGGCCGGGCTTCGTCGAGCGGCCCTGGACGCGGGCGCGGCGGGCCTGGCACCGGTTCGTGACCTTCCAGGTCGTGTGCTTCGCGTGGATCTTCTTCCGGGCCGACTCGTTCTCGGACGCCTGGGACGTGATCACGCGGCTCTTCACCGCCTGGGGCGAGCCGTCGCCGCTCGTCACCGCAGGCGTGCTCGCGGCGATCGCGGTCGGGATCGGGTCCCAGTACCTCCCCCGGCGAGTGCCCCTGGTCGTCATGGCCCGGTTCTCGCGCCTCCCGATTCCCGCCCAGGCGGTCGTTCTCTCGCTCGCGCTCCTCGTCGTGCACGCGATGGGGCCGGAGGGCGTCGCCCCCTTCATCTACTTCCAGTTCTAGGCTGCGAGGGTGGAGCTGACTCCGGAGCGGATCGTCCGGCTGGAGGCCGGCGCCGTCGTGCTGCTCGACCAGCGGCGCCTTCCCGACCGGGAGGTCGAGCTCCGCTGCGAGTCCGCCGAGGAGGTGGCGGAGGCGATCCGCACGCTCGCGATCCGCGGGGCGCCGGCGATCGGGGTGGCTGCCGCCTACGGGCTCGCGCTGGCCGCCGAGCACGGGGAGGATCTCGACGCCGCGTACGAGACGCTCGCCTCGGCGCGGCCGACGGCGGTGAACCTGCGCCGGGCGCTCGACGAGCTGCGCGAGGAGCCGACGCCGGAGCGGGCGCGGGAGATCCACGAGGCGGAGGTCGAGCGCTGCCGCGAGCTGGGCCGGCACGGGGCGGAGCTCGTACCCGCGGGCGCGAAGGTGCTCACCCACTGCAACACCGGCGGGCTCGCGACCGGCGGCTACGGAACGGCGCTGGGCGTCGTGCGGGCCGCCTGGGAGGAGGGCCGCGTCGAGCACGTGTGGGTGGACGAGACGCGCCCGCTGCTCCAGGGTGCGCGGCTCACCGCCTGGGAGCTCGACGCGCTCGGGATCCCGTTCTCCGTGGTCGTGGACGGCGCCGCGGCGTCGTTGATGGCATCCGGGGATGTGCATGTCATCCTCACGGGCGCCGACCGGATCGCGCGGAACGGCGACACCGCGAACAAGATCGGGACGTACGGGCTCGCCCTCGCGGCGCACCGCCACGCGCTTCCGTTCGTCGTGGTCGCCCCGACGACGACGCTGGACCCCGGCATCGCGTCCGGTGCGGAGATCCCGATCGAGGAGCGGGACGCGGGTGAGGTCTCGTCGCGGTTCCCCGCCCGGAACCCGGCCTTCGACGTCACTCCGGGCGAGCTCGTCTCCGCGATCGTCACGGAGGCCGGCGTCCACCGGGCCCCGTACGCGTCGTCCCTGCCCGGTGTCGTGGGAGCCCCGCGCTGACCGTGGCGGCGGACCGGGAGCTGCGGGAGCTGCTCGAGCGCTTCGGCTTCGACGAGCCGCTGTTCGAGTCGCTACGGCGGCGCGTGGCGTCGGGCGAGCTGTCGCTCGAGTCGAACCTGGTGCGGGGACGGCTCGAGCCGCCGCACCCGGGCGACGTCGTGCGGCTTCCGGCCCCGGGCGAGACGGCCTACGCCGAGGCGCACGCCGCAGGACTGGAGGCGCTGCGCGGAGGCGAGGTGGCCCAGGTCGTGCTCGCGGGCGGGATGGCGACGAGGTTCGGCGGCGTCGTCAAGGCGGTGGTGCCGGCGGTGGACGGGCGGAGCTTCCTCGAGGTCAAGCTCGGCCAGCCGCGAGAGCTCGAGCGCACAGTCGGCGCCGTCGTCCCCGTCGCGCTCATGACGAGCTTCGCCACCGACGAGGCGGTTCGCGCCCACGTCGAGGCGCGAGCGCTGGGCGGCCCCCTCGTGTTCAGCCAGTTCGTCTCGCTCCGGCTCGACGAGCAGGGCGAGCTCTTCCGCGACGGCGGGGGGCGCGTGTCCCCGTACGCGCAGGGTCACGGCGACCTCCTTCCCGCACTGCGCCGGTCGGGCGTGCTGGAGCGGTTCCGCGAGCGCGGCGTGCGGGTCGTCACGGTCTCGAACGTGGACAACCTCGGCGCCCGAGTCGACCCGGCGGTGATCGGCGCGCACCTCCTCGCCGGCCGCCCGCTCACGTGCGAGGTCGCCGTCAAGGAGGGAGACCTCGGCGGCGCGCCCGTCCGCGTCGACGGGCGGCTCCAGCTCGTCGAGGGCCCGCGCATCCCGCCGGGCTTCGACCAGGAGCAGGTGCCGGTGTTCAACACCAACACGGCCGTCGTGGACCTCGACGCGCTCGACCGTGACTACGACCTCACGTGGCTGTACGTCCTGAAGACGGTCGAGGGCAGGCGGGCGGTCCAGCTCGAGCGGCTGTACAACGAGCTCTCCGCGTTCCTGCCGACCACGTACCTCGAGGTGCCGCGGCGAGGGCCGCGCGGGCGCTTCCTGCCGATCAAGACCCCGGAAGACCTCGAGCGTGCGCAGGACGACCTGCGCGAGCTGCTCGCCGCGCCCGACGCCTGACCCGCGCGGCATTCGGCACGGAATCGGCACGAAGCCGTCGCGCCTGTCCGCGTACCGTCGCGGGGATGACGCTGCTCGACGCGCTCCTCCCGGAGCGCTGCGCGATCTGCTCGCGCCCCGGAAGCGCTCTCTGCGCGGCGTGTCGTGGTGCGCTCGTCGTCCTGCGGCCGCCAGTCTGCGAGAGCTGCGGGGCCCCTGGCCCGTGGCCGGACCGCCGCTGCGCCGACTTCGCAGGGAGGCGGCTCGCCTTAGCGAGCGCGCGCGCGGCGATCGTCTACGACGCGAGGGCGCGGGAGCTCGTGCGCGCCTGGAAGGAACGGGGCCGCCGGAGCCTCGCGCGCGCGGCCGCCGGCCTGGTCCTCGACGCGCTGCCGCGGCCGGAGGTGGAGGCTCTCGTCCACGTCCCGGGCGACCCGGAGCGTGCCCGCGGGCGGGGATCGGTGCCTCCGCGGTCGCTCGCGCGGGCGCTGGCCGGGCCCTGGCGGCTGCCTGCGATCGACGCCCTTCGCCGCACGGGGGCGGTGCCTCGCCAGCGCGGGCTCGGTCTCGCCGAGCGGAAGCGAAACGTGCGGGGCAGCGTCAGAGCGCTCGGGGAGGTCCCGAAGGCGGTGTGCCTCGTGGACGACGTGTACACGTCCGGAGCGACCGCCGACGCCTGCGCGGCGGCGCTTCGCAGGGCCGGGTCGAGGCACGTGGAGGTGGTCACCTTCGCGCGGGCCGTTCGTTAGGG
Source organism: uncultured Gaiellales bacterium (assembly GCA_964569165.1). Taxonomy (GTDB): domain Bacteria; phylum Actinomycetota; class Thermoleophilia; order Gaiellales; family Gaiellaceae; genus GMQP-bins7. Next base: position 5,025 of record CAZMUG010000139.1, read on the forward strand.
TGAGAGTGACCCTTCGTCCGGTGTCGATGGGGAAAGGAGCGCTCGATGCGCCTTCAGGTCAAGGCTCACAGGGGACACGTCTCGGAACAGGTTCGCGCGTATGCGGAGAAGCGGCTGGGCAAGCTCGGACGCCGGCTCTACGAGGGAACGCTCGTCGAGCTGACGCTCGAGCGGCTGAACAACCCGTCGATCCGCGAGGACCACGTCGCGGACGCCGTCGTGCACACGAAGGGGCCGAACATCGTGGCGCGTGAGGCCGCGGAGACGTACGAGGCGGCCATCGACCGCCTCGTGGACAAGCTCGAGCGGCAGATCGAGCGCTACCGCGACAAGCGCACGCACGAGCCGCGCCGCGCGAGCCAGCGGGCGGGAAGGCCCTCCCCGGACACGGCAGCGCCCGTCGCCGAGGGCGAGAGCGGCGAAGAGGCCGCGTAGCGCATGCATCCACTCGACCCGGGAGAGCACTGGCTCGAAGCCGGGATCACCGGCCTGGCCCGCCAGCGGGAGTGGGACGCGTTCGCCACCGTCGAGGCGGCCGGCAGCGAGGGTGACGAGGCGTCGTTCGTCGCGCTCGAGGACGGCCGGCTCCTCGTCGAGGATGCGCCGGACGGCTTCGACCCCGCTCCCTTCGCCGCCTCGCTCGAGGGCTCGATCACGCCGCCCTACCGGGGGTTCGCGCGGCGGCGTCCCGACCTCTGGGCGCTCGGCGCGTCCTCGATCGACGTCGTTCGGCTCCGGCCCCAGCCCCGCGGCGACGACCTCGAGCTCACGTCCGACGGCGAGGCGGTCTCGCTGCGGGTGGACGACCTGCCGGCCGGGCCCGAGGGGGCGGAGGGGCTCCGGGCCCTTGCCGAGTCGAGAGAGGACGGGGCCTACGCCGCACACGCTCACCGGCTCGCGGACGATCTCTGGGAGGTCCTGATCCTGCCCCTCTAGCGGCGCAGGGGCTTGGATCTCGAGCCGGTACCCTAGTCCCGTGACCACGCAGTCGTTCGGGAAGTTCGAGCGCGTCCTGCGCATGGGCGAGGGGCGGCGCCTCAAGCGCCTCGCCGAGCAGGCGGCCTACGTCGGGACGCTCGAGCCCGAGTTCGAGGCGCTCTCGGACGACGAGCTCAGGGGCAAGACGGCCGAGTTCAAGCTGCGGTTCGAGAACGGCGAGTCGCTCGAGGATCTCCTCTTCGAGGCCTACGCGGCGGTTCGCGAGGCGTTCAGGCGGACGATCGGCGTCCGGCTCTTCGACGTCCAGGTGATGGGCGGGATCGCGCTCCACGAGGGCGACATCGCGGAGATGAAGACCGGCGAGGGGAAGACGTTCGTCGCCGTGCAGCCCCTCTACCTGAACGGCCTCACGGGGAACGGTGTGCACCTCGTCACCGTCAACGACTACCTGGCGAAGCGCGACGCCGAGTGGACGCGCCCCGTGTACGAGCTCCTCGGCAGCTCGGTCGGCTTCATCCAGAACCTCATGCCGTTCGCGCAGCGCCGCGAGGCGTACGGCTGCGACGTCACGTACGGGACGAACTCCGAGTTCGGCTTCGACTACCTCCGCGACAACATGGCGGTGTCGCTGGACGGCTGCGTGCAGCGCAGTCACGCCTACGCCATCGTGGACGAGGTCGACTCGATCCTCATCGACGAGGCGCGGACGCCGCTGATCATCTCCGGGGAGCCCGAGACCGCCGCGGCGACCTACTACCAGTTCGCGCGGGTCGTGAAGGACCTCGACGCCGCGCCGGCCACGCGCAAGACGATGAAGGGGGAGGACGAGACCGAGCTCTCCGGCGCCGACTACCTCTACGACGAGAAGTTCAAGACCGTGTCGCCCGCCCAGACCGCGATCGAGAAGATCGAGCGCGCGCTCGGGATCGACAACCTCTACGACCCGCGCAACGTCCACCTCGTCAACCACCTCATGCAGGCGCTGAAGGCGCAGTCGCTGTACAAGCGCGACGTGGACTACGTCGTCGCCGACGGCGAGGTCAAGATCGTGGACGAGTTCACCGGCCGGATCATGGAGGGGCGCCGCTGGAGCGAGGGCCTGCACCAGGCGGTCGAGGCCAAGGAGGGCGTGCGCATCCGCGAGGAGAACGTCACGCTCGCGACGATCACGCTCCAGAACTACTTCCGCCTCTACGACAAGCT
>CAZMUG010000140.1:0-7034 GCA_964569165.1 uncultured Gaiellales bacterium
CCTGCTCGTTCGCGAGCACGGTCTGGTCGTTCGGGCACCACTTCACGGGGGCGCCCTTGCGGTAGGCGAGGCCGCGCTCGAGGAAGCGGAGGAACTGCCACTGCTGCCAGCGGTAGTACCGGGGATCGTGGGTGGACAGCAGACGGTCCCAGTCGTACGCCCACCCGACGCGCCGGTACGAGCGTGTGATCGCCTCGATGTTCCGCTCGGTGCTCGCGCGCGGGTGGACGCCCTCCCTGATCGCGGCGTTCTCCGCGGGCAGGCCGAACGAGTCGAAGCCCTGGGGATGGAGCACGCGCATCCCGTTGCGGGCCCGGAACCGCGTCACGACGTCGCCGATCGTGTACACGAGCATGTGCCCCATGTGCAGCGTGCCCGAGGGGTACGGGAGCATCTCGAGCACGTAGCTCTTGGGCGCGGACGAGGCCTCGTCCGGGTCAGGGTTCTCGACCTCGAACGCGTGCGCCTCGGCCCAGATCCGCTGCCACTTCGCCTCGATCGCCTTCGCCTCGTACCGCTCCATCGCCTCGTCCGATCTCGTCCCGGAGAACAAAAAAGCCTCTCCAGAGAGAGGCTCCACGAGAACGCCCGCAGCTCCCGCTGCGCCCGCTCCCGCGCCTACCTGAGAAGCCGCTCCATCGCGAAAAAGCGTAACAGGCAGAATCGGCCGGTGCTCGAGCTCTTCCCCGCTTCCGCGCGCATCGAGGGCTCCTGGCTCGAGCTCGGCGGGATCCCCGTGACCGAGCTTGCGGACCGGTTTCGGACGCCGCTCGTCGTGTACTGCGAGGACACGCTCAGATCGCAGGCCCGGGCGCTGCGAGCAGCGGTTGGCGAGCGCGGGCGCATCTTCTACGGGACGAAGGCGTTTCCGAACGTCGCCGCCCTCCGGCTGCTGCGCGAGGAGGGGGTCGGCGCCGACGTGGCGGCCCCCGGAGAGCTGGCGTTCGCCCGTACGGCCGGGCTCTCGGGCGACGAGCTCGTCGCGCACGGGAACAACAAGGACCCGGGCTTCCTGCGCGGAGCGGCGGCGGAGAACGCCTCGGTCGTGCTCGACGCGCCCGACGAGGCAGCGCTGGCAGCCGCGGCAGGGGTCGGCCGCGCGCTCGTGCGCGTGACGCTGGGCGTGGACGCGGACACGCACGAGGCGATCGTGACCGGCCATCACGGATCGAAGTTCGGGCTGCCGCCCGCCGAGGCGCAGGCGCTGCTCGCCGATGCGCTCGAGCGGGGGCTCGACGTCCTCGGGCTCCACGTCCACGTGGGATCGCAGCTCCCCGACTTCACCGCTCAGGAGGAGACGATCCGCCGGCTCGCGACGTTCGCCGCCCTCTGTCGCGACGAGCTCCGCTGGGAGGCGCGCGTCGCGGACCTCGGCGGGGGCTTCGGTATCCGGCACCATCCCGACGACGACGTGCCGGATGCGGCGGAGCTCGTCGCGGCCGCCGGTGCAACCGCTCGCGAGGCGTTCGCTGCATCCGGCCTCCCCGCACCGGAGGTCTGGGTCGAGCCCGGACGCTGCCTCGTCGGGCGCGCCGGGGTGACCCTGTACCGCGTCGGCGCGGTGAAGCGGCTCCCGGAGCGGACCTGGGTCGCGGTCGACGGCGGGATGTCCGACAACCCCCGGCCGCAGCTCTACGGCGCGCGCTACACGGCGCTCAGCGCCGCGCGTGTGGACGAGCCGCCAGACGAAGCGGTGAGCGTCGCGGGCATGCACTGCGAGTCCGGGGACGTGCTCATCGACGACGTCTCGCTTCCGGAGCCGCGCCGCGGCGATCTCCTCGCCGTCCCGGCGACGGGCGCGTACACGCTCGCCATGAGCTCGAACTACAACGGCGTCGGCCGTCCTGCCGCCGTCCTCGTCTCGGGCGGCGAGGCGCGCCTCGTCCGGCGCCGTGAGACGGTCGACGACCTGCTCGCGCTCGAAGCATGACGTTCCGATTCTGCGACGAGGACCACGACGGCTTCGGCTGGATCGTCGAGGAGGCGATGGCCCGCACCTCGCACGCACTCGCCGCGAACGGCAAGGTCTGGCTCGTCGACGCCCTCGACTGGCCGGACGCGGTCGAGCGAGCGCTCGAGCTCGGCGAGCCGGCAGGCGTGATCCAGCTCCTGGACCGGCACGTCCGCAGCTGCGCTGCGCTTGCTGCCCGGCTCGGCGTGCCGCACGTCGTGGCGCCGGACCTCCCGGCCGGGAGCCCGTTCACCTGCGTTCCGATCATGCGGCGCAAGCACTGGCGCGAGTCGGCGCTGTGGTGGCCGGCGAGCCGTACCCTCGTCTGCGCAGATGCCCTGGGGACGAGCCGCTACTTCACCGCGGGCAGGGTGCCGCTCGCCGTCCACGTCCTGCTGCGCCTGACGCCGCCGAGGCAGCTCGCGGACCTCGAGCCCGAGCGAATCCTCGTCGGCCACGGCGAAGGCATCGGCGGGCCCGGCACCACGCTCGCGCTGCGAGACGCGCTGCGCACGAGCCGCCGCGGGCTGCCCGGAGCGCTCCTGCGCCTACCGCTCGCCGGCCGTGGCCGCTAGGCCCGGCCGGACGAGGCGCGGAGGCGCTACCAACCCCGAGTCCTTCACGGGCGGGTTGATCGGCTCCGCGAGCGGCGCAGCGCCGAACGAGGCTCGCACGCGCTCGTCGGGCGGATCGCCGTAGAGCGTCGTCCGCTGTCGGGGCACGCGCCCCGCGGAGCGGATCAGCTCCTCCATCGCCTCGGGCGGGAGCTCCTGCCCGAACGCAGCACCCGCCGAGCGGGAGATCGACTCGTTCATGAGCGTTCCCCCGAGGTCGTTGACACCGGCCGCGAGCGCCTGGCGTGTACCGTCGGGGCCGAGCTTCACCCACGAGGCCTGGACGTTCGTGATCCCGGGGTGGAGCGCGAGCCGCGCGACCGCGTGGACGAGGAGCACCTCGCGGAACGTCGGCCCCCGGCGGGCGCGTCCCTGCAGGTAGATGGGCGCCTCCATGGGCACGAAGGGCAGCGGGACGAGCTCGGTGAAACCGCCGGACCGCGCCTGCTGCTCGCGGGCGCGGAGGAAGTGCCGCGCCCAGTTCCGCGGGCCGTCAACGTGCCCGAACATGAGCGTGACGTTCGAGCCCAGCCCGACACGATGCGCGGCGTCGTGCACGGCGAGCCACTGCGCGGTCGTCACCTTGTCCGGGCAGATGACCCGGCGCACCTCGTCGTCCAGCACCTCGGCGGCCGTGCCCGGGAGCGAGCCGAGGCCGAGGTCGCGCAACCGGCCCAGGTAGCCCTCGAGCGAGAGGTCGAGCGTCGCCGCCCCCTGCCACGCCTCGAGCGCGGAGAACGCATGGACGTGGATCCCGGGAGCCGCGTCCCGCACGGCCCGCACGACGTCCGCGTAGTAGTCGCCCGTGAACCCGGGATGGATCCCACCCTGCAGGCACACCTCGGTCGCGCCGCGCTCCCACGCCTCCTCGGCGCGGCGCGCGATCTCCTCCAGCGGGACGACGTACGGCGCGCCGCGCAGGCTCGCGGCGAGCTTGCCCTTGGAGAACGCGCAGAAGCCGCAGCGGAAGTAGCAGACGTTCGTGTACTGGATGTTCCGCGTGACGACGTAGGTCACGTCGTCTCCGCACACGTCGCGGCGCAGGCGGTCAGCCGCAGCGAAGACGCGCTGCGCCTCGCTTCCACGTGCCTCCAGAAGGCGGGTGATCTCGTCCTCACCGAGCTCGGCGCCGGCCAGCTCGATGGGGGCCGCGTCGCGTCGCACGACGAACGGCACGTCGCCGGGCTCGCCGGGCGCCCACATGTCGTCACGAGCGAGGCCGGTCGCGTCGGCGGAGCGAAGTACGAACTGCAGCACACCCGGATCGAGCCAGCGCTCGCCCACGTACTCCGGGTACACGGGCAGCCGCGGCGCGAGCTCGAGGCCGCGCGAGCGGGTCGCGTCGCGCAGGCGCTCGAGCTCGGGCCAGGGCGCTTCCGGGTTCACGTGGTCGACCGTCACCGGCGAGACGCCGCCCCAGTCGTCGATGCCCGCGTCGAGGAGGCGCGGGAAGTCGTCGAAGGCGAGGTTGGGCGGTGCCTGCACGTGCCAGCCCGGGCCGAGGAGGATGCGCGCGGCCGCGATCGTCCACAGGTGCTCGTCGAGCGACGGCTCGGGATGCGCGGCCATGCGCGTCCCCGGCTTCGCGCGGAAGTTCTGGACGATGACCTCCTGCAGGTGGCCGTGCTGCTCCCCGAGTGCCTTCAGCGCGAGGAGGGCGTCGATCCGCTCCTCCCGCGTCTCACCGATCCCGATCAGGATCCCGCTCGTGAACGGGATCTCGAGCTCACCCGCGAGGCGGATCGTCTCCAGGCGGCGCGCGGGTTCCTTGTCCGGTGAGGCCCAGTGCGGGCCACCCTTGGCCGAGAGCCGCTCGGCGGTCGTCTCGAGCATGATCCCCATCGATGCCGAGACCGCTCGCAGCGCCTCGAGCTCGCCGCGCGACATCACCCCGGGATTGAGGTGGGGCAGCAGCCCGGTTTCCTCGAGCACGAGGCGCGCGCAGCGCTCGAGGTACTCGAGCGTCGTGGAGCAGCCGAGCGCGCGCAGCTCCTCGCGCGCGACCTGGTAGCGCAGCTCGGGCTTGTCGCCGAGCGTGAAGAGCGCCTCGCGGCAGCCGGCCTCGGCGCCCGCGCGCGCGATCGCGAGCACCTCCTCCTCGCCCATGAACGCCCGCTCGCCGCGCCTCGGTGGGCGCGCGAACGTGCAGTAGCCGCAGACGTCGCGGCAGAGCGTCGTGAGCGGGATGAAGACCTTCGGCGAGTAGGTGACGAGCGGGCCCGGCCGGAGCCGGCGCGCCTCCGCGAGCAGACCCTCCAGCGGAGCCGCGAGGATGTCGGCGACGGCACTCGTCACCCACGGCAGGATAGATCGATCGCACGAGGACGCACGCCCGTCGAGCGCAGTGGCGGCGCTACGCAGCGGACGCGCGCAGGTACGTCACCACGGCGAGCACGCGGCGGTGGGTGTCGCCGTCCTGCGGGAGGTCGAGCTTGCCGAGGATCGAGCGCACGTGCGTCTCGACCGTCTTCTCCGTGAGCCAGAGCTCCTTGGCGATGCTCGCGTTCGTGCGCCCCTCGGCGACGAGGGCGAGCACCTCGCGCTCGCGGGTGGTGAGCTCCGCCAGCGGATCGTCGCCCCGTGACGGCGCGAGCAGCTGCTTGACGACCTCCGGATCGAGCGCGGAGCCGCCACGGCTCACCCGCTCGGCTGCGTCCAGGAACTCGCCCACGTCGAGCACGCGGTCCTTCAGCAGGTAGCCGACGCCGCCCTCGGCGCTGACGAACTCGACGGCGAAGCGGCTCTCGACGTGCTGGGAGAGGACGAGCACACCGGTGCCCGGATGCTCGCGCCGGATCTCCACGGCGGCGCGCATGCCCTCGTCCTCGTACGAGGGCGGCATGCGGACGTCGACGATCGCGAGGTCTGGCTCGTGCTCGGCGATGACGGCGAGGAGCGCCTCGGCATCGCCGACCCGCGCGAGAACGGTGTGGCCTGCATCCTCGAGGAGCCCGGCGAGACCCTCGCGCAGCAGCACCGTGTCCTCGGCGATCACGACTCGCACGGAAGCGCCACCTCCAGTCGGGTGCCGCCGCCGCGCGGGCTCTCGAGCTCGAACGTGCCACCGTGCGCCGCGACCCGGTCGCGCAGACCGGCGAGCCCGGAGCCACGCCGGACGACGGCGCCCCCGACACCGTCGTCGGCGACGCTCACGTGCAGCGTCCCGTTCTCGCGATAGGTCCGGACCGCGACCTTCGAGGGCGTGGCGTGCTTGACGGCGTTCGTGATCGCCTCGCAGGCGACGAAGTAGGCGGCGGCCTCCACGCTCGCCGGCGCCCGCTCGCCGGAGGCGGCGACCTCGACCGGCACGGGAGCGGTACGGGCCAGATCGCGAAGCGCAGCAGCGAGCCCCTCGTCGAGCCGCGCGGGACGGACGCCGGCAGCGATCTGGCGCAGGTCGGCGATGGCCTCGCCCACCTGGGCGACGGCCTGGTCGAAGGCGGGTGAGAGGACCCGGGCCTCACGTGGGAGGGCGAGCTGGAGACGTCTCAGCTGCACGCCGAGCGAGACGAGGCGCTGCTGCGCGCCGTCGTGGAGGTCGCGTTCGAGCCGCCGGCGTTCCTCGTAGCCGGCTTCGACGATCCGCGTGCGCGAGGCCTCGACCTCGGCGAGCTGGATGCGGACCTCGACGTCGAGCCGAGCGATCTCGATCGAGAGCGCAGCGGCCGCGAGGACGCCGTCCAGCAGGTCGCGCTGGTCGGCGAGCGCCGGATCGTGCAGGAGCAGCGCGGTGCGGACGTCGTCGCGGCGAAGGTCCCGGCGCATCCTCTCGTCGTCGGGCAGGTCGACGATGTCCCCCGCAGCATCGGCGTAGGCCTCGGTCTCGGGAAGCCAGAAGAAGAGCTCCGCCTGCGGGTCGCCGAGCGCGTCCGCGAGCACGCAGCCAACCTCCTCCGGAGCTCGCTGCCCGTCGCGCAGCTCGTCTTCGAACGTGCGCACGAGGCGCACGCCCTCGTAGCGGGCGCGGCGGAAGCGGCGATCGACGAGGTCCTGGATGCGCGCCCGCACCGGACGGAACGCGATCGCGACCGCGAGCGTCGCGGCCGCCGTGATCCACGCCGAGCCCTCGCCGGCGAGAACGCCGAGCCCGACCGCGATGGCGGCGTACGTCGCGAGGAGGACGGTCGTCAGCGCGGCATAGACGAGGGTGCGGTTGACGAGCCCCTCGATCGCATACAGGCGGTAGCGCATGACCGCGATCCCGACCGAGGCTGCCACCGCGACCTGGAACAGGAGGATGAGCGGGAAGACGACCCAGTCGAGGAACGAGTCTCCGATGAGCCAGGCGGAGAGCCCGCAGAAGACGAGCGCGACGGGGATGAGGAGGGCCGACCAGGCGAGCCACATCGTCTGCAGGCGCTCGACGCCCCGAGAGCGGCGGAGGCGCAGGATCATCGCCAGGCTCCCCGCGAACAGGCTCGCGAGGATCCCGAGCCAGAAGACGAGCCAGATCCAGTCGAGCCCCGAGT
>CAZMUG010000141.1:0-7024 GCA_964569165.1 uncultured Gaiellales bacterium
AGGCGTTCGCGCAGTTCGGCTCCGAGCTCGACGCGGCGACCCAGCAGGCCCTCTCGCGGGGCGAGCGGATGGTCGCCACCCTGAACCAGCCCCAGTACGTGCCGTGGCCGATGGAGGAGCAGGTCGTCGCCATCTACGCGGGCATCCACGGCTGGCTCGACAGGGTGCCGGTGGCCCAGGTGCCGCGCTTCCACGACGAGCTCCGGGAGCACCTGCGCGCCGAGGGCTCGATCCTCGAGGCCGTGCGCGCGTCCGGTGATCTCGCCGACGACGTCGCCGAGAGGCTGAACGCCGAGCTCGAGAAGTTCGCCCACGGGTTCAACGTGGAGGAGGAGAAGGGGCTCGCGGGCTAGGCAGCTCCGCCCCTCGCACGCATGGCCACCGTCCAGGAGCTCGAGCGGCGCATCCGCTCCGTCCGCAACACGCGGAAGATCACGCGCGCCATGGAGCTCGTGGCGGCCGCCAAGCTGCGCCGCGCAGAGCAGCGGATCGTGGCCCTGCGCCCGTATGCGGAGACGATGGCCGAGCTCATCGCCGGAGTCGGGCGGGCGTCCTCGGCCGTGCGGCTTCCCCTGCTCGACCAGCGCGAGAGCGTCGAGTCGGTCGCGATCGTCCCGCTGACCGGCGACCGGGGCCTCGCCGGTGCGTTCAACGCCCAGATCCTCCGGCGCGCGTTCGCGCTCGAGCGCGCGCTGCAGGCGGAGGGGAAGGGCGTGCGCTGGATCGCGGTCGGGAAGAAGGGCCGCTCGACGCTCGCCTTCCGGCGGCGGGAGCTCTCGGGCGCGTACCTGGGCTTCACCGACCAGCCCGCGTACGAGGATGCGCAGGCGATCTCGCACCGGGTCGCGGAGCTCTTCACCTCGGGCGAGGTCGATCGCGTGACGCTCGTCTACAACACCTTCATCTCGGCGCTCACGCAGAAGGTCACGGAGCACGACGTCCTTCCCATCTCCGCCGACATCCTGGAGACGGACGAGGCCGAGCGCGCCGACGACACGCTGCGCGGGGACTTCATCTTCGAGCCGGAGCCGGAGGAGATCCTCCAGCGCCTGCTCCCCGTCTACCTCGAGACCCAGATCTTCCGCGCGCTGCTCGAGTCCACCGCTTCCGAGCAGGGAGCGCGCATGACCGCGATGCGGAACGCGTCCAAGAATGCGGGCGAGCTCATCGACACGCTGACGCTGCAGAAGAACCGCGCGCGCCAGGCTGCGATCACCCAGGAGATCCTCGAGGTGGTCGCGGGCGCCGAGGCGCTGGTGTAGGGATGAAGGGCAGGTGAGGTGCTGAAGCACCTCACCCGGCAGCAGGCAGGAAGAAGGGCAGGTGAGGTGCTGAAGCACCCCACCGGGCACCCCACCGGCACGGTAGGGCGCTTCAGCGCCCTACCGCCGTCCCACCGCCGCACTAACTACCGGGCGCTCCCGGCGTTGAAGTACCTGAGCCATGGGAACTCCGACCCAGGACCTGCGCGCGGCTAGCATCGTCCCGGTGGAGGCCGTCACGGACCGGGACGGGAGCGAGGAGCGCTTCGCGCATTCGAAGGAGATCGCAACCCGCTTCGTGGCGAACATCGAGAGCGTCGTGTACGGGAAGCGCGAGGAGGTGAAGCTCGTCCTCACCGCGCTCGTCTGCGGGGGCCACGTGCTGCTGGAGGACGTGCCCGGGACGGCGAAGACGGTGCTCGCGCGGGCGATCGCGGGCACGATCGAGGGCGCGCAGCCGTCCCGCATCCAGTGCACCCCGGACCTCCAGCCGACGGACGTCACCGGCCTCTCGATCTTCGACCAGAAGACGCGCGACTTCGAGTTTCGCCCCGGGCCGATCTTCGCGAACGTCGTCCTCGTGGACGAGATCAACCGCGCGACGCCGAAGACACAGTCCGCGCTGCTCGAGGCGATGGCGGAGTTCCAGGTCACGGTGGACGGGGTCACGCACGACCTCCCGGCGCCGTTCCTGCTGATCGCGACCGAGAACCCGATCGAGTACGAGGGCACCTTCCCGCTCCCGGAGGCGCAGCTCGACCGCTTCTTCCTCCGGACCGCGCTCGGGTACCCCGGTCTCGACGACGAGCTCCGGATCCTCGAGGAGCAGCGCTTCGCGCATCCGCTCGAGACCCTGCGGCCCGTGGTCCGCCTCGAGGACGTCGAGGCCCTGCGGGAGGCCACGCGCGAGGTGTACGTGGACGACGTCATCCACCGCTGGCTCGTCGAGCTCGTCCGCGCGACCCGCGAGCAGGCCTCCGTGGTCATCGGGAGCTCGGTGCGCGGCAGCCTCGCGCTCGAGCGGGCGGCCCGCGCCTGGGCGCTGCTCCACGGCCGGAGCTTCGTCATCCCCGACGACATCGAGCGGCTGTTCGTCCCGGTCCTCGTCCACCGCGTCGTCTTCACGCCGACGTTCGTCGCCCGCGCGAGGGCGTCGAGCTGGGAGGAGGCGATCGCGGAGTTCCGGGCCGCCTGCCTCGAGCTCGCGCCGCGGCCGGGCTCGGAGGAGGACCCGATCTTCGAGCGGCCGCATCCCGCGTAGGGCGAGGGCGCGTGGCAGGCACGCGGCTCACGTTCCCCTTCGTCCCCCGGCGGCGGGTGATCGGGCTCTCGTACGGGTCGATGCGGAGCCTCCGACGAGGGGCGGGCTCCGACGTCGCAGGCTCCCGTCCGTACCGGCCGGGAGACGACATGCACTCGATCGACTGGTCGGCGTCGGCACGGCTCTCGGCGGCCCGCGGCCAGGACGAGTTCGTCGTCCGCGAGCGCTTCGCGGAGGAGGCGCCACGGGTCGTGATCGTGTGCGACCGCCGTCCGCAGATGGCTCACTTCGCACCGCCGCTTCCCTGGCTCGACAAGGTCGAAGCCATGCGGAACGTCGTGGAGCTCGTCCTCGCGAGCGCGGGGTCGGCGGGCGCGTTCGTCGGCTACCTCGACTACGCGGACGGCGATCCGCACTGGCGCCAGCCGAAGGGCGACCGGAAGCTGATCGAGATCCGCGACGAGCGGCTCTGGTCGTCGGAGTTCGACGGCCCGCCGGACTGGCTCGAGCGCTCCGTCGAGCACCTCGCGTCGCACCCCCGGGCCGTCGCGCCGGGGACGTTCGTCTTCGTCATCTCCGACTTCCTGCCGGCGCCCTCGAGGGATCTCTGGCTCGCGGCGATCTCGCACCGCTGGGACCTCGTCCCGGTCGTCGTCCAGGATCCGACCTGGGACCGGAGCTTCCCGGACGTGCGCGGGATCGTCGTGCCCCTCCGCGATCCGCGAACCGGACGGCAGGTGCCGGTACGGCTGCGGCGACGCGAGGTCGAGGCGCGCCGGTCGGCGAGTGTCGAGCGGGCGGGCGAGCTCGTCGAGACCTTCCGGCTGCTCGACCTCGATCCCGTCCTCGTCACGTCGAGCGAGCGGTCGGAGATCCTCGCGTCCTTCCTCGACTGGACGGAGCTGCGGCGGACGAGACGGGTGATCGGGGCATGAACGACGCGCCCCGCGCATGGTCGCTCACGGCGTTTGCGCTCGTGCTGCTCGGCGTCGCCGCGGCCTTCTCGCTCGCAGTCGCGCTCTGGGGCCGGGCCGGGGAGGAGCCGGCCGCCGGTGACGCGGCGAGCGGAGGGCAGGAGCTCTCGCGAGATGCAGTCGCCGTCTCCGCGGACTTCAGCCCCCGCATCGTCCTCTTCGGCGACACCCTGACCGCACGGGTGGACGCCGTCGTCGATCCGGCCCGGGTCGATCCGGAGACGGTGAGGGTCGCGTGGAGCCCGGCTCCGTGGGCACCGGTGACCGCTCCGCGCACGACCGTCGAGCGGACGGGCTCGGCCGCCCACGTGCGGACGACCTACGTGCTCCGCTGTCTTGCCGCGGTATGCGCGCCCGCACGGGAGACCGAGCGCGTGGACCTCGACCCCGCGCGCGTGACCTACGGCACCACCGCCGGGGGGGCGGGGAGCGGGCAGGCGGTCGACGTCTCGTGGCCGACCCTCGTCGTGCACACGCGGGTCGGCGAGCTCGACCCCGAGTCGCGTGATGCTCTCGCGGCGCCCTGGCGGGCGGATCTCGCGTCGCTCCCGGCGGTCTCCTACCGGGTGACGCCCTGGGTCGCGGTCGCCGGTCTCGTCGCCCTCGGCCTCCTTCTCCTCGCGACGGCCGGCGTCGTCGTGTACCGGGCCTGGCCGCGGCGCGAGCCGGAGCCCGAGCCGGAGCCCGAGCCGGAGGCCGTCGCCTCCGTGCTCGAGCAGGCGCTCGAGCTGCTCGAGGCCGAGGTCTCCGCCGACGGCATCCAGGAGCGACGTCGCGCGCTCGAGCTCGTCGCCGACGAGGTCGAGCAGCTCGGCGACGAGGAGCTCGCCGGGAGCGCGCGCGAGCTCGCGTGGTCGCCGGTCGCTCCCGAGCCGGTGCGGACGCGGGCGCTCGCCGCCGACCTGCGCGTCCGGTTCGCGGACGTCCTCACCGAGCTCGAGGCGGGGCGCTCGAACGGCGCCGGCACGGTCGAGGAGGTGAACGGTGCGCATCCGTAGGCGGTCGCGCACGATCCCGACGCCGGACGCCGGCGCGCTGCGCCGGGCACGGATCCGGACCGGGGTCGTCCGGGCCGGGCTCGTGGCGCTCGTCTGCGGCCTCGTGGGCGCTGCGTACCTCTCGTCGCGCGGCCTCGAGTCCCGGTCCAGCGAGCTCGTCCCTGGCGGCCGGAGCGGCGTCGTCGTCATCGATCTCTCCCTCTCGATCGTGGAGCAGGACTACGCCGAGGTCGCGGGCGTGCTGGAGCGCGTCATCCGGTCGGGCAACCCGACCGGGCTCGTCGTCTTCTCCGACGTCGCCTACGAGCTCCTCCCGCCGCGCACGCCCGCGAAGGAGCTGAAGCCGCTCCTGCGCTTCCTCGGGCCCCGGAACGGGAAGCTCCCCCAGAACCCGTGGACGCCCAACTTCCAGGCCGGCACGCGGATCTCGGAGGCGCTCGAGCTTGCGCACGCGATGCTCCGGCGCGACCACGTGTCGCCGGGATCGATCCTGCTGATCAGCGACCTCGAGACGGCGCCGACCGACTACACGCCGCTCGGCCACACGCTCCGCTCGCTCGCCGAGTCGGACGTGACCCTCCGCGTGGCCGCCCTGTCCCCGTCGAGCGACGCCCTGACGTTCATCGGCGGGATCGTGGGGGAAGACGCGTTCGTGGACCTCGTCGAGCCCGCCGGCGCAGACGTCGCGCCGCTCGACGTGTCGCTCCGCGGTGACACCCCGGTCGCGCTCCTCGTCGCGAGCGCGCTCGCTTTGCTCGGGCTCGCTGCCCACGAGCTGCTCGCCGGGCGCCTCGCCCTGCCGGCCGGGGCGGGCTGGAGGAGGACGTGAGGACGGCGGCACGGACGCACGGGCTGACGTTCGCCGTCGTCGCGGCGTGTCTCCTCGGGGCGGTCCTCGCCTTCCTGCTGGCGCTGGACGCGGCGGCGACGGGCGCCGCCCTTCGCGACGACGACGTGCGCTACCGGGCGCAGCCGGGCGAGCGGCTCTGGTCTCCCCGGGAGCACGTTCCCGGCGGCGTCGCGGCAGCCGTGCTCGGCGTCGAGGACGACGTCCTGTTTCGGCGCGCGCTCCGGGCCACCCGCCTCAGCCATCCGGAGAGGCCGGGCTTCTCCGATCCCTCGTACGTCGTGAACCGGAACGACGCCTCCGCGTGGCTCACCGACATCGTCCAGCACGACCCGAGCGCGGCGCGGAGGTCGGCTGCCGCGAACCTCCTCGGCGTCCTCAGCTTCTCGGACGCGATCGCCGACTACTCGAACCGCGGCCGGCTGCTCGCGAGCGCCGCCGGGCGCTTCCGGCAGGCGATCATGCTGGACCCGGGAAACGAGGACGCCAAGCACAACCTCGAGCTTGCGCTCTCGCGCTCGAAGGGCCTCGAGCTAAGCGAGTCGGGTGGAGGCACGAACCCGTCACCCGGCGGCAAGGGCGCTCGCGGCGCCGGCGCGGGCGAGGGCGGCAGCGGCTACTAGCGTGGGCGTGGACCTCACCTTCCTCACGCCTGCGAGCGGCCTCGTGGCGCTGCTCGTGCTCGTCCCCCTGATCGCCCTCCTGCGGACGAACCGGCTCGGCCGCCGGCTCCGTGCGCTGCTCGGGCTCGTCGAGCCGCGCCGCCGCTCGCTGGCGCTGCCGCTGTCCGCGCTCCTCCTCACGGCCGCGTGCCTCGGCGCCGCGGCCATGCAGCCCGTCGTCTCGGACGACGTGGCGCGCCGCGTGCGGACGGACGCCGAGGTGTTCGTCGTCCTCGACGTGAGCCGGTCGATGCTCGCGAGCCGGGCCGCGGGCGAGCCGTCCCGTCTCGCCAGGTCGAAGGCCGCCGCGGCAGAGCTCCGGGAGGCGATTCCCACCGTCCCGGTGGGGGTGGCGTCGGTCACCGACCGGACGCTCCCGCACCTGTTCCCCACGGGCGACGAGGACGTCTTCCACGCGACGCTCGAGAAGGCGGTCGGCATCGAGCGGCCGCCGCCCGTGCACTCCCTCGCGCGGAGGGTGACGAGCCTCGAGTCGCTCGGCGCGGTCGCGACGCAGTCGTTCTTCTCGCCCGAGGCGAAGCGCCGCGTCCTCGTCGTCTACACCGACGGCGAGACGCTGCCCGGGACGCGCGCCCGCCTCGGCCCCCTCTTCCGGCGCCCGCCGGGGATCGCGACCGTGTTCGTCCACGTCTGGGACCGCGAGGAGCGCGTGTACGTCCGCAAGGCGCCGGAGATCGGCTATCGCGCGGACCCGGGGTCGCGCGAGGCGCTCGAGCGCATCGCGGCCGGGGTCGGCGGGCTCGTCGTCTCGGAGCACGAGCCCGGGAAGGTGACGCGCCAGGTGTCACGGTTCGTGGGCACCGGCCCGACGGTCGTGGAGGGGGAGAAGCGACGCGACATCCCGCTCGCCCCGCCGCTCGCGGCGGCCGCGTTCCTTCCGCTCGTCCTGCTCCTCTGGCGGCGGGACCGCTGAGGGGGTAGGTGGCAGGAAGAAGAGCAGGTGGGGCGCTGAAGCACCCCACCAGGAAGAGCAGGTGGGGCGCTGAAGCACCCCACCGG
>CAZMUG010000142.1:0-6825 GCA_964569165.1 uncultured Gaiellales bacterium
CCCATATCTGCCGCCAACTGATAGACCTCGTCAAACGAGCGGTCTACAATCTCCCTACAGACCGTCATGTCTCTCAGATCTCCCAAGACGAAGTCGTCCGCCGCAGTCTCACTGAACTCAGGCTTCTTGAGGTCGACACCCCGGACCCAGAACCCTTCTCGCTTGAGGCGTTTCACGAGATGACTGCCAATGAAACCACCGGCACCACATACAAGGGCAGTTCGCACTTCGGCCATTGTTGTCTCCTTCTTCCTCAACCTTTCGTGACACACCACCCGTTCGGCTAGTGAGCACGGGCTGGCTCCTTCTGCCGAACGGCTGTTTTCTCGGCTTGCGATCACTTCCCACTGACTCGACGAACTCGCCCGCCTGCTCTGGCACCAGTTAAGCTCGCGACCCACAATCGGCCACCGCGTCAATCCCGCGGGTAAACGTCCGGTCTGACCAGGGAGGAGTCTCGGCGAAGCGCCTTGGCCATGTGTCGGCGATTGAGCTGCCCCGATTCAGGGACACCTAACCAGCAACTAACAGTCCGCGCTCAATTCCCGGAAGATCGCGCTCCAATTCTCCGCATACGCCGCGCGGCTGAAGGCCTCACGGTGTCTGCGGCTCGCAGCAATCGAGAGGGTTCGTCGCAAGTGCGGGTCCTGCAGGAGCCTGAGTAGCTCTATCGCAATTACGTTGTGGTCTCTCGGGGGTACGAGAATGCCGCCACTGCCACCCAACATGTAGGGAATCTCGCCGACTCGGGTCGCGACGATGGCGCACCCCGAGGCCATGGCCTCAATCAAGGCAATCGGCTGTCCTTCGGTATGACTCGGCATTACGAAGATGTGCGCGCTCTTGAATAAGGACCATTTCCCCGCCCCGGTCCGACCGGGCAACCATTCGGCCGCGACATGTGCCGATTCGTTGATCTTGTCCAGTATGCTCTGAATCCAGGCGTCAGGGTCCCTCGCGACAACCTGTCCGTCAAGTCCGGACCTTACGATGTCCCCGCACAGTGTCGCTTTCACAGACGGTGGGCCAATGTACCGGGTGCTTAGGTCCTCCAACGCGCGCAGATACTCTCGGTACCCCTTCTTTTCTATTAGATTACCCAGGAACAAGACCCTGGTAGGATCACTGCATTCCGTACGGTCAGCAACTTCTTCGGAGTCCCTGTCTGAGGTGTTGTGAATGACACGGACCCTCGCTCGCTCGACCCCGAAAGCTACCAGTCTTTCCCTTTGACTCGGGCCAAGAACGGTAACCACGGATGCTCTCTGCAGTATCTTCACTAGGGCCTTTGCCAGCAGCGAGGTCCGGCTCCATTCCATAAAAAAATGGCCATGGAGGGAGACGACGAATCTCAGATGGGGCGCTGCCACCGATGCTACGTAGAAGGGCAGTCCGTCGCAGAGCAGGCTCTTCGCGCTTTGGCCCAGATTCAAGTACGCAGTCGGTCTACGCGCAAAAACCAGCTTCGCCAACTCCCACCAGGCGGCTGCAATGCCGCGCGCGAAAGTCCACCACCGCCCTGCCACCTGAGGTGTCGCACGGTCGAAGGCAGCGAGCGGCACAACCTTGAAACACCAGTGACTCTCGCCCAGGAGGTCGAGGATCAGCCTGGCAGCTGACTCTTGGCCGGTCGGAAAGCGTTCTATGGGGAAGAAGAGGTGTATTGTGCGGAGTCCAGCCAAGTCAGTCTCATCTCAGGTTAGGAATCTGTACACCTGATCAACAGTCGCCTCTGGTGACAGCTTCTCGACGTCGAGAAGGATCTTCTTTTTCGCCTTACTGAACAGCGACCGAAGAAGTAGGCGCTGCCTTTCGATCTCCTCTCGAGACAGTTCTGCCTTTCTACTTCGGATTACGTCTGCCGGAGCGTCCAGCACGACGACAATGTCCGGCGAAGGAACAAGCATGGCCACAACCCTCTCTGCCCAGGATGGCAGTTCTATGCCATATCGGCGGGGATCTATGACTAAATCGTGGTAGTACCGCTCGCTGATGATGAACTGTCCTTGGCGAAGTCGACGCTTGTTGACGAAGACGTGGCCGAGGAGGAAGTCCATTGCGATGTAGGCGACGATGAGTGCGGCCGGCAACCCGACGCGCACGCGAGTCGCGTGGGGCTCCGAATGGGGGTCGGGGCCTCCGGTTGGGCTGTGCTGCGGTCTGTATGGAAGGATTCCCGGTCGCCAGTGTGTGCGCCGCGCCCGGACGTTGCCTTCGGAGAGTCTGGCGCTGAGGCCCGAGGCTAGCGTTGACTTGCCGGTACCGTCCGGACCGAAGATGCCGATTAGAAGGCCGCGCCTGGTGGTCACGCCCGCAGCAATTCCCGATAGCAGCCGATGGCTGCTTGCGCGATCCGATTCCAATGAAAGGAGCTCAATCTGTCCGCATCGACTTTGACTGACGCGGACAGTGCCCGCTCGACAAGCGGTGGGATGTGATCGACGCTGCTTGCGCGGAACAATCCGCGGATGCTCTTCAAGTAGTACGGAATCCCTTCAAAATTCGTGGAGACAACAGGCGTTCCGCAAGCAAGTGCCTCGAGAACGCTGAGCGGAAGCTGAACGCAGTTCAGAGGATTGGTAGTCGGAAAGACATAGCAGTCGGCCGCTTGGTAATAGGTCTCGATCCTCTCGACGTATTGACGAACGACCCGCACGCCCGCATTCCGCAGGGATTCGGCAATTGACTTCTCAGGGATCCCTGTGGTGCTCACAATCAGCGTCACTACCGTCGATGGGCGCTGGGCGAGCTCCGACAGGATGCTGAGGTTTCGCCCTTTCGTGAGGTGGCCTACGTGGAGCAGTAATCGCGACTTCTCGGAAACGTCCAAACCAGCCCGCATCGACGACTTTCTCTCTGGCGAGACAGGACGGAACCGCTCAGGATCAATGCCCGACATCGGCGTATTGAACGTCCTGCAGTTCCGCTCTACGCAGTATTTTTCCCATCGAGCAGACTGCACAAATGCGGCGTCTGGGGCAAGAAGGCGAAAACACGCGCCTGCGAACAGGGACCAGTGGGGGTGAATGAACGTGAGCACCGACTTGGGCTTGCTGCTGCTCAAACGCTTCACCGCTTCGCAGTATAGAACGGAACGCCAACTCGGGCCTGCCATGTAGTGGACGATATCTGCACCTAGCCGTCTGTCGCGTCGAACTGCTTCTGCGACGGATACCAAGCGAGCGTCAGCCTGGCTGCTCCGGTTGAGGTAGTGCGCGAGTTTTCGGGAGGTCTTTTTCATCCCTTCGTCATCTTCGCCCGAGGGATCCCCAATCAACAACACCCTCATGATGTCGATGAGTGCAGCAGCGAGCGGCTTCGATGTGCTAGAATCCGCCGCCAGATCTCCGGCGCGGGGTCCTGGCGGGACGGGAGGACCTCGTCGTTGTCGACTCCTGTAGCCACGGAGAGGCCTTTGCCGCATGCAGTCACGCGCGTGATGTGTTCTGCCGGAAGGCCGTTCGCCAGTGACACGTTGTTCGGGTTGAGGCATACTCCGACGCCGCCCCGCCGATGGGCCCGTCGGAGGGCAGCCTCGGAGTCTTCCGCGCCTGCTGTTACAGCGACTCTAAATGGCGGAAGGAAAAGATGCCATTCGGTGGCCAGGTCGACGAGACGGGACGCCAACTGGCCCGCGGCTTCGGATTCAATGCCGTCGAGAATAACCACCACGCCCGGCGGTCGCGTGCGACTCCCGAGCGCCATTGAGAGCGCATCTGCGAGCAGATTCGGCGCCTGACGCAGCACGGAACGCAGCGTTACGGCGCGCCGCAGCGCGGGAGCCTTGACGGCAATTGATGTCCACTCTTCGGCCTGAACCATATCGGACAGTTCGTGGCCAAGGACTGGGCCAAACACGGTGGCGAGCTCCCGCCGGAACGACTCTGGTCTGAGCATCGCAAGATGGCGTATCCGCCGCTGATACTTAGGGTAGACTCGTCGGTTGTAGAGCACGTGGTGAACCAGGGTAATCATCGCCTCGTGCTCCGGGGCCGGCTTCCAGGAGATGCCATGTCTCTCCCGGGCACGCAGGATTCTTGAGGCCCTCAGGTACTCAACTCCGCGCCAGGTACCGCCTGCGAAGAACTCAAACACCAGCGCGAATCGAGTGTCCGAGGTGTCGGCCCAGTACCCGACGTGCGAACTGAGCCGGGTCCTGTGATCGATGTAGCACTGCCAACCTAGGCTTGTTGCCACCCGTCGGACTGCGTCAAGAGACCGTGTTGATTCCCGCCGCTCAACGACCAGGTCAACGTCTCCCGTAATAACCTCCGGGTACCCATCGTAGTTCCTCTCCACGCAGTACAGGATTCCTTCGTCGTCGAGCGCACAGAGGACATCGCGTAGAAACTCATGAACGGTCGCTGGTACTCTGTCGCCCGTTACGGGAGGTGCGGTGTCAGGCCGCGTTGCAGATGGCTGGGAATTCATCGCGTCTCGCCCCGCCCTCAGCGCTTAGGGAACAGCGGGCTGGAGGCTGAAACAACGTCTACATGCCTCCCTTGTTGCTTGAGGTACCAAGTCGCTTGTCTGCGAAGTCCTGCGGTAAGTGTGATTCGGGGCACGAACGCGAAGCATGATCGAAAAAGGCCGCCGTCGTGGACTTCGTCCTCCATCCACCGCTGGAGCGTGCAAGCGACGTTCCCTATGCGCGCTGAGTTCGTGAGCCGCCCCTTGACCAACCTGAGAATCCACCTCGCGACCGAGGGCGGCAATCCGTGTCTTGGCACACTTCGCCCGAGCGCTAGGCACAGTTCCTGCACGACATCCCTCACCCTTACGACATCACTAGTGACATTGTACGTCCCAGACACACCTGAAGGGGCCTCGGCGGCAAGGATACATGCCCGCACGGCGTCATCTCGGTGCAGCAATGTCTTTCTATTCGACCCGTCGCCAAACCAGACGAAACGCTTTCTGTCGAGAGCGCGCATCAACCGCCCAACGCTCCCGGGGTCCTCCTCGCCGTACATGGTTGCGAACCGAAGTACTGTGAGGGCGATGCCCGCAGCATCCGCAATGGTTCTTGCCTCTTGCTCACTACCCAGCTTGCTCTGACCATATGGAGTCACGGGCGCACAGGTGTCGGCCTCGGTAGTAGGGCCTGTTCGCCGCGTGCCGTAGACCGCGACCGAGCTCGCCAGAACGACTCGTTCGACGCCACACCCGGCCGACGCCTGGAGGACGCGACGGGTTCCAACTTCATTGATCAGCCGCAGGCGCTCCGGATTCGCTCGAACGTGGGCAAGCCCGGCGGTGTGCACGACGCAGTCAGCGCCGCGGAGTGCCGGTCGAAGCGCGTCGATGTCGAGAATATCCGCGGTCACGAACTCACACCTCGCCGAGCCGGAGTCGCGCTGGCGGTCTGTAGCGCGCACCTCATGCCCGCCGGCGCACAACTGCCGCACCAGTTCCCGACCCAGGAACCCAGCACCCCCGGTAACCACGCACCGCTTCACCTTAGCCACCTGTCGCTTGTCGCATCGAAGGCTGCGGGGCAGTACAGTCAGCTGCGATTTCGTCAAGCACGCGAGCGTACCTCGCGGCCGCCTGCGTCAGTGTGTAGTCCTTCAGAAACGCGGCGCGCGCGTTATTTCCAAACTGTTTCCGTTCTCCGGGCCTCGCCAGCAGACGCTCGATCAACGCGGCGAGCTCCGCTCCAGTCCCGTCCGGCATCACCCATCCACACTCACTTTCCTGGATTACCCGGCCGACCTCGCTCTCGAGAGGGACCAACCCAAGAACGGGTGTTCCACTGGCCATGATTCCGTACAGTTTGCTGGGCACAGAGAGACCCAAGAACTGCCCCGTCAGGCAAACTACCGCAACGTCCGCGGCCCCTAGCGCCTCCGCCAACTCGCTTGTCGTCCGATACCCAAGGAATTGCACGTTCTGAAGGCTTCGCGCCTCTGCTGTCTGCATCAACGCCTTCTTCTTTGCCCCGTCTCCGACAAACTGGAAGAGCACCGGCTTGTTCGAGCAGATTTCCGCAGCTTCCAAGAGTGCCTCCAGGTTGTGCGTGCGGGCCATTCGACCTGAGTACTGAACAACGAGTGTGTCCTCGGATGCGTGCCGTTGGCGGAACATATTCTCCGAGCGAGGAATCGGCCGCACCACACGCTCATCTGACCAGTTCGGAATGAAACGCAGTGCCTCACGCTTGCCTGCACCCAGCTTCGGGGCCACAATCTCCAACATGTCTCGGCCGATCACGACTACGCGGCATGCCCTCCGCAGAATCAGTTTGGTTACCCAATCCCACGCCCGGGCTCCGAGACTCCCATCTTCCAGCAGCCCCAGGCGCACGGCAATCTCCGGATATACATCGTAGACAATGATTCCGTATGGCACCCTCAAAAACACTGTCGCGATGACACCGACAAGTCCCAAGAACGGCGGGTTGGTTGTAATCAAGAGAAGGTCGATCTGCCTGCGCTCTCGAACGACAACGGCCATCGTCGCCAGCACGTAGCTAACCGAGAACGTCAGCCGCCGGAATATGCCGCCGGCGTATGAGCCAATCGTCTTTACTCTGCGAATTGATACTCCTTCATACTCTCCGGTCGGCGGGGCCTTCTCGTTCTTGTGCTCAAGACTCAAACTGGGTTGCGCACAGTATGCCGTCACCCTCCAGCCGGTGCGGGCTAGCCCAACAGCCAACTCTGTCATGTGCATTCCGGTAGAGATCATCTCCGGGTAAAAGTGCTGGCACAGGATTGCGACTCGTCTTCTCTTGTGCATACTACCGGGAGCGATAAATAGATGACATTACGCCGCAGCGTACCGCACGCTTGGGGCGTCGAAATACCGGCGGACGGCAGCCGG
>CAZMUG010000143.1:0-6824 GCA_964569165.1 uncultured Gaiellales bacterium
TCACCAACCAGCTGCGCGAGAAGATCGGCGTCATGTTCGGCAACCCGGAGACGACGCCGGGCGGCCGCGCGCTCAAGTTCTACTCCTCCGTCCGCCTCGACATCCGCCGGATCGAGACCCTGAAGGACGGCGCCGAGGCGATCGGCAACCGTGTGCGGGTCAAGGTCGTCAAGAACAAGGTCGCGCCGCCCTTCAAGCAGGCCGAGTTCGACATCGTGTACGGCCAGGGGATCCCCTGGGAGGGAACGGTCCTCGACGTCGCGCTCGAGAAGAAGATCGTCCAGAAGGCCGGCTCCTACTTCAGCTTCGGCGACGAGCGTCTCGGGCAGGGACGGCAGAATGCGACGAGCTTCCTCGCCGAGCACCCCGATCTCGTCCAGCAGATCCTCGTGCGCATCCAGGCGGAGGCGCCGGACGACCAGGTCGTCTCGGCGCGGCTCCTGCCGGCGGGACCGCACAGCGAGGATGCGGTCGAGGTCGAGGTGGAGGAGGCCGAGCCCGTCGCCGCCGAGTAGCGGCAGGCGGACGTGAGCGACGACGCACTGGAGAGCGCGCTTCGGGCCCTCCGGCACCGGGACCGCACGGCGCGCGAGCTCGACCGCCGCCTCGGGGAGCGGGGGTTCGGGCCGCTCGAGCGCGAGTCCGCGCTGGCGACGCTGGCTCGGACGGGCCTGCTCGACGACGATCGCTTTGCCCGCAACCGCGCGGCCGCGCTCGCCGACCGGGGTGCCGGCGACGAGCTCATTCGCCACGACCTCGAGGCCGCCGGCGTCGATCCCGAGCTCGCCGAGGCAGCCGTGGCCGCGGTCGCACCCGAGGTCGAGCGCGCGCGACGCATCGTCCGGGCGAGAGGCCCGAGCCCGAAGACGGCACGCTACCTGCGTGCTCGCGGCTTCTCGCACGACACGGTCTCGGCCGTCGTTGCCAGCCCCGAGGGCGACGAGTTACCATGAGCGAGCTTCACCCTGCACGTACCTGCTCGAACGCGCAGTACCTGAAACCGTGACCTGTTCCCTCGATCCTCGATCCCTCGTCCCGCCGGCCGCAGCGCGACCGGATACGGAGGGTGGCCGCGGCCTGAGGTAGGCCCCGGACAGCCTCCGGCCGCGACCGAGCAGGTCGCCAGCCGGGTGTGAGCCACCGCGGCGCTCGCCGCGGACAACGGAACCTTCCACGGAGGTCTCATGCTCCCGGCTGTCGCCGCGCTCGTCGGAATCCTCGTCGGAGTCGGAGCTGCTGCTGCGTTCCTGCTCGCCCGGGCAGGCTCACGGGTGCGGCAGTCGCACGGCGAGGCGGAGCGGATCGTCGCCGACGCCGGGCGCGAGGCCGACGCCGTCAGGCGCGAGGCGCAGGTCGAGGCACGCGAGCAGGCGGTCAAGCTCCGGAGCGAGATCGAGTCCGAGGTCCGCGACCGCCGGGTCGAGATCGCCAAGATCGAGGAGCAGATCCTGCAGAAGGAGCTCGAGCTCGACGGGCGCCTGACCGAGATCCAGCGCCGGGAGCAGGGGCTCGGAGACCGCGAGACGCACGTAAAGGCCCTCCAGGAAGAGCTGCGGGACGCCCAGCGGGATGCTCTCGCCGCGCTCGAGAAGATCTCCGGGCTGACGGCCCAGGAGGCGCGCGAGCAGGTCCTCGAGCGCTCGAAGGACCTCGTGCGCCACGAGCTCTCGCGGGAGGTTCGGCAGATGGAGGAGGAGGCGCGTGGCGATGCACGGCGGCGTGCCCGGGCGCTCGTGGCGGACGCCCTGCAGCGGGTTGCCGCGAGTCACACCGCGGAGGCGACGGTCTCGGTGGTCGAGCTGGCGTCCGACGACCTGAAGGGCCGGATCATCGGCCGCGAGGGGAGGAACATCCGCGCGCTCGAGCATCTGACGGGAGTCGACTTCATCATCGACGACACGCCCCATGCGGTCGTCCTCTCGTCCTTCGATCCTCTTCGCCGCGAGGTGGCGCGGCTGACCCTCGACAAGCTCATCGAGGACGGCCGCATCCATCCGGCCCGGATCGAGGAGATGTACTACCAGGCGAAGGCCGAGCTCGACGAGCACGTCGTGCAGGCGGGTGAGCAGGCGGTGTTCGAGGCGAACTGCGGCGAGTTCCACGAGGAGCTCGTCCGCATCCTCGGGCGCCTTCGCTATAGGACGAGCTACGGCCAGAACGTCCTCAAGCACACGCTCGAGGTGGTGCACCTCGGCGGGATCATGGCCGCCGAGCTGAAGGCGGGCGTCAAGACGACCAAGCGCGCTGCGCTGCTGCACGACCTCGGGAAGGCCATGAGCCACGAGGTCGACGGCTCGCACGCGCTCATCTCCGCGCAGCTCGCGCGCCGCTACGGCGAGTCGGAGGGGGTGGCGCACGCGATCGAGGCCCACCACTACGAGGTGCAGCCGCAGACCGTGGAGGCGGTCCTCCTCATCTCGGCCGACGCGATCTCGGCCTCCCGGCCGGGCGCGCGCGGGGAGAGCCTCGAGAACTACATCCGCCGGCTCGAGGCACTGGAGCAGATAGCGACGTCGAAGCGCGGCGTGGCCAAGGCGTACGCCCTCCAGGCAGGGCGCGAGATCCGCGTGATCGTGGAGCCGAGCGAGGTGGACGACGACGGCGCGGTGCTCCTGTCCCACGAGATCGCGCGGGAGATCGAGGACCAGCTCGAGTACCCGGGGCAGGTGAAGGTGATCGTCATCCGCGAGAGCCGCGCGGTCGAGGTGGCGAAGTAGCGCCGGCACACCGCAGGGACGGATCTACACTGGCCGGCTGATGAGGCGGTACCACGTCACCACGTTCGGCTGCCAGATGAACGCGCACGACTCCGAGCGGATCAAGGGCATGCTCGAGTCGCTCGGGCTCGGCGAGGCGACGAGCGCGGAGACGGCCGACGTCCTCGTCTACAACACCTGCACGATCCGCGAGAAGCCGGACACGAGGCTCGCCGCGTACCTCGGGAACGCGGCGTCGTGGAAGCGGGAGCGGCCGGATCTCGTGGTGGCCGTCGGCGGCTGCTACGCCGAGGCGCAGCGAGAGCGGATCTTCGAGCTCTACCCCTTCGTCGACGTCGCCTTCGGCCCGGGGTCGATCCCGCACCTGGGTGACTGGATCGCTGCGGGCGGTTACGCGATCCCGAGGGGGAGGTTCGCGTCGCACGAGCACTTCGCAGCCGACCTCCCGATGCGTCGCGAGCGCCGCTTCCAGGCCTGGGTGCAGGTGTCGATGGGTTGCAACTCGGCGTGCGCGTACTGCATCGTCCCGGCCGTGCGCGGCCGCGAGCAGAGCCGGCCACCCGGGGAGATCGTCGCGGAGGTCACCGGGCTCGCGGAGGAGGGCGTTCGCGAGATCACGCTCCTGGGGCAGAACGTGAACTCCTGGGGACGGGACCTCGCTCCCGCGCTCCGCACGGAGTTCGGCGAGCTGCTCCGCGCATGCGACGCCGTACCGGGGATCGCCCGGATCCGGTTCACGAGCCCGCACCCGAAGGACTTCCGCGCGCCGGTCGTCGTGGCGATGGCCGAGTGCCCGGCCGTCTGCGAGCACGTCCACCTGCCGCTCCAGTCCGGCTCGTCGCGGGTCCTCAAGCGCATGCGGCGCACGTACGACCGGGATCGCTACCTACGGCTCGTCGCGGACCTGCGGGACGCCGTCCCGGGCCTCGCGCTCGGAACCGACCTGATCGTGGGCTTTCCCGGGGAGACCGACGCCGACTTCGAGGAGACGCTCGAGGTCGTCGAGGAGGTCCGGTACGACAGCGCGTTCACGTTCATCTTCTCACCTCGCTCGGGAACGGAGGCGGCGGCCATGTCCGATCAGGTTCCGGAGGACGTGAAGCACGAGCGGCTGGAGCGCCTCGTCGCGGTCGTTCAGCGGATCGCGGCCGAGCGCAATCGCGAACGCGTCGGGACGGTCGAGGAAGTGCTCGTGGAGGGACCGAGCCGGACCGACGCGAGCCTCCTGCGGGGTCGCACGCGCCGCAACACGACGGTCAACTTCGCCGGGCCCGCGAGGCCGGGGGAGCTCGTCGACGTGCTCGTGGAGAGCGCAACCTCGACGACGCTGCGTGGAAGGACCGCCGCGCTCGTCGCGAGCCCGTGAGCAGACATGCACGCTCTCGGCACTACTCGTAACACACGTGTGGACGTTTTCTCGTTACGCTCGCAGCGGGTGGTGGGCTGGGGTGCCTCACAGGCCATGACCGTTTCGGCGCCCGAGGTCTACGCCGTTTTTGGTCCGACCGCGACGGGCAAGTCCGCCGTGGCCGAGCTCCTCGCGGACCGGCTCGGCACCGAGGTCGTCTCCGCCGACGCGCTCCAGGTGTACCGCGGTCTCGAGATCGTCACCAACCAACCGCCGCGCCCGACACGGCTCGTCGCCATCCGTGACCTCGACGAGGAGATGTCGGTCGGGGAGTACGCGGCACTCGCGCACGAGACGATCGACGCGCTGGTCGAGTCCACGGGCGCGGTCGTGCTCGCGGGTGGTACGGGCCTGTATCTCCGGGCCGCTCTGGTCGAGCTCGCGGTCCCTCCGGCGCCGGAGCCCGAGTCGCGGGAGCGCTGGGAGCGTCTCTACGACGCCGACCCCGTGTCCGCGCACGCCGCGCTCGCAGAGCTCGATCCGGCTGCGGCCGGTGTCGTGCATCCGAACGACCGCCGTCGCGTCGTCCGGGCTCTCGAGCTGGCCGAGATGGGGGCGTCGCTCGTCCCGCCGGAGGACCGGCTCTGGTCGGGAGCACCCCGCAGACCCAGCCTGATCGTGGGGCTCGACCTTCCGGCAGCGGAGCTGGAACGGAGGATCCGTGAACGGACGACCGCCATGCTCGCCCGCGGAGTCGTCGAGGAGGCGCGGGCGGCGCTCGCCCGCGGCGTCTCCCGCACCGCGTCGCAGGCTCTCGGCCTCCGGGAGCTCGCAGCTCTTCCGGCGGACGAGGCGCTGGAGCGCGTCGTCCTCCGCACCCGGCGCTACGCCGCGTACCAGCGGAAGTGGATGCGGCGCATTCCGGGGATCGTCGTCATCGACGCGAACCGGCCGCCCGACGAGGTAACGGATGAGATTCTCGACCTGGCACGCGCTCGGTAACACGTACCGTGTCGCCGCGGGCGGCCCTCGCCTCGAGCCCGACCGGGCGCGCGAGCTGTCGGAGGGGCTCGACGGCGTCGTCGAGGTGGTCTCCGAGGACGGGAACCGGCTCGAGGTGGTGATCTGGAACCCCGACGGATCTCGGGCTGAGCTCTCGGGGAACGGCACGCGCATCGCCGCCGCCTGGCTCGCGGCACGAACGGGTGCCGAGGAGCTCGAGGTCGTCTCCGCCGGGCGCGTGGTTCGTGCGCGCGTTCTCGAGGGCGGGGAGATCGAGCAGGACCTGGGCGAGGTGACGATCGGGGAGCCGGAGAGCGTCGCCGGGGTGAGCTTCACGCCCGTCTCGGTTGGCAACCCGCACGCCGTCGTCGTCGGCGATCCGGGTGAGGTCTCGCGCATCGGGCCGCTCCTCGAGACCCACCCGCGGTTTCCGGAGCGGACGAACGTCCAGGTGGTCCGGGTGGACGGCCCGGGCGAGGTGACCGCGCGCGTCTGGGAGCGTGGCGTGGGGGAGACGCTCTCATCCGGGACGAGCGCAGTGGCGGTCGCAGCCGCAACCCATGGGACGGGAACGGTCGTGGTCCACTTTCCGGGAGGCGATCTCCTCGTGGAGCTCGACTGCGGGCAGGCGCGCCTCGTGGGGCCCGCACAGCGCGTCGAGTGACGCCTGCGCCTACGGGCTCGGCTCGGTGCTGTGGCTCACGTCGCGATCTCGAACTCCCGGAGGACGTCGTTGAGCGATGTCTTCAGGTCGGTCGAGGCGCTCCGCCGGCCGACGATGAGCGCGCACGGGATGTCATACGCGCCCGCGGGGTACTCCTTCGACCGCGTCCCGGGCAGGACCACCGACCGCGGTGGGACGTACCCTCGATGCTCGACCGGCTCGGGACCGGTCACGTCGATGACGGGGATGGACGCCGAGAGCACCACGTTCGGCGCGATCACGGCTCCTTCGCCGACGACGACGCCCTCGACGACGACCGCGCGGGAGCCCAGGAAGGCGCCGTCCTCGACGATGACCGGCTGTGCCTGTGGGGGCTCGAGCACACCGCCGATCCCGACGCCGCCGGAGAGGTGCACGTCCGCGCCGATCTGGGCGCACGAGCCCACCGTCGCCCAGGTGTCGACCATCGTTCGCGGGCCGACCCACGCTCCGATGTTCACGTAGCCGGGCATCAGCACCACACCCTCGGACAGGAACGACCCGTAGCGCGCGACCCCCGGGGGGACCACGCGGACGCCGCGCGCGGCGTAGTCCGACTTCACCGGGATCTTGTCGAGGAACTGCAGGCCGCCGGCCTCCATCGGCTCGACCCGGCGGTGCTTGAAGTAGAGGAGGATCGCCTTCTTGACCCAGGCGTTCACGACCCAGCCCGTCGCCTGTCGCTCCGCGACCCGGATCTCGCCGCGGTCGAGGCGCGCGATCGCGTCCTCGACGGGGCCCCCATCGAGCTCGTCCGCCTCCCAGAGCGCGTCGATGCGTGCGGCCAGGTCCATCACGGCGCATCTTCGCGCATCGGCCCGGTGAGGAAGCGGTGGAGGATCTCGTAGGAACTGACGAGCGCCGCGATCTCCACCCGCTCGTCGCGACGGTGCGCGTACGCCGTGTGCCCGGGGCCGAAGTTCACGGCGTCGATGCCGTTGGCGGAGAAGTCGGCGACGTTCGTCCACGCCTGCTTCGGCTCGAGCTCGCGGCCGCCGGCCGCCCGAAGGGCACGGACGAGCGCGGAATCGGTCACGACCCGGCCCGCGCCGGC
>CAZMUG010000144.1:0-6818 GCA_964569165.1 uncultured Gaiellales bacterium
GCGAGACGCCCACGGGCGGGCAACGGCGGACGTCGCCGTCTTCCGGCGCCTCGTCGACGGGCTCAGGGAGGCAGGCTGCGACGCCGTGCTCAACCTCACGACGGGCGGCGCGGTCGCCGGGCTGCCGCTCGAGGAGCGGATCCGGGTCGTCCCCGAGCTCCGCCCCGAGATCGCCTCCTTCAGCGTCGGCGGGGGCGCGCTGCTCGGCCGCTACGACGCGCGGGAGGGCGCCTGGGCGCGCGACCGCTTCGTCCCCCTCTTCTCGTCGCACGCGGAGCTCGAGCGGGTCGCGCGAACGCTGCTCGAGCACGGCGTTCGCCCGGAGCTCGAGGTCTACCACGCGGGCATGCTGAACAACGTCCGCGCGCTCCTCGAGCGGGGAGCGCTGTCCGCGCCGCTCTTCGTGAACTTCGTCACCGGGATCCCGGGCGAGATCACCGAGGCGTCCGTGCGGAACCTCGTGTTCCTGGTCGAGGGCCTGCCGCCCGGCGCGGTCTGGCAGGTGACGTCGATCGGCGCGCGCAACCACTTCCGCATGCTGGGCGCGATCGTGGCCATGGGCGGCCAGGTCCGCGTCGGGATGGAGGACAACGTCTGGATCGCGCCGGGCGAGCTCGCGAGCTCGAACGGCCAGATCGTCGAGAAGGCAGTGCGGATCCTGCGTGAGCTCGGCTTCGAGCCGGCGACACCGGACGAGGCACGGGCGACGCTCGGGCTCCGTGGACCGGAGGGAGAGGAGAGCCGATGACGAGAGAACGGATCGCGATCGACGCCTGGGCGAGCTGGATCGGGCCCGAGGCGGCGACGCGCTGGCCGGAGGAGTACCTGCACATCTTCCAGAAGTACCGCTCGCCGCGGGTGATCTTCGAGGGGCAGGACCTCGAGCAGATGCTGGCCGAGATGGAGGAGGCCGCCGTCGACCGCTGCGTCCTCTCGGCCTTCTACCACCGCGACCTCGCGGTCGTCTCGAACGAGGAGGTGGCGGAGGCCGTGCGGGCGCACCCCGACCGCTTCGTCGGCTCGGGCTCGGTCAACGTGCTCCGCAAGCCGATGGACGTGTACCGCGAGGTACACCGGCTCGTCGGCGAGCTCGGCCTGCGGGCGATCCGGCTCGAGCCCTACATGTACGGCGAGGGCACGGTCGGCCTGGCGCCCAACGACAAGCGCTACTGGCCCGTGTACGTCGCGTGCGCCGAGCTCGGCGTTCCCGTGTGCATCCAGGTCGGCCACACCGGGCCGCTCCTCCCCTCCGAGTGCGGGCGCCCGATCTACCTCGACGAGGTCGCGCTCGCGTTCCCGGAGCTGACCATCCTCGGCTGCCACCTGGGCCAGCCCTGGCACGAGGAGATGGCGACGCTCGCGTGGAAGCACCCGAACGTGTACGTGGAGACCTCCGCGCGCACGCCGAAGCACTGGCCCGCGTCGTTCCTCGACTTCGTGCGCGGCTGGGGGCAGGACAAGGTCGTCTGGGGAACCGACTACCCGCTCCTCTCCTTCGAGCGCACGCTCGCCGAGCTCGAGGAGCTCGACCTCGGCCCGACGCTCTTCCGGAAGGTCGTCCGCGACAACGCGCTCGCGGCCTTCGGGCTGGAGGAGGCGAGCGATGCCTGAGACCGTGCGCCTGCAGGTCGCGGAGGGCGTCGCCACCGTGACGCTCGCCCGGCCCGACCGGCTCAACGCGATCGACCTCGCGATGCTCGAGGAGCTCGTCGAGACGCTCGAGACCGTCGCGGCCGATCCCGGGGCCCGCTGCGTCGTCCTCGCCGGCGAGGGGCGCATCTTCTGCGCCGGCGCCGACCAGCAGGAGATGCGCCCGCGCTCTCCTGCCGAGTGGGAGTGGATCGTCGAGCGCTACCTCGATCCCATCCGGGCGATCTCGAGCATGGACAAGCCCGTCGTCGCGCGACTGCACGGCGACACGGTCGGCGGCGGCCTCGGGCTCGCGCTCGCCTCCGACTTCCGCCTCGCCGCCCGCGGCATCCGCCTGGCCGCGCCGTTCGTGCGCATCGGCCTCGCCGGGTGCGACATGGCCGCGGGCTACTTCCTCCCGCGCATGCTGGGCCTCGGCCGGGCGACCGACCTGATGATGACCGGACGCTTCGTCGACGCCGAGGAGGCCGAGCGGATCGGGCTCGTCACGCGCGTCGTGGAGCCCGAGGCGCTGGACGGAGCCGTCGCCGAGCTGGCTGGAGCTCTCGCCGCGAGCCCGCCGCGGGCGCTCGCGTTCACCAAGCGCGCCATCCGCCGCTCTCCGGACCTCGACCAGGCCGCCGAGTTCGACTACGAGGTCTACGCCCAGGTCCAGTGCCTCCAGAGCGACGATCACCGGGAGGCCCTGGCGGCCTACCGGGAGAAGCGCGCCGGACACTTCGAGGGGCGCTGACAGGGGTGCCAGGGAGTCGGGAGACCGCGCCATGAGCGACGCGCTGCTCGCAGAGGACGAGGCGGCCCTGCAGGAGGCCGTGCGCGAGTTCACGAAGCGGGAGATCACGCCCCGGGCGGCCGAGTGGGACCGGGAAGGCCGCTACCCGCGCGAGCTCTTCGGCCGGCTGGGCGAGCTCGGCTGGCTCGGGACGGCGTTCCCGGAGGACGTGGGCGGGAGCGGCGGTGGCTCGGTGCACTACGCGCTCCTGTGCCGGGAGCTCGCACGCGGGTCGGCGGGCGTCGCGCTCGGGCTGTACGTCCACACGGCGCTCGCGTGCGGGGCCGTCCACCACCTGGGAACGGACGAGCAGCGCCTGCGGCTCCTCCCACCCGCGCTCGCCGGCGAGCGCATCGCGTGCTGGGCCTACGCCGAGGCGGAGGCGGGCTCGGACGTTTCCACCGTGCGCACGCGGGCCCGCCGCGAGGGCGACGGGTACCTCCTCGACGGCGCCAAGCTCTACATCACGAACGCCCCGCTCGCGGACTTCTCGGTGCTGGTGGCATCGACGTCGCCCGAGGACGGGCTGCGCGGGCTCTCGCTCTTCGTCGTCGAGCTCGACCGGCCGGGCGTCACGGTCGGCCGGCCGCTGGAGAAGCTCGGGATGGGCGCCTCCGAGATGGCCGAGATCGTCCTCGACGGCTACCGGGCCACGGAGACCGACCGTCTGGGGCCGGAGGGGACCGGACTGCTGGCCGCCATGAAGGTGCTGACGCTCGGGCGGATCGCGGCGGCGGCGTTCGGGGTCGGACTCGGGCAGGCTGCGCTCGAGACGGCGCTCGCCCACGTCCGCGAGCGCGAGCAGTTCGGCGGCCCGCTCCTCCGTCAGCAGTTCGTCCGCTTCACGCTCGCCGACCTGGCGACGAGGCTCGAGGCGGCCTGGCAGCTGACCCTCCACGCGGCGCGGCTCGCCGACGCGGGCCTGCCGCACGGGACCGAGGCGTCGATGGCGAAGCTCTTCTCGACCGAGACCTGCACCTGGGCCTGCGAGCGCGCGCTGCACCTGTGCGGCGCCCAGGGGTACATGCTGGAGAGCGCGGCGCAGCGCTTCTACCGCGACTGCAAGGTGCTCGAGCTCGGCGAGGGGACGAGCGAGGTCCAGCGCGAGACGATCGCGCGCGCGCTGGAGGGCGCCTGAGCATGGGCGTCGCGGAGCGGAGACGGCGGGAGCGGGAGGCGCGCCGCGACGCAGTCCTGGACGCCGCACGAACGCTCGTACGCGAGCGAGGGTTCACCGGCACGACCACGCGCCTGATCGCCGAGCGCTCCGAGCTCTCGGAGGCGACGCTCTTCTTCTACTTCCGGGGCAAGGACGAGATCCTCTCCTCCCTCCTCTTCGAGGGCATCGACTTCACGAAGGCGGGCCTCGAGGCGATCCTCGCGGACGACTCCGCCGCCGAGGACCGGCTGACGCGCTTCTGGTCGTTCCTCTCGGAGGTGCAGGCCGAGCACCCCGAGTACTTCCACGTGTTCGCCTACCTCGCGCATCCCAACTCGACCGCCGCCGTGGACGAGGAGGTGCGAGCGGAGCTCGTCCGGCGCTCCGGGGACAACTTCAGGCTCCTCGCGGAGATCCTCGCCGGGACCGTCGGCCGCGAGCGCGCGCGCGTCGCAGCCGACCTCGTCTGGGCGGCGTTCGCAGGGCTCGTGGTCCTGCGCGACACGCGCACCAACCTCGGGGCGGCGAGCCATCCGGACCCGGAGGACCTGACCGTGGCCCTCCGGCTCCTCCTCTCCGGCATCGCGGAGGAGGCGACGCGGTGACCACGATGCTGGCCGCCAGGCTCGTCGCGGCAGGGGAGCCGCTCCGCGTCGAGCCCGTGCCGGTCCCGGCTCCGGGCCCGGGCGAGATCCTCGTCGCAGTCCACGGCTGCGGCCTCTGCGGCACCGACCTCCACCTCGCGGTGGACGGCGACCTCCCGACCAAGCGGACCCCGATCACGCTCGGCCACGAGCCGGCGGGCGTGGTCGCCGACCCGGGCGCCCATCCCCTGCTCCGCGCCGGTGACCGCGTCGGCCTCCTGCCCGCGGCCTCGTGCGGCGCCTGCCGCTGGTGCCTCACGGGCCGCGAGGCGCTCTGCGACGCAGCCGAGGTGTACGGGATGGACCGCGACGGCGCCCTCGCGGAGTACATCGCCGTCCCCGGGCGCGCGGTCGTCGCCCTCCCGGACGAGGTCCCGTTCGACGTCGCCGCGATCGCGACCGACGCGGTCGCCACCCCCTTTCACGCCCTGCGCTGCCGCGGCCGGCTCCAGGCGGGCGAGACGGTCGCCGTGTTCGGGTGCGGAGGGATCGGCACGCACGCGATCCTCCTCGCCCGGCTCATGGGCGCCGGACGGATCGTGGCCGTGGATGCCGAGCCCGCAGCCCTCGCGCGGGCAGAGCGCATCGGCGCGGACGCGGTCGTCGACGCCCGCCAGGACGACCTGGCCCGCGAGGTGCGGGCCCGGGCCGGCGGCGGTCTCGACCTCGCGCTCGAGTGCGTGGGACGGCCCGAGACCGTGGCCGACGCGGTCCGGTGTCTCGGCAAGGGCGGACGGGCCGTGCTCGTCGGCGTCGGCCCGGGGAGGCCGGCCCTGCCGCCGCTGCACGCGTTCGTGGGGCGCGAGCAGGCGGTGCTCGCCTCGTACGGGGCGCACCGGGGCGACCTCGAGGACGTGTACGCGCTCGTCGCGTCAGGGCGGCTGGACCTCTCCGGCTCGGTCTCCGCCCGCTACCCGCTCACGGCAGCCGACGACGCGCTGCAGCACCTCGCCCGCCGCGAGGGGGACGTCGTCCGCATCGTCGTCCAGCCGACCGCCGAGCCGGCGTAGGGTCAGTCGAACCGGTACGGCTCGCCGGCGGCGAACGACTTCAGGATTCGCCGCGCCACCACCATGCGGTGCACCTCGTCCGGGCCGTCGTAGATCCGCGCACCGCGCGCCATCGCGTACATGGCGCCGAGCGGCGTCTCGTCGGTCAGCCCGCGCGCGCCGTGCACCTGCACCGCGCGGTCGATCACGTCGTGGAGGACGCGTGCGGCGTAGAACTTGATCACCGAGACCTCGACGCGCGCCTCGTCACCCTGGTCGATCTTGTGCGCCGCGTCGAGCGTCAGGAGCCGGCACGCCTGGATCTCCGCAGCCGAGTCCGCGATCCAGTTCTGGACCGTCTGCTTGTCGGCCAGCGGGCCGCCGAAGGCCTCGCGCTCGAGCGCGTACGAGCACATGAGCTCGAACGCGCGCTGCATCTGCCCGAGCCAGCGCATGACGTGGTGGATCCGCCCCGGGCCGAGCCGCTTCTGCGCGATCCGGAAGCCGTCTCCGATCTCGCCGAGCGTGTTCGAGACGGGGACGCGGACGCCCGTGTAGCGCACCTCGCAGTGCGTCGTCCAGCCGCGGCCGCGGTGGCCCAGCGTGGGGACGGCGCGGACGACCTCGACCCCCGGCGTGTCGGCGGGGACGATGATCTGGCTGGCGCGGTGATGCGGGTCGGCCTCGGGGTCGGTCACCGCCATCACGATCCCGAAGGCGGCGCCCTCGGCGCCCGAGGAGAACCACTTGTGCCCGTCGAGCACCCACTCGTCGCCCTCGCGGACGGCGCGCGTCCGCAGCGTCGTCGGGTCCGAGCCGGGGACCTCCGGCTCGGTCATGGAGAAGAACGAGCGCACCTCGCCGGCGACGAGCGGCCGCAGGAAGCGCTCCTTCTGCTCCTCGGTCCCGAAGTGCCACAGGATCTCGCCGTTCCCCGCGTCGGGCGCCTGGCAGCCGAAGACGAGCTGCGCCCACACCGAGCGGCCGATCTCCTCGTTCAGGTACGCGTACACGAGGAAGCTCCCGCTCGAACCCCCCGCCTCGGCCGGAAGATGCGGCGCCCACAGGCCCCGCTCTTTCGCCTCCGCGCGCAGCTCGGTCATCAGCGAATCCGCCGCGTCGTCCTCCCGCGCGAGCGCCGGCTCGCCCGGGTAGACGTGCTCCTCCATGAACGCGCGGTAGCGCGCGCGCAGCTCGACGATCTCGTCGGTAGGCCTCAGGTCGGCGATCGCCACCGCGTTAGCATCGCAGGCGTGAGCCTCGCCATCCAGCGGAGCCGGGCGTGAAGCTCGGCTTCTACATGGGGTACCCGCCGCCCGGCACGAGCCCGCTCGAGCCGATCGCGCTGGCACGGGAGGCGGAGCGGCTCGGCTTCGACTCGGCGTGGGCGGCCGAGGCCTGGGGAACCGACTGCGTCAGCGTCCTGGCATGGCTCGGGGCGACGACCGAGCGGATCAAGCTCGGCAGCGCGATCATGCAGATCCCGGGCCGGACGCCGACGAACACGGCCATGACGGCGGCGACGCTCGACCTCCTTTCCGGCGGCCGCCTGCTGCTCGGGCTCGGGACGTCGGGGCCGCAGGTCGTCGAGGGGTGGCACGGCG
>CAZMUG010000145.1:0-6770 GCA_964569165.1 uncultured Gaiellales bacterium
CGGCGCCGGCGCCCGGTGTGCGGGCCTCGGCCCGCGCCGAGCTCGTCGCCACGCGTCGACACCCCGTGGTGCGATCATCCCGCGCCGGCCGCAGCCGCCTCGGTGTCGCCATCGCTTTCGGTGCGGCCGCCGCCGTGACCGCCGTCGTCGTGGCCGGGATGCTCGACGGGAGTCCCGGTGTCGTCGAGCGCGCCGCTGCTGCGATCGATCCCGCGGGGCGTGTGCTCCACGTCGTCGCCCGCATCGAGGGTACGGGCAGCTCGCCGTCGATCGAGGAGAGCTGGCTGCGGACGGACGGGACCGGGCGATCGGTCGTCAGGACGGGCGGCCCCGAGGACTGCCTCGCAAGCGAGCTCGAGCTCCGCTGTCTCGACTCCGACCGGAACGTCGTGGACGTCTACCGCTACCACCCGTCGGCGGTCGCGGCGGGCAAGCGGAATGCCTCTCTTCCGGGCGTCCGGATCGACGAGCCCGAGAGCATCCATCGGGCCCTGACCTCAGGGTACGCCAGGTCTCTCGGGGAGTCGGCGATCGCCGGTCGCGCCGTCCACGCGATCCAGCTCGCAACACCGATTCTCGACGAGAGCGGGAAGGCCTCGCCGCGCTTCGACGACGCCACGAGCCCTGTGCTGTACGTCGATCGCCGCACGTACGTCCCGGTCGCGGAGCGCTTCCCCGATGCCGACTCGACGACGTACTACCTGACGTACGAGTTTCTGCCGTCGGCCCAGGCGCAATCCTTCCTCGCGCTGCCGACGAGACCCGGGGTGCGAGTGATCGTGCATCCGGTCGGCGAGGGGCCGCAGAGCTGAGCCACGCTACGTCACCGCCTGTTCGGACCCACCCTGCAGGTCGAGCCGAGTCGTGTCCTTCGCTCCCGCTCGCCCAGCCCCCGCTCGAGCGCTCGCGTCTCCGTCCCGCGGGCGCTGGAGCGGGACGGCAGCACGGGTCCTCTAGCCGGTTACGGCGACGAAGCGGCGGAGCTCCTCCTCGACCAGCTCTTCCCAGCGCCCCGCGCGAGGGAGCTCGAGGAGACCTCCCCAGGGCGCCCGCACGGCGACGCCGTGGAGCGCCCACGGGATGAGGACGTAGCGGCCTTCCGCGCCTCGCTCCCGCGCGCGGTCGAACCCCCTGCGGGAGTGTCGGGCCGACACCCCCGGGATGCCGGGGAGCCAGCGGTCGAGCGCGCCGTGGAAGACCGCGAGGCGCTTCCCGCGCAGGCTCGAGACGCCGAGCTCGTCGGGGATCCAGGGCGCGAGGCCGACGACGCCCTCCACCGCCGGCTCGTCCGCGACCCCGACTGCGACCGCCCCGCCCATCGAGAACCCGAGGAGCAACACCCGTGGAGCGGCGACCTCCCGGATCGCCGCTCTCGCGTCCTCGAAGCACGAGTCGAGGCGCTTCCAGGACTTCACGCGGTAGCGCACCTCGGCGAAGCCGAGCTCGGGGAGCCTCGGCGCGAGCCGGCGCACGAGCCACTCGACGGTCGCGCTCCACGTGCCCTCGACCTCTTGCGCGCGGCCGCCGTTCATGCACACGACGGCGCACCGGTCGGCCGGTCCGGTCACGCGCAGCTCGGCGCCGGTCGAGAGGATCACGGGCCCGTGCCGGCGAGTGCCGCTGCGATCCAGGGCCGGAGCTCGGCGAGGAACGCGGGATCGATCGAGTGGGCGAGCCCCCGGGACTCGCGGTAGACGGGCTCGCCGCCTGCGCCCTCGAGGAGGCGCCGGGCCCGGCGGCCCCAGTCCACCGGAATGACGGGGTCCAGGTCGCCGTGGCCGATCGCGACGCGTGGGAGCGGCGCGCGCAGGTCGAGCTCGAAGCCGGGCGCGGCCGGTACGAAGCCGCTCAGGGCGACGAGCGCCGCCGGGCGCGGCCGACCGGCTCCCAGCCCGAGGGCATAGGTCATCACCGCTCCCTGCGAGAACCCTCCGAGCACGGTACGGGCGGGCGGGATCCCCGTCTCCTCCGCGAGCGAGTCGAGCCACGCGCCCACCCGCGCGAGCGTCGCCGAGAACGTCTCCGGGTCCGGGTAGCCGAGCTCGCGCACCGCGTACCAGTGCGCCCCGCCAGGTGGTAGGTGCAGGGGCCCTCGGGGTGTGATGCCGAGGAGACGGCGGTCCCGGTCGAGGACGCCGAGGAGCGGATGCAGGTCGTACTCGTCGGCGCCCCGGCCGTGGAAGAGCACGAGCAGGCCCTCGGGCTCGCCCGCGGCAGGCCGTTCCAGGTGGGTCAGGTCTCCGGGCGACACGGCCGGAGGACCGTACCTGCGCGTGCCCTGGATCCTCATCGCCTGGTGCTCCACGGTCGGGCCCGTCTCCCGCCCGACCGTTGTGCGCTGACGCGTGTCTCTGACAGACTGCGGGTGCCACGGCAGAGAGGGGGAGAACGATGCCGGATGGGTACGCGATCGGTCTGATCGTCTGGGTGGTGTGCGTCGTCGGGGGGTCGGCGCTCCTGCACGAGTTCGGCCACGCCTGGACGGCTCGAGCCGTGGGCTGGAAGGTGATCGGCCTGCGCTGGCGCTGGTACGGCGTCGCCTTCGTCGCCGACCCGAACGGGCGGCCCGAGCAGCTGTGGAAGGTCGCGCTCGGCGGCCCGTTCGCGACGGCCCTGCTCGCGCTCGCGTTTCTCGCCGGCACCGCGCTTCCGCAGCCGGGTGCAGCCCTCTTCGGGCTCGGCTTCGCGGTGAATGCCGCGCTGCTGCTCACCAACCTCGTCCCGCTGCGCGTGCTCGACGGCGGCCAGCTGCTCGTGGGTCTGCGGCGCGTTCGCGGATAGTGCGGCGCGTCCTGCCTGCGGGCGGGTCGACCGCGCCTGAACACCCGTCGGCGGGCTCGCGCGAATCCGATCAGGGCTTCGCGGCCAGGGGATCCCGCCGACTCGAAGTTCCCCGATTTTCGTGGGTTTTCGGCGCTGCCGGCCTTGAGCTACGAACGTCTGTTCTGGTACGTTCGGTGACTCCCGTGAGCCGGTCGGACACACTCGGAGCGCGTCGCTGAAGCGGCTGGTCGGTCGCGATCCCGCCTACTTCGAGCGGCTGTTCGCGCGCAGCCGGCCGAAGGCGACCACCTGGTCGAAGGCCGTCTATCCGCCGGGCTGCACGCCGCGCCGCGGGCCGGTGGAGTTCCACGCGGCTCCCGGCAACTCGATCGTGCTGCGCGTCGAGGCCAGGGATCTGGCCTGCGACGACTCGGGCCTGCGAATGCTGTTCGCGCTGGGCTGCCGTGTCTTCCTCGGGCCGCAGACGCTGCAGGCGTTCGCGAACGGACCGCTGGCTGCCGCGTTCGGAATCCGGGTCGAGGAGCCCGATCCGCCCCCCACGGGCGGGGGAGAGCTCACGCCTCCCGCGTCGGGCGACGAGGTGCTCTCGTCCGACCCATCGGGTGTGGACGACGAGCTCGCACCTCCCATCGAACATACGTCGTCCGGCACGCCGCCGAGCGCAGCTCTTCGGCCGGAGCGCCTGGCACGGCGCCTCTCCCGTGTGGTCAGCGGGCAGGCACCCGCACTCGAGCGGGTCGCGTTCGCGGTGTGTGCGCAGCTCGCGAAGCAGGCACCGACGCGACCGAGCACCATCTTGCTCCTCGGGCCCACGGGGACCGGCAAGACCTCGACGGTCGAGGCGCTGCCGAACGCGCTGAAGGCCGTCGGCTACGGCCGCGCTCACGTCTTCAGGGTCGACTGCAACGAGCTCACCGAGGCGTTTCAGGTCTCACGGCTCATCGGCGCGCCGCCCGGCTACGTCGGCTACGGGGACTCCAGGCTCCTGTTCGGCGCGCTCGAGACCGAAGGCTGCATCCTGCTTCTCGACGAGATCGACAGGGCACATCCCTCCGTGCTGGAAGACGTTCTCTTCAACCTGCTCGACACGGGGCGGCTGACGGCGCCGGACGGACGCACCGTCAACGCGGCGCATGCGGTCATCGTCATGACCAGCAATGTCGCGGCCGACGAGCTGGCGGCGCGCCTCCACCGCATCGCACCGGAGAACCGCTGGGCCGTCGAGCGCGAGTGTCGCGGAGCTCTGACCGACGCCGGCCTACCGGCGGCGCTCGTGGCGCGGATCGGGACGTTCGCCGTCTATCAGGATCTCGATTCGGAGGCCCTGCGACAGGCCGCGCAGCTGGCGATCCGGGGGGTCGTGCGCGAGTACGGGTTGCGCGTCCGCGCGATCGAGCCCGTCATCACGGACGTCGTCCTGGACATCGCAGGCGAGGGCGAGCTCGGTGTTCGCGCCCTCAACCACGTCGCCCAGGCGCTTCTCGCGGACGCGCTCATCGAGGCCCGCGCACGAAACGAGTCCGGCCCGGTGACGATCGAGCCCGGGCCGCCGATCTCGGTGCGAGGGCGGTGATGCGAGCGGCGGTCGCCCCGACCTCCTCGTACGCTCGCCCCGGCGCTCGACCACACGCAGCTCGAGCGGGCCGCGCGTCCGGGTCAGCCGCTCCCGAGCTGGGCGAGCGCGTCATGCGGGCCGGGCTTGAACGTCCGGACGATCCTCGCGATCCCCGCACGGCTGACCCCGGCGCGGCCGAGCCTGGCGCGCACGACGGAGATCGCCCGCTCGGACTGTGCGGCGCTGAGCTTCCCCTGCGCGCTCGCGGAACGGAGGATCGACGCAAGCGAACGGGCTGCGGCCACCCGGTCCCGCTCGGCCGCTTCGGTGACGGGGACGAGCGCCAGGGCGGCTTTCTGCTGCTTCCGTAGCGCGGCGGTGTTCCCCGCCTTGGCGGCGGCGCTCTCGCGGCCGATCGTCGTCGCGAGGGTCGTCAGCACCGCGGTTCGACGACGGGTCGCGTCGGTCCATGCCTGCGCCGCCGCCTGCAGCCGGGCACAGAGCTTCCGGCCGGCGGCGGGGTACTGCGTGCACGCGACGAACGCGATCGGGGGCGTGGGGACCTTCGGAACGGCGGCCACCCGCGTGTAGCCCGGCACGGGCGGATCGTTGACGACGAGCTCGAGCTCCTTGAGGTCGCGGATCAGCTGCGCGCAGATCGGGCCCGCGACTGCGACCATCGTTCCGCCGACGATCGGCCCGAGCGCGATGCCGGCCGCCGTGAAGACGGCAGCGCCGGTGCCGGCCGTCAGGCACGGGTACAGCGCGTCGGTGACCGTCCGCTTCATGAGGCGCGCCGCGAGCGTCCGCACCTTCGTCGGCGTCGTCACCGGGGTGGTCGGGGCGACCGTTCCGTTCGAGACGACGACGGCCGACGTCAATCGGTACACGTTGTGCCGCCCATCGTCCCACGACCGCTTGGCGTCGAACCTCCACGTTCGGCTGCCCGGCCCACCGAACGCGTACGTGACGCGCGGTGCCGCCGGATGAGGCGCCGCTGCCCAGTTCCCGGTTATCGGCAGCCCACCCTGGAGCGCCGCGCAGTGGCTGCCCGACGTCTTCTTGCCCACGAGCTGCGCAGAAGGATCGCCGGGCTGGACCCTGCTCGGCACGGCGAAGTCGAGGGTGACCTTGTCGTTGTCGCGCGTTGCCAGCAGGTCGTTGCCCTGCCCGGCCGCGAGCTTGTAGGAGCAGCTCAGGTTGGCGTTCGGAGCCTCATACGTCTGGCTGAAGAAACCCTGGGCGCTCCGGAACGTGAACGGGACGGCTCCCGAGAGCGAGCTCAGGCGCCCGCTGTACCGGAGCCGCCAGGACACGGTGACCTCGTCCTTGCGGACGGTCTCGCCGGCCGGGTTGGTGAATGTCATCGTGTTGCTCGCGGTCCCCGAGTAGACCACCGTGACGATCGGGTCTGCAGTCGGGCCGGCCCCGGCCGCGCCGTCGAGCGATCCCAGCGCGCCGGAGAAGATGAGGATGCCAGTCGCCGACAGAGGCAGTAGGCCGTTCATCGTCAGGAGCCGGAATCTACACCGCCTCTCGCTCGAAGACGAGCGACGGCAGCCCAGCCTCCCGCGAGCACGCCCCGTTCACGAGCTCGTCGAGACGCTTGCCCGGGGCGTTGTCCGCCTGTGTCGCCGAGAGCTCGCCTGCTCCGACGGGTTCGCGATCTGCGGGCCAGTGGAGCTAGGCGGACTCGAACCGCCGACCTCCTGGGTGCGATCCAGGCGCTCTCCCAGCTGAGCTATAGCCCCGCGGAGGCGGAAGTGTAGCGCGCGGCGCTACGGGCCCCGCTTGCCGAACGCGACCGGCGGGATCGCCGGGTCCGGCTTCTCGGGCCTGCAGACGGTCGTGACGGGGTCCTCGTCCTTCGGGATCACCCGCGGCTTGTCCTGGGCGTGCGGGATCGCCGCGCCACCGACGAGGATCCCGAGCACGAGCAGCCAGAGCGCTGCGGTGACGCGCGCCCAGGCCGGGTAGTGCCGCTCGTGCGTCGGCTGCGCCGGCGCGGCGACCGCCGGCCGCGGGAGCGGTCGGAGGACGGTCGCCGGCTCCGGGAGAGCTGCGCGCGCACGCGCGGCGAGGTCGGGATCGACGAGCGCGAGCTCCGGGCTGACGGGTTCCGTGAACATCGGTTGGAGATTCTCGCTGACGGGGACCTTCCCTCGCAGGGTCGAGAGTCCGTCACGAGTCGGTATCGACCTTTCCACAGCGTCGCTCAACCATGCGGCTCCGGTCGGGGGTGTCCCTTGCGGACGACTGGCTCGTGCGCTCGAGCCCGGCTACCACGGCGGTCGTCAACGACGAAGGGAGGATGCGTGTACTCACGCACGATCGGAGTCGGGCTGACGGCGCTGGTGGCGCTCGCGGGCTCGGCGACACTCGCGGGCGCTTCCCCGGAGCGGGCGCGCGACGGGAACGTCATCACGGGCTG
>CAZMUG010000146.1:0-6725 GCA_964569165.1 uncultured Gaiellales bacterium
CGGCGGTGCGCGGCGTGACCTTCGATGTCCGGGCCGGGGAGATCGTGGGGGTCGCAGGAGTCGACGGGAACGGGCAGACCGAGCTCGTCGAGGCGCTGACGGGCCTCCGAAGGATCCAGAGCGGACGCTTCTCCGTGGCCGGGCGCGACCTCACGGGCGCGAGCACGCACCGGATCCTCGACGCGGGCGTCGGGCACATCCCCGAGGACCGGCACCGGCGTGGGCTCGTCCTCGACTTCACGCTGGCCGAGAACATCGCGCTGCACGAGTTCGACCGCCCGCCCAACTCCCGGCTCGGGTGGCTCCGGCCGGGGCGGCTCGTCGAGCGCGCCAAGGTCCTCCTCGCGGAGTTCGACGTGCGCGGAGGCGGCCCGCAGACGCTGGCGAAGTCGCTCTCCGGAGGCAACCAGCAGAAGGTCGTCGTCGCCCGCGAGGTCGGAAACGACCCGCAGGTGCTCATCGCGGCGCAGCCCACGCGCGGTCTCGACGTCGGGGCGATCGAGTTCGTCCATCGCCGTCTCGTCGAGGAGCGCGACCAGGGGCGTGCGGTGCTCCTCGTCTCGCTCGAGCTCGACGAGGTGATGTCGCTCGCCGACCGCATCCTCGTCATGTACGAGGGCGAGATCGCCGGTGAGTTCGGCGCCGACGCGACCGAGGAGGAGCTCGGCATCGCCATGCTCGGCGGAACGGCTGACGAGGCGGCAGCCGCGTGACGACGTCCCCCGACGTGACGCCCCCGGCAGCCGCCGAGCCGAACGGGGAGCCCGCCGTCGATACGCTCGCGCGCTGGCACCGTGCCGGCGGCCTGGTGGCGCCCGTCGTCACTGCGCTGCTCGCCTTCCTCGTCGGCGGGCTCGTCGTTCTCGCGACGGGCACGAACCCGATCGACGTGTACAAGGGCATCTGGAGCGGCGCCGGCCTGCAGTGGTTCTACGAGGTCGGGTCGTACCGGGCTGGGCTTCCCTTCTCGGATGCGACGGTGTGGTTCCCGTGGGACACGTCCTCCGCGGCGGCGGAGAACCTCCAGCAGACCCTCATCCTCTGGTCGACGCTGGTCCTCACGGGCCTCGCAGTCGCGTTCGCGTTTCGCTGCGGGCTCTTCAACATCGGCGGCCAGGGTCAGTACTTCGTCGGCGCGTACTTCGCGATCTGGATCGGCTCGTCCTTCTCCGGGATGTCGAGCTTCCTCCACATCACCTTCGCGGTCGTCGCCGCGGCGCTCGCCGGGGCGGTGTGGGCGGGGATCGCCGGGATCCTGAAGGCGACCGTCGGCGCCCACGAGGTGATCTCGACCATCATGCTCAACTGGGTCGCCTACTACGCAGGGCTCTAC
This sequence comes from uncultured Gaiellales bacterium, assembly GCA_964569165.1. Lineage (GTDB taxonomy): Bacteria > Actinomycetota > Thermoleophilia > Gaiellales > Gaiellaceae > GMQP-bins7. The sequence goes on from CAZMUG010000146.1 coordinate 1,334, forward strand.
CTGTTCGGGCAGGGCGGGCCTCTGCAGAACGACCTGCAGCCGTTCAGCCCGACCTCGAACGAGGTCGTGGACGGCGCTCGGCTTCCCGTCTTCTGGGGGGATCCACTGCTCCAGGGCCTGCACGTCGGCGTCTTTCTCTCGCTGGGGGCGCTCGTCGCGTTCTGGATGCTCATCAACCGGACGACCCTCGGCTACGAGGTGCGGGCGGTCGGTTTCAACCCGGACGCTGCGCGCTACGGCGGGATCTCGGTGGCGAGGAACTACTTCCTGGCGATGGCCATCTCGGGGGTCTTCGCGGGCATGGCGGGCGCCGTGGACATGCTCGGCTGGCGGTTCTCCATCGGGTTCAGCGACATCCAGTCGTCGAGCATCGGGTTCGTGGGCATTGCCGTCGCTCTCCTCGGACGGAACACGGCGCTCGGGGTCGGGCTCTCGGCCCTCGTGTTCGGCGCGCTCGTGAACGGAACGGCGTCACGGAACATCCCCGAGGAGGTCTTCGACATCCCCGAGCAGGCGGGGAACCTGAGCCTGACGATCCAGGCGCTCGTGCTCCTGTTCATCGGGGCCGACATCCTGATCCTGTACCTGTGGGCGAAGGCCGGGCAGCGGATCGGGGTCGGCAGGAGGTCGCCGCTGTGAGCACCGCTGCGGCCACGGTGGAGCGGGAGGGCATCTCCCGCGAGGCGGTCGCTCGAGCACTGGCCTGGGCGGGAGGAGGCCTCGGCGTGCTCGCGTTCTGGCTCGCGCTTCCGCCGCTCACGGCCCGCAACCAGGCCGTGCCGCTCGCGGTCGGGGCACTCGGGGTCATCGTCGGGGCGCTGGCGATCCGCCAGGGCGCCGGGCGGCGCGTGGGTGGGATTGCGATCGCCGTCGCTGCCGCCGGGGCGCTCCTGGGGCTGCTCGCAACGCGCTCGAACGTCGGGTCGCTCGACCAGGTCTTCGTCTGGTCTGCGCTCCTCGCCGCCACCCTCCGGGCCGCGACGCCGCTGATCTGCGCCGCGCTCGGCGGCATCTTCTCCGAGCGAAGCGGAGTCGTGAACATCGGGCTCGAGGGGATGCTCCTCATGGGCGGCTTCTTCGGCTTCCTCGGGGCCGACAAGCTCGGAGCGTGGTGGTGGGGGCTCGTCTGCGGCGTGCTCGCCGGCGCCTGCCTCGCGGCGGTCCACGCGTTCGTCTCGATCCATCTCCGCGCGGATCAGATCGTGAGCGGGACGGCCGTGAACTTCCTCGCGCTCGGGATCACGGGGTACTTCTTCATCGAGGTCTACACCGACCAGGGGACGAGCGACGTGGACTTCACGCCGGAAGTCTCGGTCCCCGGCCTGCGCGACCTCCCGTTCCTCGGCGACGCGATCGGGAAGATGAACGTGTTCATCTGGGTCGCCTTGGCGCTCGTCCTCGTCGCGCACTTCACGATCTTCCGGACGTCGGTCGGGCTGCGCCTGCGCTCGGTCGGAGAGCATCCGAAGGCCGCCGACACGCTCGGCATCTCGGTCTACGGCGTCCGCTACGCCGCGGTCATCCTCTCCGGCGCCCTGGCCGGGCTCGGCGGCGTCTACCTCACCAACGGGATCACGCACTCCTTCAACGAGAACATCTCCGCGGGTCGGGGCTTCATCGCGCTCGCCGCCGTCATCTTCGGCCGCTGGCGGCCGTTCGGCGCCTTCGCCGCCTGTCTCCTGTTCGGCTTCTGCGAGGCGCTCGCGCTCCGGCTCCCCGGGGCGTACGGGGAGGACGCGGCGTGGACCACGCTGTTCCGCGCGCTGCCGTACGTCGTCACGCTGATCGTGGTCGCCGGCGTCGTCGGGCGCTCGATCCCGCCCGCTGCAGTCGGCAAGCCGTACACGAAGCAGTAGCGTGCGCGCTCCCGGCTCAGGCTCCGCGCTGGGGTCGGTCGTCGCGGGGCTGGCGTCGGCGGCGACGCTCCCGCTTGCCGTCTACGCGACGCGCTTCAGCGGGAAGTACGAGCTTCTCCACGCGGGCTGGGCCATTCCGGTGGCCATCGCGCTCGGGCTCGTCGCCATCGCGCTCGCTCGGCGGGCGCGCCTTCAGGCCGCGGTGTCGCTCGCGTCGACGCGCGGGAGAAGCGTCGCAGGCGCCGGCCGCCTCCTCGGTCTCCTCGGCCTCTGCCTGGCCGCGGCCGCCCTCGTCGCGCTCGGCGTCTACGGCCTCCTCGAGTACGTCGGCACGCGGGAGTAGGGGGAAGGGAAGAAGGGCGGGTGGGGGGCTGAAGCACCCCACCAGGCTGAAGCACCCCACCGGCGAGAGCAGGGCAGAAGAGCAGGTGGGGCGCTGAAGCACCCCACCGGGGAGAGCAGGGCTGAAGAGCAGGTGGTGCGCTGAAGCACCCCACCGGGCTGAAGCACCCACCAGGCTCTACAATCCGCCGCGCATGTTCGAGATCGGCGCAAGCCTGCGCGAGGCACGGCTTCGGCAGGGCCTCGACTTCCCGGAGCTCGAGGAGCGGACGAAGATCCGCCCCAAGTACCTGCGCGCGCTCGAGGACGAGCGCTTCGACATCCTCCCGGCTCCGACGTACGTCCGCGGATTCCTCCGCTCCTACGCCGAGGCGATCGGACTCGACGGTCAGCCCTTCGTCGACGAGTACAACTCTCGCTTCGCGGTCGGGGAGGACGACGCGCCGCTCCGCGCGCGCCGCGTTCCCACTGCGCCACGGCGGGACCGGGAGTCCAGGGAGTCGCGGATCGCGATGCTCACCCTGCTCGCCATCACCGTCGCGACGGCGCTCGTCATCGCCGCCTGGAAGTTCGGCGGTCCCGAGGCGGAGCAGGTGCCCGGTCTCGCAGCCGCGCCCGCGTCCGGGGGCGGCGGCCGACAGGCGCGCCTGGCCGTCCGCGCCGTTGACGGCAGCTCGTGGATGGAGGTGCGGACGGGCCGGGGGCGCGCCGAGCTCCTGTACAGCGGGACGCTCGAAGAGGGGCAGCGCAAGGTCTTCCTGGGACGGACGCTGAAGCTCGCGCTCGCGGATCCCGAAAGCGTGCAGGTGCGCCTGAACGGGAACCTCGTCAAGCTCCCGTCGGGAACGACGTTCGTCGTCACCGCGAAGCGGATCGTCCGCGCATCGTCTTGAGCCGCCCCCGGGCGGCCATCGTCGTCACGGGCTCCGAGCTCGTGCGCGGCGAGCGGGAGGACCGGAACGGGCCCTTCCTGGCCGCGGAGGCCGTCCGGCTCGGGCTCGACCCCGAGCGGATCCTCATCGTCGGGGACCGGCCCGAGGACCTCGAGCGGGCTCTCCGCACCGGGCTCGACGCCGACCTCTGCCTCGTCTCCGGCGGGCTCGGCCCCACGCACGACGACCGGACCGTCGAGCTGATCGCGAGAGTCGCGGGACGCGAGCTCGTGCTGGACGAGGAGCTCGAGCGGCGAATCGAAGCCGTCTCGCGAACGATCGCAGAGCGGCTGGGGCGCCCGTACTCGGACTTCACCACCGGCGTCCGCAAGCAGGCCACGCTCCCGGCGGGGGCGCTCTCGCTGGGGCTCGCCGGGACCGCGCCCGGCAGCGTCCTCGACACGGGACGGTGCGTCGTCGTCAGCCTTCCGGGGCCCCCGCCCGAGCTCCGGCGACTGTGGCTGCGTGCGCTCGCTTCCGAGCCCGTCCGGCGCGTGCTCGAGCGCGCACCGGAGCGCGAGCACCTCGTGCTGCGGTTCTTCGGGACGCCGGAGTCGCAGGTGGCGCAGGCGCTCGCCGACGCCGGCGGCGACGGGGACGGGGTGGAGGCCACGATCTGCGCGCGGGAGCTCGAGATCCACGTGGATCTCTTCGTGGACCCGGGAGCCGAGGAGCGAGGGGCCTCGGTCGCCTCTCAGCTGCGGGAGCGCCTCGGCCGCTACCTCTTCACCGAGGACGAGCGCAGCGTCTCGGAGATCGTTCTCGCGGCCTGCCGCGAGCGGGGGCTGACCCTCGCAACCGCGGAGTCCTGCACCGGCGGCCTGGTGGCGGCGCGGCTGACGGCGGTGCCCGGAGCGAGCGACGTCTTCGTCGGTGGCGTCGTGGCGTACGCGAACGACGTGAAGGAGAGCGGCCTCGGCGTCCCGGTGGACGTGCTCGATCGGCACGGCGCGGTGTCCGCCGAAGCGGCTGCCGCGATGGCGCACGGCGCCCGCGCGCGCCTCGGGGTGGACGTGGCCGTCTCGGTGACCGGGATCGCCGGCCCCGACGGCGGGAGCCCCGAGAAGCCGGTGGGGCTCGTCTTCCTCCACGCCGCCGGCCCCGACGGCGACCTTGCCAGGAGGATGGACGTCCCCGGAGATCGCGAGCTGGTCCGGGGGCGCGCGACGGCGGCCGCGCTCCACCTCGTTCGCAGATTGTTGGAGAGCCGGCACACATCCGCATGAGCCCGGGCGCTACCGTCGAGGGCGATGCGCCTCTTCGGCTCTTCCTCGCCCTCGAGGTCCGGGACGACGTCGCCTGCGCCCTCCGTGCCTGGGGTGCGCGGTACCTCCGCGGCGGCAGGCGTCTCGACTCGTTCCACGTCACGCTCGCGTTCCTCGGGTCTCAGCCCCATGACGCCCTCGGAGGGATCACGGAGGCGCTGCGCGAGGAGGCAGCGGCAACCACCTCCTTCACCCTCGAGCCCGTGCGCTACCGGGAGACCCGCTCCGTCGGCATGCTCGTCCTCGCCGACCCTTCGGGATGGGCGGGGAGCCTCGCGATGCGTCTGCACGCGCGCCTCGAGCGGCTCCGCGTGTACGAGCCGGAGCGGCGCCGGTGGCTCCCGCATCTCACCGTCCTGCGCTTCCGCGAGCGGCCGCGGCTCGATCCGCCGCTACCTGCGATCGGCCCCTTCGCACCGTCCGGCGCAGCTGCTTTCGTATCCCATCTGCAACCGTCAGGGGCTCGGTACGAGGTGCTGGAGTCGTGTCCGCTAGGAGAAGAGTCGGGAGGATGAGATGAAGCGGGAAGAGGCGCTCGAGGTCACCCTCGGGCAGATCGAGCGGCAGTTCGGCAAGGGCTCGGTGATGCGGATGAGCGACCGGCCCCAGGTGGCGGTCGGGGCCATCTCCACGGGCTCGCTGGCGCTCGACCTCGCACTCGGTATCGGAGGGCTCCCGCGCGGGAGGATCATCGAGATCTTCGGGCCGGAGGCCTCCGGGAAGACGACGCTCGTCTACCACGTCATGGCCGAGGCCCAGCGCCGCGGCGGCATCTGCGCCTTCATCGACGCCGAGCATGCGATGGACCCCTCGTACGCGCGCCGCATCGGCGTGGACATCGACCAGCTGCTCGTCTCCCAGCCGGACACCGGGGAGCAGGCCCTCGAGATCGCCGACCTGCTCATCCGCTCCGGCGCCCTCGACATCGTCGCGGTGGACTCCGTCGCCGCCCTCGTCCCGAAGGCGGAGATCGAGGGCGAGATGGGCGACTCCCATG
>CAZMUG010000147.1:0-6701 GCA_964569165.1 uncultured Gaiellales bacterium
ACGACGCAAGCCCTGCTGTGGCGAGCGCGGTGGCGCACGTGGCGACGAGCGCCAGCCTCCTCAAGGACCCCGACTTCCCCATCTCCACTCTCTCCCTTCGCTGGTTTGCTCGATCAGAACCCGATGTGCTCCCCTCGGGATTCCATCACAACGGGTTGCCAGTCCCGCACCTCAGGGTATCCCCCGCCCGAGGTACGGTAAATCCCTCGTCCGGGTATCCCCGACCTTCGTCTAGGCCCGAACAGTACCCCGATGGGGTGAACCTGCAACCCCGCGGCCGGGGGAGTCGTGAACGCCTCTTCGGGCGGCATCGTGACCGTCTGCGAGACTTGTCCGATGCGGGTCGTGATCGCCGACGACCATCGGCTCGTCCTCGACGGGATCAAGCGCGCTCTCGAGTCGGACGGCGGCTTCGAGATCGTCGGCGAGACACAGTCGGGGACCCAGGTCCTTCCGCTCGTGTCGCGCTCGAACCCGGACCTCGTGCTCCTCGACGTTCGCATGCCGCACATGGACGGGCTCGCATGCCTCGACGAGATCAGGCGACGGCACCCGTCGGTGAAGGTCGTCATGCTCTCGGCCTCATCGAATCCCGAGCTCGTCGACGCGGCGCTCCGGCGCGGCGCCTCCGCCTACGTCATCAAGACGGTGAACCCGGACGACCTGCCGGCCACGCTGCGCCAGGCGCTGGAGGGCAACGTGCACACGGCCGTGGGCGGCGAGCCGGGGGAGCGTCCGACGGCCAAGGCGCTCGGTCTCACCGAGCGTGAGCTGACGATCCTGGGAGCGCTCGCCCGCGGGCTGTCCAACGACGAGATCGCGAAGGAGTTCTGGGTCGCCCCGCAGACGGTCAAGTTCCACCTGACGAACATCTACCGCAAGCTCGGCGTGAAGAACCGCACCGAGGCGACGCGGATCGCCTACCGGCACGGCCTCGTGGAAAGCCCCATCTATGCCGACGAATAGCCCGTGCCTCACGTCACCGGACGCATCCGGCTCCTGCCCGGCGAAGCCGAGCCCCCTCGAACGCTGACGCCGCTCGGGGCGCGATGCGTCGCGCCCGTCGTGCGCCCGCACCCACGACCGTCTGCGCTCGCGCGCACCGCGGTCGCCTCCCTCGCGAGCAGCGTCCCGGGACCGTGAGCGTCCCTCGCCGAATCGCCGAGGAGGAGCACATCCTCGTCGTCCTCCTCGCAGGGTTCGCGCTCATCTTCCTGCTCATCTTCCCGCAGTCGATTCTCATCAACGACAGCTGGCTCACCCTCATGGCGGGCCGCGAGGTCGTCGAGAACGGTCTCCCGCGCACGGACGAGCTGACTGTCTACGGGCTCGGACGCACGTGGACCGACCAGCAGTGGCTCGCCCAGATCGTCGCCTACGCCTCCTTCAGCCTGGGCGGGCATGCGCTGCTCGCCGTCCTCACCGCCGCGTCGGTCGTGACCGCCTTCTCGATCGCCGCCGCGGCCTCGCGCTCGCTCGGCGCGGGGCCGCGGGCCATCTGGGTCCTGTTCCTGCCGGTGCTCCTCGCGGCGCCCTGGGCGTGGTCCGTGCGCGCGCAGATGCTCGCCCTGCCGCTGTACACGGGGCTGCTCTGGCTGCTCGCGGGTCAGGCCCGGGCTCCATCGCGCCGCGTGTGGGTCGCCCTCGCCGTCCTCGTCGTCTGGGCGAACGTCCACGGGAGCGCTGCGCTGGGCGCGCTGCTCGTCGTCCTGCTCGCGGTCTACGAGCTCATCCGGAGTCGCGGGTCGTCCTGGCGGCGAAGCGTCCCGCTCGCCGTCCTCGCGCCGCTCGCAACCCTCGTGACGCCGTACGGGCCGGTCGCGACTGCTCGCTACTACCACCTGCTCCTGGTGGACCCGCCGTTCGCCGGGATGGTCACGGAGTGGTCGTGGGCGGCCCCCGCGACGAACACCATCTTCTTCTACGTCCTCGTCGCGATCACCGTCCCGCTCGTCGTCCTCGGACGCCGTCGCCTGACCGTGTTCGACTTCGCCGTGCTCGCGCTGACCTTCGTCGGCGCCGTGACGGCGATCCGCGGGATCGTCTGGTTCGCGCTCGCGTGCATGGTCTTCGCCCCCGTGGCCATCGGCCGCAAGCTCGAGAGCCGGAACCCCGGAGAGCCACGTCGGCGGCTGAACCTGGCGATCGCGGCCGCGCTGGCGATCGCCGTGGTCGCGGCGGCAGCCTCGCTGTTCGCGCGCAGCGACCCGTGGTTCGAGAAGTACTGGCCGCGTGAGATCGTCGAGGCCGTGCGTCACGAGACCGGGCCCGACGACCGCGTGTTCGTCCCGGACCGGTTCTCCGACTGGCTCCTCTGGCAGATGCCCGAGCTGCGGGGGCGAATCGCGTACGACGTGCGCTTCGAGGTCTTCGACCGGGAGTTCTTCGAGCGACTGGCCGAGTACAACGGGGAGGCGGGCGACCGCTGGAAAGGCTTCGCGTCGGGCTACCGCATCGTCCTCGTGGACGAGACCCGGCGCTCGCACACGAAGGACTTCCTCGCAGAGCCCGGGGCGCGGGCCGTCTACCGGGGCGAGGAGGTGACGGTCATCGCGCGAGCCGGTCGCTGATCAGGCACGCGTGCGCCGGAACACGACGACACCGTCGCGCTCGAAGACCTTGCGCCAGCTCCCGCCTCGCGCGAGCCTCCGCTCCAGTCCCCGCACCACGGCGGGCCGGTTCGCGAGGATCGGAGAGTCGGGCTCCACGACCCACGGATCGGCGAGATCGAGGACGACCCAGCCCGCGCGCCCGAGGTTCGGCACCGAGTAGACGTACCGCCGGTCCGAGAGGTGCGCGCCCGGCCCGTTGGAGACGGCGACCGGCGCTCCGGGAGGAACGAGCGACACCGCCTCGCGAAGGGCGGCGACTCGCTCGTGCGAGGGCGTCTCCCGCCCGCCCAGCGGGGCCACACCGAGCGCTCGCGGCCACGGTGCGACGACGAGCGAGAGCGTCGCCGAGCACACGAGCACCGCGCTCGAAGCCGCGGAGCGACGCGAGGCAGGGAGCCTCGCAATCCCGAGCACGGTGGCTGCGACGAGAAACGGGATGACCGCGGCGACGCTGTGGTAGCGCGGGTCCGTCATCGCCCGGAAGTCGGAGAGCCCACTGGCCAGGAGCTGCGGGATCGCGACCGCCGCGAGCGCCGGGGAGAGCAGGAACAGGAAGAGCAGTGGCACGCCGAGCCAGGCGAGGTAGACGAGATCGTGCGGCTCGAGGAGGGCCGCCGCGACCGCGCCCGGGTTCGTGACGAGTGTGCGGGCCACGCCCTGCGGTGACCCGCCCACGTGCTCGTAGAAGCCGTAGAACATGCTCCCTCCCCCACGCACCGCCGGCACGACGACGTAGACGGCCACCGCCGTCCATGCGACCCCGGCGCCGGCGATCGCCGATCCTGCGGCCCGCCGGCCCCGCGCCAGCGCGTACCAGACGCCGAGGCCCGCGACGGGGAGCCCCATGAGCTCGCCGGTTGACATCGCCAGGGCCGCGCACAGTGCGAACGGCCAGAGCCGATCGGTGTCGAGAAACCACACGCAGAAGAGCAGGAACGTGATCGCGAAGGTCACCGGGTGAATCGCCGCGGCCGCGCTCGTCGCGACCCAGGGGTACGCGAGATAGGAGAGGGCGAGGAGCCCCGCGACGCGCTCCGAGCCGACGTGGCGCCGGGCGAGCCAGAAGACCGGGAGGGCGCCGAGCGAGACGACGACGATCTGGGCCAGCGCCAGGACGAGCGGGGACGGCCAGACCATCCAGAGCGGCGCGAGCAGGGCGAGAAACGGATCGACGTGTCCGCCGAGACGGGACATCTGCTCGGGTATCGAGCCATGGGTCACCTCGAGCGGGCGTCCGTGGGCGGTGCTCCAGACCGCCTGCACCATGTTCCCGAGGTCGAACCGGCCGGTCCTGAAGTTCGCGAACGCGTCGCGCGTGATCGCGAACAGGACGGCCGTCCAGGCGGCCATCGCGACCCAGAGCGCGGAAGCCCAGGCCCGGTCACGGGCGAACGCGAGTGCAGGCGAGCGCTGCGCCCGGGTCGCCGCGCCGGCCGTCGAGATACCGCTCATGGCTCGGGGATCGGCAGCGCGGCAGGCGTTCGTGAGCCGGTGGGGGGCCTTCGAGCGTCGCGCCGAACGGCGTGGAGAGCAAGTGCGACCGTCAGCGCGGCGATGCCGAGAGTCGCGGCAGTCTCGAAGGGCGTCGGGTGCCCACTCCCGGGAGTGACGACCATCGCCAGCGGCACGAACCACGCTGCCCCGAGGGCGGGACGCGCCACGGCCACGACGACGAGCAGCAGCGCGAAGTAGTGGAGCCACACGATCGGCGTCAGCGCGAGCCCGGCGGTGATCGCGAGCACGAACGCCGAGCGCTCGTCGCCGCGCCGGGCGACGACGACGAGCGCAGCGAGCAACGCGACCCCGACGGCGAGCCACACGAGGCGGGCGAGCGAGCTCGGCAGGCCCGCATCCAGCGCGACGACTCGAAGCGTGTAGGCGTCCATCTCGACCGCGCGCTGCAGCCGCCTGACCACGCCGGCGTACTCCGAGATCCCCGCGAACCCGATGAGCGCCCAGGAGCCGAGGACGAGCCCGGCACCCGCTGCCAGCGCCCAGATGGCAGTCCGGGCGCGATTCGCCGCCGCGAGCCAGACCGCGAGCGGCCACAGCACGGCCTTCAGCGCGAGGGTCGTGCCGACCGCGATCGCGCCGGGGGCGGGCCGGTCGCGGAACCGCCAGGCGAGCGCGGCCCCGAGGGCGAGGACCAGGGTGACGCTGCCGGTCTGGATCGCGGAGATCACGGGCGGCCAAAGCAGAAGGAGCCCGTAGCAGCGCCAGTCGCGCACGCCGAGCACCCACGGGACGGCCAGCGCGGCGGCGAGGAGCAGGGTCATGACGAGAAGCCCTGCCACCTCGACCGGCAGAATGGTCAGCGGGGCGGCGAGGAGCGCCGTGAGCGGCGGGTAGACGTAGCCGCGGCCGACCACGGCCGATGGGTCGTCGAGTGCCTGGTACGGGGAGTCGCCGGCCAGGATCGCCTCGGCCGCCGCGTAGAAGACGCGGAAGTCGAACGCCACCGCGTCGTCGACGACCGCCTCGACGAGGAGCGTCCCGACGACCACGGCCGGGAGCACGCCGCAGAAGCACAGGGCCGCCAGGTGGGTCAGCCTGCCGCGAAGGGGCGACAGCCGCCCGTCGGGCCCTCCGAGTCGGACCGCCTCGCTCATGCCCGTGCCGGTGCCGCGAGAGCATCACCGGAAGGCCGCCGGAGGATCACGACGGCGAGGCACACCGTCGCAAGCGCGGGCAGGAACGGCTGGGGGCCGGCCCCGTTGCCCTCCGCCGGGCACGCCCAGAGCAGGACGGGGACGAGCCAGATGGCCGAGAACCGCGGACGCACGACCGCGAGCGGGGCGAGCAGCAGGAGCAGGTAGTGGGCCCACACGATCGGCGTCAGGGCCATCGCGGCCAGGATCGAGCACGTGAATGCCCGGAGGTCGTCCCCCTGCCGTCCGAGGCGAAGGCACCAGAAGAGGAGCGCGCACCCGGCGGCGAGGGTGAGAACGCGGCCGACGACCTGGTCGAGCCCGAGCGCAGCAGCCATCCCGACGATCGAGTAACTGTCGTCGTAATGCATGTCCGTGAGCGCCTCGAGCAAGGCCGGATACTCCCGAAGCCCCTGGAATCCGATGGCCGCCCAGGCGCCGAGCGTCACGACCACCCCCAGTACCGCCGCGTAGATCGCGGGGCGCACGCGACGCGTGGCAGCGAGCCACACCAGCAGGGGCCAGAGAAAGATCTTCGTCGACGCCGCCAGACCGAGCGTCGCCGCGAGCGGCCAGACGGTCGCCCGGTATCTCCACGCCAGGGCGATCGCGAGCGCGAGGAAGGATGTCAGGTTCACGACCGCGAGTGACGTCCACGTGGGCCACCACACGAAGGTCACCGCGTAGACGCGGACGTCCCGCACGCCGACGAGCGCCAGGGCCCCGGAAATCGCGCCGAGGGACGCGACGAGCGCGAGGAACGTCGCCACGTCCACGGGCACGCGGGCGAACGGCGCGAGCGCGACGGCGAGCTGCGGCGGGTAGACGTACGCGGTGACGTCCTCGAGCGCCTTCTGCAGCCTGGGGTCGTCAGGCGCGATGTAGAGAGGCCGTCCGCCGGCGACCGCCTGGGCGCCCGGGAAGTACTGGTAGCGGAAGTCCCAGCCGAAGCGCGCGCTCGGAGACTCCACGACCATGGTCGTGACGATCACCGCCGCGGCCGCGAGCAGAAGCCCGGTGAGGAGCATGGACCGGGCTCCGAGCCCGCGACGACCGGCCTTGGGGACGGTGTCGGCGAGAGCCGTCACGCCGTCCTCTCACGGCCCAGGGAGCGGGATGACGTGCCGGGCGGTAGCGCAGCGATCACCGTCACGCGGGCCGGGGGTCTCATGGCTGGGCGCTGGCTGCCGCGCGCCCGGCTCTCGGACCGGCCAGCAGCACGCCCAGCAGGATCACCGTGGCGAGAGCGGGCATGAAGGTCTGAAAACCCTCGGCGTAGCCGGGCTTCGGGCTCACCCAGAGCAGCACCGGCAGGAGCCAGAGGAGAGAGAAGCGGGGCCTGGCGACGGCGAGCGGCACGAGCAGGAGCGTCAGATAGTGGAGCCAGACGATGGGGCTCAGGGCGAGCGTCGCAGCGACCGCACAGGTGAACGACCGGAGA
>CAZMUG010000148.1:0-6681 GCA_964569165.1 uncultured Gaiellales bacterium
TCGGACAGCGTGCTCTCGGAGTCGTTCGAGCTCGCCCAGCAGTTCTTGCCGGGATCCGCGCCGCCGGGGAACGTCGTCCGCCTCCTCGAGTCCGCCGCAGATGCGGTCGCCGAGCGTGGGGAGCGGCGCCTCGCATCGACCGATGTCCTGGAGACCATCGCTCGGACGACCGGGCTGCCGCTCGCGCTCCTCGATGCCTCGATCGAGCTCGATCTCGCCGACGTGAGAGCGTTCTTCGAGGAGCGGATCCTGGGTCAGCCCGAGGCGGTCGAGTGCATCGTGGAGCGGATCGCGATGGTCAAGGCCGGCTTGACCGACCCCGGGCGCCCGCTCGGCGTTTTCCTCTTCGTCGGCCCGACCGGAACCGGCAAGACGGAGATCGTGAAGGCGCTCACGGAGTTCCTGTTCGGATCGCAGGACCGGCTCATCCGGCTCGACATGTCCGAGTACCAGACGCCTGACAGTCTCGAACGCCTCATCTCGGATTCGAGCATCGAGCCCCAGGGGGCGCCGCTGATCGCCTCGGTGAGACGGGATCCGTTCTCGGTCGTGCTTCTCGACGAGTTCGAGAAGGCTGCCGCGCCGATCTGGGACCTGTTCCTCCAGGTCTTCGACGACGGTCGCCTCACCGATCGTCACGGCCGTGCCGTGAACCTTCGCCGGTGCGTGATCGTGCTCACGTCGAACATCGGCTCCTCCATCGCAAGGGGTCCGGGCCTCGGCTTCGACCGCTCGACGGAGGCGTTCAATCCCGACTCGGTCCGGAGGGCCGTCAGCACGTCGTTCCGACCCGAGTTTCTCAACCGACTCGACCGCATCGTCGTGTTCAGGCCCTTCGAGCGCGAGCAGATGCGCGCGCTCGTCGAGAAGGAGTTGAGAGAGGCTTCACGGCTACGCGGCCTCAGAGGAAGGCCGTGGGCGATCGAGTACGACGAGTCGGCGATCGAGTTCCTGGTCGACAAGGGATTCAGCCCGGAGTTCGGCGCCCGACCGCTCAAGCGCTCCGTCGAGCAGCAGTTCCTCACCCCGCTTGCGAAGGCGATAGTCGATCGCTCAGTCCCTGACGGCGATCAGTTTCTGTTCGTGACAGCGGCGGGCAATCGGCTCGACGTTCGCTTCGTCGACCCCGACGGGGACGACACGGGGTCGGCGACGGTGAAGGAGCACGAGCCTGCGAAGGATCTCGACCTTCGCGCCCTGATGCTCGCCCCGCGTGCGGACGAGACGTCCGCGCGGTTCCTGCTCGACGAGCTGCAGCGTCTCCAGGTCACAGTCGAGGGCGACGCGGTCCAGGGGCGCAAGCAGCAGAAGCTCGCGGCGATCGCGGAGCCGGGATTCTGGGAGGACGCGGGGCGGCTTTCGGTGCTGGCCGAGGTCGAGTACCTCGTTCGGCTCGAGGCGGCCTTCGAGACGGCCGAGCGACTGGGCGACCGCCTCCGGTCCCGAGCCGGGGGCGGTGGCCGCACGTCGTCGGAGCTCGTCGACCTGCTCGCGACCCGTCTGTACGTCCTCGACTCCGCGCTCGCGGATCTCGCGGACGGTGCGTTCCACGATCTCTACCTTCGGCTCCGCCCGGTGGGCGGCGTCTCGGAGCAAGAGACCGAGTTCGTGGCGACCCTTGCCAAGATGTACTCCGCCTGGGGCGACCGCCGTGGCATGCGCATCGAGCGCGTCAGAGAGCAGCCGGACGGGACCGTGCTGCTCGTGGGCGGTCTCGGCGCGTCGTCGATCCTCGCGCCCGAAGCAGGCCTACACGTTCTCGAGGTCGTGGGCGAGGAGACACGAGACGGCGATCGACCCGTCGATCGCGTGGTGGCCGTGGTCGAGTTGGCACCCAAGCCTACGGTGTCCGACGACGGAGACGTGGCCGCCGTGGACGCAGCATTCGGAGGTCGCGCCACACCGACCGAGATCGTGAGGCGGTATCGCCCCGGATCGTCGCCGCTCGTGCGTGACGCGGTGCGCGGCTACCGCACCGGCCGGCTCGACCGCGTCCTCGCCGGGGACTTCGACCTTCTGTAGCGATGGCGGCGGATGACGTAGGGACTCCGGCGACGCGATCCGTGACGCCAGCTGACCCGGGCCAGACCGCGCCCGATTGGATCGACGAGGCCGACGGAGTCGCGCTCCTGGGTGGCCTGGCCGTTGCCGCCTTTGCGCCGATCGGTGCGAGTGGAAAGACGATCGGAGGGTGCCCGAGTGGCGCTGGTGCTGGGTGGAGCCTTGTCACGGTCGAGAGTCTCGGCATCGACCCGGAGGTCGCCGTCGGGATCGCGTCGCTCAACGGCAACGGCGATGGCTACACGTGCCTGAAGGGCCTGGTCTTCCGCGATAACACCGTGCAGCACAACTCCTGATCGCACGGCCGTCAGCGCCCGCCTGCAATGGGCCGGATCGGTGACGGGCTGCTCAGTAGGGAAGTGAGCGGGAGAGGTCGTACGCGAGAGGCTTCCGTCCGATCGTCAGGAAGCTCAGCTCCCGGTGGCTCCAGCTCACGAGCTGGTTGAGTGAAACCGATTGCACGTCGGTCCCTGATTGCAGCACGTACTTCGTGCCGACCTTGGCTCCCGACTGACCGACGACGTTGAGGGTGTCGGTGAGGATCCATCCGTCTGCCTGCGTGCTCGCGGCCCATGTATAGGCGTGCCAGGACGCGGAGTCGGATGACCGCCATGCCGCGATGAGGAGGAGTACAGGCGAGCCGGCCGGATCCCGGTACGTGGCTTGGATCGCGCCGAGCGCGCCCGCCCCGATCGCCTGGTTGTAGCGGACGACCGACTCCCGCGCGAACTGGCCCGCCCGGGCCGGGGCCAGCTTGCGCAGTAGCCTCTGAACCTTCGGGTTCGACTTGGCCGCGTCGGCTGCCGACGCACCGAGCGACGACCTGTTCTCCACGGCGGCTCGGGCCGATGCTCCTGCGTCCTGATCGCCGCGGGCAAGGAACGCCGCGGCAACAACGGCGGTCACTGCGACACCCGCGGCCACGCCTGCGAGTGTGCGCCCTGACGCCGGTCTGGGTGGGATGGCGTGACGCGGGCCGGCTCCGCCACGTGCTCCGCCGACGGCGCCCCCTCGAAGCTCCGCGATCGCGGTGCGCAGCCGACTCGCCTCCTCTTCGGCCGCGATCCTTCGCGTGCCATCGAGACGACGCGACCGCCGCTCGACAAGAGCGAGCTGGACGGCGCGATTGTGGACCGCGCGCTCCGTAGCCCAGAGATCTAGGTCGCCCCGGAGGAGATGGCGGACGTTCTTCGAGCGACGCGCTCCGGGATGTGTGAGCAGCCGCAGGTCGTCTTCGGACAGGAGGCCCGCTTCGACCTCTCCAGCCAGCTCGGCGGCGATCGCTCCCTTCTCGCGCGTGAGCGCGATGACCGCGACGCAGGCGACAATGACGACTGGGATCAAGAGCCCTGTCCACAGCAGGGCGATGCCTCCTTCGCCTCCCCAACGTGTTCCGTCGAATGCAAGCTCGTGGAGCCAGCCGAGCAGGACGGCCGCGGCCACTCCCGCCAGCGGATATGCGATCACCTTCGTTCGAGCGTTGGACTCGAATGCCCCGCCGGCGCCTGCCCCCACGATCCCGCCGAGAAGTCCGAGGAAGAGTCCCACCAGGGCCGTCGTCCAGAACTGGTCGAACGTGCTGATGCCCAGGAGGTCGGCGACGAGGCCGTCCGAGCGAGAAGTGGAGACCAGCGTCAGCCCCGTCGCCAGTCCGAGGCCCACCGCTCCGCCGTAGACGATGCCGTCCAGGGCACCGTTGACCTCCGACCACCCCCGGAGCCGACCGATCGCTTCGAGGATCACGAGCACGACCGCGAGCCCGAGCGCGAGAGCGACTCCCACTGCCAGCGCGCCCTCGAATGGTTCGAGGACGAGCGTGGAGGACGAGACGAAGCTCGGGAGAAGCGCTCCGACGAGACCGCCCACGAGGAGTGAGAGCCCCAGGGCCCAGGCGGGCTCCTTCTCGTTCAGGTCGACGAGTCTCAGGACGAGCAGGTACAGGAACCCGACAACGACTGCAAGTGCGATCGCGAATGCGCTGCTCGCTGCAAGGATTGGCGTCATCGATCCTCCTCGGGCGTGCCTCCTCGAAGCTGCAGGCGAACCTACGGCTTCGTTGGAGATGAGTCAAGCAGTCCGAACCGACCCTCCGAAGGGTCGACGGACAGAGACGACGCCCGGGCTGGTTCGCATTTGTGCTCCTGTGACCTGCTGGTCGAGAACGAGCCCAGGGGCGTGCCCTGGCTCGCGTGGACGACAGAGCCCCTCTCGATCTCGGCCGTGGCCGCCGGGCTTCCGTATTCGTCGTATTCGTCGATGACCGAGATGTACGACTGGTGGTCGAACGAGGGCCAGCTCGCGTACGATCCCTGACCTTGCCGGCGATCCGCGGCGTGGTCGCCTAGGGAACGCGTCGCGCAGCGACTGCCTGCGCGAGCACCCACGCGTCGGGAGTTCCGAGCCCCGTAGCCGGATCCCAACCGGGACCGGCCGAATCGAGCCGATTGCCGCCGGTGACGACATCGTGGAACGCCGAAGCACCGTCTGCGCCCCTGGCGATCTCGTAGAGGAGGGGCGCGGCGAACCCGATCTCCCGGCCACCCGTCTGCTGGACGTGCTGCTCGATCAGCGAGAACAGCGCCGCCCAGAACGGCGCCGACGCGCTCGTTCCCCCGACGGAGACCTGCCTTCCCGCATGGACGATCGCGAAGGCGCTGTCGGGCGAGGCGGAGGCAGCGACGTCGGGCATCAGGCGACGGCCGGGCTCCACGGGTACGCCTGGGGCTCGTTGCCAGTCCGGCCGGCCGTTGTGCGTGTTGGCACCGCCGCCGCTGCCGGCGAACGAGAGAACGTCCTGCCATCCAGATTCGGCGCGGCGGGACTGTCCGCCGAGCACGAGTGTCCCGCCGACCGACACGACATGAGCGCTGTTGGCGGGCCACTTCGTGGTCACTCGATGATCGCCCCGCTCGCGCTGCTGGCACGCGTACGCGCCCAGGTCTCCACTCGCGACGAACACGGTGATCCCCTGATCCACGGCGCGGGCGAGCACCCGCTCGCCCCACTCGCGTATCTCCGGGCTGAGGGCTTCTGCGCCCGACTGGAACGTCGGGACGTCGCAGACGCCTCCGCTGATCGACAGGACGTCCGCCTCGCCGTCCCGGACGACGCGGTCGATCGCGGCTACGAGATCTCGCATCAGAGGCCCGGCGTGGTACGCGATGATCCTCGCTTTCGGGGCGACCGAGCGCACGACCTGGATGTCGAGATTCGCCTCCACGAGCCCGTACGGGATCTGCTCGTCGGGCGGCGCGTCGCCCCGCTCCTCGACGGGCGCGCCGTCGATCCCGTACTCACGCTCGAACTGTTCGATGTCCGAGGTTGGGATCGGCGCCCACGTGATGATCGCGATCGTCTGACCCTCTCCCTCGATCCCTCTCGCCCGTAGCGGTGCGAGTCCATAGAGTTCGGCGAGCTCGGCGGGCTCGAGTGGTCCAGCAGGAAGAGGAGCCGGATCGGGCTGTCCGGCGCTGGGCCAGCGGATGCTGTTGACCACGCTGTCCGAGAACTGGAGCAACGACGACGTGTAGGCATCCCGTCCGCACCCGTCCGCGATCGCCTCCACATGGACGCCGATCCCGTCCTGCACCGCGGTCATGAGGACGACGTCCACGCGCCTTCCGACGTCCTGAGGTGTCGCGAGGACGGATCCACAGAAGGCTCCGGCGACGGCCTTCGTATCTGCGATCGCAGGTCCGAGTATGGTGCGCTCAGGGCCCTGCTCCTCGACGCCGACGTACCGGGAGCGGAGATGGGAAAGGCGCGCGTCGAATGCGGCGTGCGCGTCCGAGGCCGCGAAGGTCTCAACGGTAAGGCGGCCGCCCGCACGGAAGTCGAGCGCAAGCTCGGAGCTGCTCGTGACTCTCGGCGACCAGTGTTTCGGGGTGAAGAACAGCGAGACGCCCTCCGCGGACGACCACCGCTCGAAGACGGGCGGCGTACGCGTGCCGAGTGCGACTGCCCGTCCCTTGCAGACGACCGCATCACATCCCACAGCATCAGGCGAGAGCAGCGCCGT
The DNA here is from genome assembly GCA_964569165.1 of uncultured Gaiellales bacterium. GTDB lineage: Bacteria > Actinomycetota > Thermoleophilia > Gaiellales > Gaiellaceae > GMQP-bins7. The sequence continues at coordinate 6,080 of CAZMUG010000148.1, forward strand.
GGCGGCCGCCGCGCCGGCACCCGCGCAGGAGAGCGCGGCGAGCGTGATGACGAGCACCGTCGGAAGCGGAAGCCGTGCTTGCGTCGCTCCCGTCCCGTACGGTCGCCGCACCATCTCTCAGCGAACCCCGGGTAGGGCGCCGACACCTTTCGGGAGCGCACGTCGGGCGATGCCGCACTCTCCGCAGAAGAGATGCGACGGCGTCAGGCCGCCGCAGTTCGGGCATGCCACCTCCGGCCCGATCTCGGTCTCGAGCGCTTCGTCGACGAGGCCGGTGTGGACGAGTCGGCGCAGGCGTGCCAGCGCCACGGCAAGGAGTGCAGTCACGAGGAGGAGAAACGTCCACGCGCCGAGCGCGAGACGTGAGATCCCGACGGCTGCGAGCAGGGAGACCGCGATCAGCATCTCCATGAGCGGCGTGCCCAACATACGCGTGGAACGGATGCCGGGAGCAGCGCGGAAGCGGAACCAGAACGATCCTCCGAACGCACCGCCGAGCGATGCCCAGAGAAGGGGGATGACGATCACGACCTCGCCGAGCAGAAGCAGCCAGGGCGCGGTTGCACCCGGAGGTCGGAGGCCTTCCGAGAAGAGCGGTGTGG
>CAZMUG010000149.1:0-6667 GCA_964569165.1 uncultured Gaiellales bacterium
CCGTCGGACGCGACGGCTGGGACGACGTGCCGGACGAGGGCCTGAGGGCCCGACCGGCCCGCCTCGTGCCGTGCGACGACCTCGGGGCGCCCGGGGACGTCGATACCGAGGACGACCTGAGCGAGATCTAGGCCGTCGCGTCGAGCCCGCGGAGCTCGCTGAGCTTGTCCATCAGTCCGGGCGGCATGCGCTCGGCGGCCGTCGTCCGCACGTACCGGCGCAGGCTCACCTCGAACTTGTAGCGGCGGGCGCAGTACTCGCAGCCGGAGAGATGCGCCTCCGCCTCGCGCCACTCGGCGTCCGTGAGCGTGCGGTCGAGGTAGTCCTGCAGGAGCTCCTCGCACCGGTCGCACGGCTCATGGCTCATCCGAGCGCCTCCTCGGCCAGGTGCTGCTTCAACGCCCGGCGACCACGGTGCAGACGCGACATCACGGTTCCTATCGGCACGTCGAGGATCTGTGCAGCATCAGCGTAGGTGAAGTCGCCGATGTCGACGAGGACGACCACGTCGCGGTACTGGGGAGGGATGTCCGCGAGCGCGTTCACGATCGAGTCCTGGGAGAGCCGCTCGACGACCTCGTCGGCCTCGAGAGCCTCTTCGCCCGCTGCAGATGCGACCTTGTTCGCGAGGTAGTAGTCGGTCTCCTCGAGCGGCTGGGTCTGCGGGCTGCGCTGGATCTTCCGGCCCCGGTCGACGTTGAGGTTGGTGAGGATGCGGAGCAGCCAGGCCCGGAGATTCGTCCCCGGTGTGAAGGACCTCCAACTCCGGAAGGCCCGCGCGTATGTCTCCTGGACGAGATCCTCTGCCTCCTCGCGGCTCCCGACGAGACGCCGCGCGACGCGGTAGACCTGGTCGGCGAGCGCGAGGGCCTCTTCCTCGAACCGTGCCCGATCGCGCTCCTCACCAGCGATCCGACGCGCTTCGGTGTCCGGCCCGGGCTCGCTCACCCGGCTACCGTACGTTCCGTTGACGGAGCCTGCAACGAGGGGCGGTCGGCTGCTATTCCCCGTCGCCGGCCACCTCGGGGAACCCGGAGCGGGCGAGCACGGCGACGATCTCCTCGCGGGACGTAACGCTCGAGTCCCAGGCGAGCGACACCTGCCCGAGCAGGTTGGCGTTCGCGTACTCGATGCCCTCGTGACCCTGCAGGGCGACCGCGAGCCGTCCCACGCAGCGCTCGCAGCGAACGCCGCCGACCTGGATCGTCGCTTCCCGGGTCACGGTCGGGATGGTAGACAGGTGGACGGGTGCGGCGCCTGGTGGGCGCGCGGTGGGGCCGCGTGGTGGGGACGCACGGTGGGGTGCTTCAGCACCCCACCGGCAGCTCATCAGGGATGGTGCGGCAGCTCGTCCCAAGAAGAGCAGGCAGGGCGCTGAAGCACCCTGCCGGGAGGGATGGTGCGGCAGCTCGCCCCAAGAAGAACAGGCAGGGCGCTGAAGCACCCTGCCGGGGATGGGGCGGCGACGGGTGGGGCGCTTCAGCACCCCACCGGCAGCTCCAGGCGCGACGCGCCCACGATCGCCTCGGAGCCGTCCGCGAAGCGGACGAGCGCCTTCCCCTTCCCGTCGTAGTCGGGCGACCAGACGACGATCGTCGCCTCGTTCCCGAGGACCGTGCACGCGCGCCCGTCCTCTCCCTCGAGCCCGCGCCAGAAGCGCACGAACGGGTTCTGCTCCCACTCGCGCCCGATGGTCGTCTCGTCGGTGTGCCCCGGAAGGACCCGCGTCTCGGGCGGGAGCGCCATGAGGACGTCCATGACGGAGGAGCGGACCGGCTCGGCTGGGCCGCCACCGACCGCATCGCGGAAGAGCGTGTCGCCGGTGAAGCAGAGCCCTCCGGCGGCGAACGAGACCCCGTCGTCGGAGTGTCCCGGCGTCGCGAGCGCCTCGAACCGGAGCCCCGCCGCCTCCACGGGCCCCGTCGTCACCTCCAGGCCGAACAGCCGCACGAGGTCCTCGTTGCCGGCCACGTGATCCTCGTGCCCGTGGGTCACGAGCAGGTGCGTCGGCGTCAGCCGCTCGCGCTCGACGAAGCCGAGCAACGGCTCGAGCGGCGCGCCGCTGTCCACGAAGACCGCCTCCCCGCCCGGCTCCGCGGCAACCACGTAGGCGTTCGAGAGCCAGGCCGGGTGCATGCTCCGCTCGACGAGCACGCCGCTACGCCTTGCTCTCGAACGTGCCGGGCACGCCGCCCAGCGCCAGCACCGTCACGCCGTCGCGGCCGGGGACCAGCTTCCGCCTCTCTGCCGGCCCGACGCGCGCGAACGTGCCCGGGGTCAGCTCGTGCGTCTCGCCGCCGGCCTCGAGCGTCAGCGAGCCCTCGTAGACGAAGTAGATCTCCTCCTGTCCGTCGCCGGCGTGGTCGTGCTCGGGATAGCCGTCATACCCGGCCGGATACCGCCCCACGTTCATGCCGAACGAGGTCGCCCCGAGCCCGCGTCGGGCGAACATGAACCGCCCCGCACCCTCCCACGACTCCAGCTCGTCGATGTGCTTCACCGTCACGTCTGCCATGTCGCCTCCTTCCCGGAAACCGGATCTCGCGGCGATCGTACGGGAGGAGACGCTCGAGAAACCGCGAAAGGCGGCGGGCTGACCTTCGGACGAGGAGGAATGATGAGCGACATGTTCTCCGAGCGCGAGGTGCTCGACGAGGCGGCAGACCGGTGGTGGATCTTCCTCGTGACGGGGATCGCCTGGCTCGTCTTCGCGCTCCTCGTGTTCCAGTGGGACTACACGACCGTCTCGGCGATCTCGATCCTGTTCGGCGTCGTCGCGATCGTCGCCGGGGTCAACGAGTTCTTCGAGATCTCGGTCTCGACCACCGGCTGGAAGTGGGTGCACGGGCTGCTCGGCGTGCTGTTCGTGCTCGTCGGCATCTACGCCCTCTGGCACCCGTACAAGACGTTTGCCACGCTGGCGGCGCTGATGGGGCTCTTCATGCTCTTCCGGGGGATCTTCGACATCACGGCGGCCTTCATCACGAAGGGTGAGTTCGAGCTCTGGTGGCTCCAGCTCGTCACCGGGATCATCTTCATCCTGCTCGCGTTCTGGGTCGCCGGGAACCACGAGGAGAAGGCGATCCTGCTCGTCGTGTACGTCGGAGTCATCGCTCTCGTGCGCGGGATCACCGAGATCTTCCTGGCCTTCAAGCTCCGCGGCCTCCGGAGGACGCTCGCGGCTGCATAGATCCGGGGAGCCGCTTCGGCGGTTCCTGACTTGGGGGAGCCGCTTCAGCGGTTCCCCCCGTCTTCCCTCCCCCACCTCCGCCTACAACGCTCGGTATAGGATCTTCCCGATGCGCCGCCGTACCGCTCTCCTGCTCGTGCTGCTCGCCGGAGCCTTCGGGCTGGCTGCGGGCGGCTGCGGCGGCGAGGAGGAGAAGACCGCGACGCCGGAGACGACCGAGGGCTCAGTCCCGACCCCGACGGAGACGACGGACACCGAGACGACGACGGGCGGAGAGGCCGAGGGCGACCCGGCTGTCGGCAAGGAGGTCTTCCTCGGCAGCTCCGGATGCGGCGGCTGCCACACGCTCGCGGACGCCGGCACGACCGGGACGGTGGGCCCGAACCTGGACGACGTCAAGCCGAGCTACGACCTCGTGGTCGATCGCGTGACGAACGGCCTGGGCGCGATGCCGGCCTTCTCGAGCTCCCTGTCGGAGGAGCAGATCCAGGACGTCGCAGCGTACATCTCCTCCGTCGCCGGCCAGTAGGCCCGCGGCCTTTCTAGACTCCCCCCCGTGATCGACCTCAGAGCTGCGCGCGGCGACGTCTACGGCTGGCTCTCGGCGCTCGCCCGCAAGGGCGCCGCAGAGGACTTCGAGCGGCTCCTCGCGGCCGACGAGCGCTGGCGCGCGCTCATCCCGCGCGTGGACGACCTCCGGACGCGGATGAAGCTCAAGGGCAAGCCGTCGCCGGAGGAGCTCGAGGCGCTGAAGCCGGTCAAGGCGGAGCTGAGGCAGGTCGAGGAGGAGCTCGCCTCCGCGGAGGCGGAACGAGACGCGCTGCTCGCGGTCGTCCCCAACCCGCCGCACCCGTCGGCGCCGGACGGCGACACCGAGGACGACGCCGTGGAGATCAGCCGGTTCGGGGAGCCGAGCGCGATCGAGCACCCGCGCGAGCACACCGAGATCGGCCGCTTCGACATGGAGCGCGCGGCTCGCGTCTCCGGCGCGCGCTTCGGCTACCTCCTCGGCGACTCGGCGCGCGTGGCGATGGCGCTCTATCAGTTCGCGCTCGAGCACCTCGTCGCGGCCGGGTTCACGCCGGCGATCCCGCCGGTGCTCGTCCGCGAGGAGGCGATGTACGGGACCGGGTTCTTCCCCACCGACCGCTCGAACATCTACGCGCTCGAGGAGGACGGCCTCTTCCTCACCGGCACCTCGGAGGTCGCGCTCGCCTCACTGCACATGGGCGAGATCCTGGAGGAGCTCCCGCTCCGGTACACGGGCTTCTCGACCTGCTTCCGGCGGGAGGCTGGCGCAGCCGGGAAGGACACGCGCGGGATGTTCCGCGTCCACCAGTTCAACAAGGTGGAGATGTTCGTCTTCGTCGAGCCGGAGACGTCCTGGGACGAGCACGACCGCATGCTCGACCTCGAGGAGCGCTACCTGCAGGCGCTCGGCCTCCCCTACCGAGTCATGAACGTCGCCGCCGGCGACCTCGGCGCCTCGGCGGCGAAGAAGTACGACATCGAGGCGTGGTTCCCGTTCCAGGAGCGCTACCGCGAGGTCACGTCCTGCTCCAATACGACCGACTTCCAGGCGCGCCGGCTGGGTATCCGCTACCGCGGGCCGCACGGGCTCGATACCCCGCACACCCTCAACGGGACGATGGTCACCGACCGCGCGCTGCTCGCCATCCTCGAGAACTTCGGCGGCGGCGTGCCGGACGTGCTCACGCGCTTCGGCGCGCCGGCGCAGGTCTCGTCCTAGCGTCGGTCACAATGCGGCCTCGGCGGGGTGCCGGAGCGGTCGAACGGGTCGGTCTTGAAAACCGATGGGCGTGCAAGCGCCCCGTGGGTTCGAATCCCACCCCCGCCGTCAGAACTGCAGGCCCTCGCCGCGGGCCATCACCTTGACCGTCCGCCAGAGGATGCCAAGGTCGCGGCGGACGACGCCGAGCCCGCTCGACGAGCGCACGGCTTCCACGTAGGCCCGATCGAGCTCGGTGAAGCCCGATGAGTCCGTGATCCCCTTCTGGACCTGGGCCGCACCCGTCCAGCCGGCAGCGACCTCGGTGCGGTACGTGATGCCCTTCTCGACCTGGCCCGCGACCATGGACGGCGGCCAGGGACGCGGGCCGACGAGGCTCATCTCGCCGCGGAGGACGTTGAAGAGCTGCGGCAGCTCGTCGAGATACCAGGGCTTGAGGACACGGCGCCCCGCCCAGGTGAGGTTGTCCTCGTCCGCCTCGTACAGCCTCGCGTGCGCCTCCTCGCGTGACGCGCGGTCGAGGACGTCGCACCTCAGCGTCCGGAACTTGAGGAGATCGAACTCGCGCCCGCGCGAGATGCGCCGCTCGCGGTAGAGCCACGGGCCTCTGTTGGCAGGGTTCCGCAGCTTGTCGTAGGCGAGCGCCGCGTACGCAGCGGCGAAGAACGGGGAGAGAACGACGAGGAGGCCGACCGCGATCGCCTTGTCCTCGACCCGTTTCGCCCGCGGGTACGCGTCTGCCTGGCTCACGACGGTGCATTCTGCGCCGTCCGGGTCGCTGAGGCCGCATAAGGTGCCACCGTGCCGACGATCGAGCGCGTGTGATCGAGGCCGTCGTCTTCGACCTCGACGGCGTCATCGTCGACTCCGAGCACTTCTGGGACGAGGTGCGCGAGCAGCTCGCGCGGGAGCGCGGCGGCCGCTGGCACGAGCGCGCGCAGGCGGACATGATGGGCATGAGCTCGGTCGAGTGGTCGCAGTACCTGCACGACGTCATCGGCCTCGAGGAGCCGCCCGCGGAGCTCAACGACGAGGTCGTCCGGCGGATGCAGGCGCGCTACGAGGAGCACCTCCCCCTGATCGAAGGCTCGGTGAGCGCGGTGCGGCGTCTCGCGGGCTCGTTCCGCCTCGCGCTCGCGTCGTCGGCGAACCGGCCGCTGATCGACATCGTGCTCGAGCAGGCGGGGTTGGCAACGCTCTTCGAGGCGACGGTGTCGTCGGAGGAGGTGCCGCGCGGCAAGCCGGCCCCCGATGTCTTCCTCGAGGCAGCCCGACGCCTCGGCGTCACGCCGGAGCGCTGTGCAGCGGTCGAGGACTCGGGCAACGGGATCCGCGCGGCGCGCGCGGCCGGCATGCGCGTGGTCGCGATCCCGAACCGGCGGTACGCGCCTCCGCCCGAGGCGCTCGAGCTCGCCGACGTCGTGCTCGGCTCGATCGCGGAGCTCGGCCCGGCGAGCTTCCTACTCGACGCGGCCGACTAGGACGCAGGCGTTGTGCCCGCCGAGGCCCATGGCGTTCGAGAGCGCGACCTCGACCTGCGCCGGCCGGGCCTCGTTCGGCACGTAGTCGAGATCGCACTCCGGGTCCGGGCTCCGGTAGTTGATCGTCGGCGGGAGCACCCCCTCGTGGACGGCGCGGACGCACATCATCGCCTCGACCGCCCCCGCGGCCCCGAACAGGTGCCCCGTGACGGACTTCGTGGAGGACACGGCCAGGCGGTAGGCGTG
>CAZMUG010000150.1:0-4364 GCA_964569165.1 uncultured Gaiellales bacterium
AGGCCTCGGGCTGGTAGTAGTCGTAGTAGGAGACGAAGTACTCGACCGCGTTCTCGGGGAAGAACTCCCGGAACTCGTTACAGAGCTGTGCGGCGAGCGTCTTGTTGTGCGCGATCACGAGCGCGGGGCGCTGCAGCTTCTCGATCGCCCAGGCCATCGTCGCCGTCTTCCCGGTGCCCGTCGCGCCGAGGATCGTCTGGAAGCGGTTGCCGGCGGCCACGGAGGCGGCGATCTCCTCGATCGCGCGCGGCTGGTCGCCCATCGGCGAGTAGAGGTCGGTCGTCCGGAGCTCGCGCATGCCGGAGAGCGTACTCATCGCCTTCGGAGCCGAGACCGGACGGATCAGTGGACGGCGAGGTCCGTCTGTCCGAACTCGCTCCCGACGCAGAGCAACGGCTCGTCCGCGACCTTCGCCACCGCGTACGTCAGGCAGTCGCCGAAGTTCAGCCCGGCTGCATGACGTCCCTTCCCGAAACGCGCGAACGCCCCCAGCGCGACGGGCCAGTGCCTCTCGCCGAACGCGATGCAGTCGGCGTCCACGTCGTCGAGCAACCGCCCGAGGAGCGTGCGCGACAGAGCACCGACGCGTGCGTGGAGGACGATGGAGGTCTCCACGAGCGTCGGAGCGCCGATCCCCACACGATCCGCAGCGCCAAGCGCCTCGGCGACGGGCTCGTAACCCCGCTCGCGGAGGATCACCGCGAGCAGCGCGGAGCTGTCGGCGATCACACGCCCTCCGGGCCGTAACCGAGTATCTCCTCCCGCTCGCCCTTCGTGAGCGGCTCGCGGTCGAGTGCTCCGGGCGGGAGCAGCGGCCAGATCTCGTCCTCGAGCACGCGCCGCAGCCGGCTCGCGCGGTCGTCGTTCGAGCGCGCGGCCAGCAGGCGTGCTCGCCGCTCCGCGAGCGCGGTTCTCACGGCCCCCGTCTTCGTCTCGCCCGCGAGCGCCGCCACCTCGGCGGCGAGCTCCTCGGTCACCGGGTCCTTGATGTTGAGCGCCATGTAGGAAGAATATGCTCTTCGAGTCCACCTTTCCACCACATGACGTCCAGGGCCCCGGGTTCGCGGGCGCCGTGAGGGTCAGGCTGGACTGGGCTCGGCGGCCGCTTCAAGGTCGCCCTGCCGCCAGGCGAACGCCGCGAACAGGACCGCCAGGAACGTGATGCCGGCGACGACACACGTGAAGAGGGGGACGACGCCCCAGTGCTCGAGCACCTGGCCCGCGGCCAGGAACCCGAGCGGCGCGGCGATCGTGTTCGCCGAGATGATCGCGGTCATGACCTTGGGTCGCAGCGCCTCGGGCGTACGCGCCGTGATCACGGCCATCAGCGGGCCGATGACGAAGGGCGTGAAGAGCATCGCGGTGAAGAGCGCGAGGAAGACGACGGGCCAGGGTGGCAGGAAGGGCATCACCCAGAGCGGGATCGAGAACGCGACGATCCCGAGCGCCGCGAGGCGCAGCGGCGCGACCTTCCGGACGACCAGCATCGCGAGCACCGTGCCCACGATGGCGCCCGCCCCGAGCGCCGCGTAGAACAGCCCGGCGATACGGGCGCTCCCGTCGAAGGCGTCGTAGGCGTAGACCGGGAGCCCCGCAGAGAGCCCCGCTCCGAAGAGGCCGAACGTGATCATGAGCACTCCGAGCGGCGCGAGGAACCCGTCTCGGGCGAGGAAGCGCAGCCCGGCGAGCACTCCTTCCGCGGCCCTGGCTCCGAGCGGCTTTCGCCGGGGCACGAAGGCGAGCACGAGGACGAACGCGACCAGGTACGTGGCCGCGTCCACGTAGAGCACGTTCGCAGCGCCGACGAACGGGATGAGGACCCCTGCGAGCGCCGGCCCGATGAGCGCCGCGAACGCCGTGCCGCCCTCGATCGCGCTGTTCGCCTGCGACATGCGCCGCTCGTCCTCGCCGACGAGCTCGGGCAGGATCGTCCGCTGGGACGCGAAGTAGGGCGGCGCGAACGTGCCGAGCAGCGCGACGATCCCGAGCAGCAACCCGAAGGACAGATGGCCCGACGCGTGCAGGAGCGGCACCGAGGCGAGGATCGGCCCGCGCGCGAGGTCTGCGCCGAGCATCGTCGTCCGCGACCCGAAGCGCTGGACGACCGACCCGCTCGGGACGCCGAGGATGGCCATCGGCAGGATCTCCGCGGCCAGGACGAGCGACATCTTCCCCGGCGAGCCCGTCGTCACGAGCACGAACCACGGCAGCGCGAGGTAGGTCATGCGCGTGCCGACCATCGAGACGGTCTCCGCGATGACGAGCGCGCCGACGGCGCTCTTCTTGACGGGTGCGAGCGGCGAGGTCGTCACGTCCGCGATAATAAAACGTCCATACTGTTTTGTAAAGTACGATCTCGTCGTGCCCAGGATCTCCGAGGAGCGGAAGGCCGAGCGGCGCGAGCAGATCCTCGCGGGCGCACGGCGTGCGTTCGCGGAGCACGGCTACGAGGGCGCGACGGTCGCGCGGCTCGAGGAGGCGATCGGGTTGTCGCGCGGCGCCATCTTCAACTACTTCCCCTCGAAGGAGGACCTCTTCCTCGAGCTGGCCTGGCGCGACAACGCACGCCTCATCCAGATCTGGCTCGACCGGGGCTGGGAGACCGCGCTGCGCGAGGTGCTCGAGGAGGATCCGGACTGGCTCGGCGTCTACCTCGAGATGACGCGCAAGATCCGCACCGACCCCGAGTTCGCGCGCCGGCACGCCGAGCTCGAGGACGCGGCGCACGTCGCGGCGCTGATCGAGCATGTCCGCGCCCAGCAGGAACGAGGGGAGCTGCGCGACGACTACCCGCCGGAACGGGTGGCAGGCTTCATCAGCCTCGTCGCGAACGGCGTCGTGCTGCAGATGGGCTTCGGAGAGCGGATCCAGGACGCGGACGCGCTCCTCGACTTCATGCGCGCCGCCGTCACCGGCGAGCCGCCGGCGCGGACACCGGCGCGACGCCGCACACGCAGCTGAGGTCGCTGCTCCCTACTCGACCCTGGGCGTCGCGCGCCCTCCCCCTGTGTGCATGCAGCGCGCGCCGTCCGGCAGCGTCAGGAACCTGACCGGGAGCCAGATGCCGGGCGCCAGGACCGGGTGCTGCGTCACGAAGAGGTCGTCGTCCGCGTCGAGGAGGAGGAAGGGCAGCTCGACCGGCTCCGGAGTCATCTCGGACCCGAGCCCGGTCACGGTGAGAGTCGCCACCATCCCTCCGTTGCGGGCAACCACCTCGAAGGACGCCCCCTCGCGGTCGTACCTTCCCACGTACGGCGACGGGTCGAACGGAAGCGGCTCTCGTGGGGGCACGAGCTCATCCGGCACCGTGATGTCTGCAACCCCGGGCAGCAGGCGGGCGGCGAGCTCGCGAAAGAGCCCGATGGCGTTGCCGCCGTTCGCGAGCAGGACGAGCACGGCGCGGGTATCGGGGACGATGAGCAGGAACGCGAACTGCCCGATCGTCCCTCCGTCGTGCCAGAGGACGGTCCGCCCGCCCCAGTCGTGAAGCGCCCACCCAAGGCCCCACGCGCCGGCATACGGGCCGCGCCCGCCACTCGGCACCGTCGCCTGCGGCTCCTGCATCGCCCGCACCGAGCCCGGGTCGACGACCTGCGTTCCCGAGGCCGACCTCCCCTCGTTCAGATGCATGCGCGCGAACTCGACGAGGTCGGTGGCGCACGTGCAGATGGCTCCGGCCGGGCCCACGGATCTCGGCACGCCCCAGGCCGGCGCGGTCCGCAGCTCCTCGCCGGGTGGCTCGATATGCCCGATCGCTGCCCGGTGGCGGAGGACGTCCTCGGGAAGCGTGGCCGTATGCCTCAGCCCGAGCGGCTCGACGAGCCCGTCCCGCAGCGCGGTGTCCCAGACGGAGTCGGTCACGACCTCGATCACACGACCGAGCACGGAGAAGGCCGCGTTGCAGTAGGACACGGTGGCGCCGAGGGGGACGACCTGGCGCAGCGTCGCGCAGGTCTCGACGTACTTCTCGAGCGCGTCGTCCCCGCGCCCGACGTCGGTGAAGTGGTCACCGTCGATCCCGCTCGAGTGGGTGAGCAGGTGGCGCAGCGTCACCTGCTCCGAGACGGTCTCGTCGGCGACGCGAAAGTCGGGGAGATAACGGCGGATCGGTGCGTCGAGCTGGACGAGACCTTCGTGGACGAGCTGCATCAGGAGCGTGGCCGTCCAGATCTTCGTGATCGAGCCGATCTGGAAGAGGGAGTCCGTGGTGGTCTCGACCCCCGTGTCGAGGTTCAGGACACCGGAGGCGACCGCGCTGACGACGTCGTCGGTCAGCACTGCGAGCGAGGCTCCCGGAGCTCCGTGTCTCACGCGTGCATCGTCGAGCTGCTGCTGGAGCGTCGTGCTGTCGATCACGAGCGGCA
>CAZMUG010000150.1:4464-6651 GCA_964569165.1 uncultured Gaiellales bacterium
ACGCGTGCATCGTCGAGCTGCTGCTGGAGCGTCGTGCTGTCGATCACGAGCGGCAAACGGCCTCCTGTGCGTCGTCGCTGGCCGCGGCCCTGCTGGGTGCAGACCTGTCTCCGGGCAGCCTACGCGGCCCGACCGGGCAGCACGGATGGAAGTCGCGCAGCCCCGCGGATCACCGCGTGGCTCCGCGGCGTACGGGGTCGGGCTCCGACGACCGGCACGACCGCACCGGGCCCGGCGCTCCCTCGCCCGAGCTCGACCGTCAGGGCCCCAGCTCCGCCCCGTAGGCGTTCCGGTACACGTCGCGCATCCTCTCGACCTCCCGCACGTAGCTCGCGGTCTCGGGGAAGGCGATCCCCTGATTCGTGCGCCTCCACTCGTCCACGTTGCCGGGGCCTGCGTGGTAGGCGGCGAGCGCGGTTCGCACGTCACCCTCGTAGTAGTCCGTGAGGTACGCGAGCAGCCAGGTGCCGTAGCGGACGTTGATCTCGGGGTCACGGAGGTCGGCGACCACGAAGTCCTCCCCGCCCGTCTTCCGCGCGATGAACAGGGCGGTGTCGGGCAGCAGCTGCATCAGCCCGACGGCGCCCGCCGACGAGCGCGCATTCGGGTCGAAGCGGCTCTCCGCGTAGATCACGGCGGCGACGAGCGCCGGGTCGAGGCCGCGACTCCGTGCGTTCGCGCGGACGAGCTGCTCGTACTCGAGCGGGTAGCGGGCCCGGAGGTACCAGTCCGGCTCGTCCTCGTGCACCCACGCGGCTGCTGCGGCGAGGGCCAGGACGAGCGTGGCGGCGAGGATCAGGAAGCGCATGCGAGATCGACGGGCTGCAGGCGCTTCGAGCGCAAGTTACGACTCGTAACCTGGCTACTCGCCGGCGCCTCGAGGTGCGTCCTCCGCGGGGGAGTCCGAGGTCAGGGTAGCCAGCACGCCCGCCACCCAGGCGTCCAGCTCGTCGGGCGTGCCGATGTTGACGTACGAGAAGTCGGCGCGGGCCACCTTCTCCCGGTCCGGGAGGAGCCGCGACTCGCGATCGTCCTTCCACCCGCCCCTCCGGGCCTCCCGCAGCTTGCGCGGAGCGGTGATGACGACCACCTTGTCGAAGCGCGACTCCCCTCCTGCCTCGTAGAGGAGAGGGACCTCCGTCACGCAGACGCGGGGCGGGTTGGGGAGCGCGGCCAGCTGCTCCCGCCAGGCCAGGTACTCGCGGGACACGAGCGGATGGAGCAGCTTCTCGAGGAAGTCGAGCGCCTCGGGGTCGCGGAACACGCGCCGGGCGATGAGGTCGCGGTCGGGGACGCCGTGGTCGCCGAGGATCTCCTCGCCGAAGCGCTCGACGAGAGCGCGCCTGACCTCCGGGTCCTCGGCGAGCAGGTGGTGGACGATCTCGTCGCTCGAGACCGTCGCAGCGCCGTGGCGCCGGAAGCACTCGAGCGCCGTCGACTTCCCCGCGCCGATCCCTCCGGTGACGGCGACCGCGAGCGGCCGGCTCAACCGCTCAGTCGGCGTCGGTCGGCTCGGCGCCCGCGGCCGGCCCGGCCGGCTCCTCTGCGGGCTCGACGACAGCTGCCGCGTCCGGTTCGGCCTCTGCCTCGAGCACGGGCGCGGCCTCTGCCGCCGCCTCCGCGAGAGGCTCTGCGTCCGCCTCGAGCACGGGGTCGGTCTCCGCTTCCGCCTCGCCCTCGAGCACGGGCGCGGCCTCGGCGGCGACCGGCTCGTCGATCTCGACCGGGTCGTCCGTAGGCACGGCCGTGGAGGGCCCGCTCGGGAACGCCTCCTCGGAGAGCTTGAGGTCGGGCATCGCATGCACCGACTCTGCTCCGTCGGCGCGCGGCACGGGCCGGTCACCCTCCTCCACCCGCTTGAGCGAGAGGGAGAGACGCCTGCGCTCGCCGTCGATCTCGAGGATGCGGACGTTCACGGCCTCGCCCTGGGAGACGACCTCGCGCGGGTTCTCGACGTGGTGCGGCGCGAGCTCGGAGATGTGCACGAGCCCCTCGACGCCGGGGAGGATCTCGACGAAGGCGCCGAACGTGACCACCTTCGCCACGCGCCCCTCGACGACGTCCTGCTCGCGGTACGAGTCGAGCACCTGCTGCCACGGGTCCGTCTGCGTCTGCTTGAGGCCGAGGGAGATCCGCTGGCGGTCGCGGTCGATGTCGAGCACCTTGACCTGGACGGTCTGGCCGATC
>CAZMUG010000151.1:0-6631 GCA_964569165.1 uncultured Gaiellales bacterium
GACCGTGCCGCCGATCTCGGAGATCACGACGTCCGCGGGCGAGACCTTCTCGGCGCCGCGGATGCGCGCCTTGATCTCGTTCGTGATGTGCGGGATGACCTGGACGGTCGCCCCCAGGAACTCCCCCTTGCGCTCCTTGCGCAGGACGGAGTCCCAGATCGCCCCGGCGGTGTGGCTCGCGTTCCGTGAGAGGTTCTCGTCGATGAAGCGCTCGTAGTGGCCGATGTCGAGATCGGTCTCGGCGCCGTCCTCGGTCACGAACACCTCGCCGTGCTGGAAGGGGCTCATGGTGCCCGGGTCGACGTTCAGGTAGGGATCGAACTTCTGCGCCGAGACGGTGAGGCCGCGGGCCTTCAGCAGCCGCCCGAGCGACGCTGCGGCGATTCCCTTGCCGAGCGCGGAGACGACTCCACCCGTGACGAACACGTACCTGGCCACGGGGTCTCACCGTAGCAGGGACTCCGGTGGGAAGGCTCAGGCGTCCGCGGCAGTCTGCACGAGATCGTGGAGGCGGCCGAGCGCGTCCCCGGGGAGCGAGCGCGTGAAGCCGCGCAGCACCGGCCCGGTCACCGAGAGAGCTGCCCGCGTGCGCCCCGGTGCGACCTCCGTGAGCGTGAGCTCCGCCCGGAGCCGCGCTCGCACGAGCTCGAAGGCGAACCGTCGTGCCTCCTCGGCCGCGTGTACGAGCAGCGTGTCCTCGGCCTCCGCGCGGAGAAGCCACGTGGACTCACGTGTGCGCACGCGCCAGCGCGCGCCGACGGCGAGACCGAGGCGGTCGGGCTCGACGAGGCCCAGGTTCGGCCACCAGTCGGCGAGGTGGCGCGGCTCGGCCAGGAACGCCCAGACCTCCGCGGGCGCTGCGAGCAGCTCGACCGACGCCGTGCGCGAGGCCATCAGAGCTCAGGCACGGCGCTGAAGCACCCTTCCAACTTGCCGGAGCGGCACAGCTGCGTTCTGCCGCAGTTCCAGGGTGGAGGCGCCGCGCTCAGCCACGCGGCTCCGCGTCTCCGGCCAGCGTCGCGAGGAACTCCGCGCCTCCCGCCATGCGCTCGAGCTCCTCTCGCCGCAGGAGCTCGTCCAGCTCCTCGATCCGCGTGTGCGTCGGGTCGCCCGGGACCTTCTCGACCCGGAAGTGACGCTCGGCGACCGTGGCGATCTGCGGGAGATGTGTGATCGTGAGCACCTGCGCGCGCGCTGCCAGCCGGGCGAGCGTGTCCGCGACCGCGTGGGCCGTGACGCCGCCGATCCCGGCGTCGATCTCGTCGAAGACGAGCGTCTCGCCGCCCGCGACGGCCGCCAGCGCCAGCGCGATCCGCGAGAGCTCGCCGCCCGAGGCGGTCTCGGCGACGGGAGCGAACGGGAGCCCCGCGTTCGGGCGCACGAGGAAGACGGCCTCGTCCGTACCCGCCGGCCCGGGCTCGCGGTCGCGGAGCTCGACGAGGAACTCGCCGTCCCCCATCCCGAGGGACGCGAGCTCGTGCGCGACGGCGTCTGCGAACGAGCCCGCCCGGTCGGATCGCACCCGGCGGAGCTCCGCGACGAGCGACGCCACGTGCGTCTCGCCGGCCGAGACGGCCTCGGCGGCTGCGCCGACCGGGTCGTGCGCCGACGCCGCCGCGTCGAGCTCGCGCCGCGCCTCCGCGGCCTGCGCGAGCAGCTCCTCGTACGAGGCGGCCGCGAAGCGGCGCTTCAGGTCGGCGATCCGCTCGAGCCTGCTCTCGACGTCGTCCAGCGCGCCGGGCTCGGCCTCGAGCGACGCGAGGAAGCGGTGCAGGTCGCTCCCCGCCTCGCGCAGCCGGATGGTCAGATCGCGCAGCTCGGCGCCCGTGCCCGCCAGCTCCGGCGCGAGCCGCTCGAGGGGAGCGAGCGCGTGCTCGGCCCGGGCTGCCAGCGAGGCCGCCCCGTCGCCGTCGTCCGGGGTCAGCGCAGCGACCGCCGTGGACGCCGCCTCGGCCAGCTCCTCGACATGGCGCAGCCGCTCCCGCCGCGCGCGCAGATCGTCCTCCTGGCCCGGCTCCATGCTCTTGGTCTCCTCCACGAGCAGCTCGAGCTCGGCCAGCCGCGCGGCGGACGCGTCCGCGTCCCGCGTCAGCTCCTCGAGGCGCCGGCGCGCGGCCGCCAGCTCGCGCCAGGCGCGTCGGAGATCGTTGCGGCGCTCGAGCTGCTCCGTCCCGCAGAACGCGTCCAGCACGTCGAGCTGGAAGGAGGGCCGTGCCAGGCGCCGCTGCTCGAACTGCCCGGACATGGCGACGAGCTTCTCGGCAGCGGCGGCCACGTCCTCACGGGCAACCGCGCGCCCCCACGCGTAGGCCCGCGTCCGCCCGTCGCCGAACACCCGCCTCGCGACGACGAGCCCCGTCTCACCCTCCGGCCGGAGCTCGGCGAGCGCGGCAACGTCCTCGTCGTCGAAGAACCCGGCCGGCACGTCGAGCTCCGCCTCGACGTACGCCTCCGATCCCTCGGCGCCGACCGCCGACGCGTCCGCCCGCGCCCCGAGCAGGAGCCCGATGGCCTGGGCGAAGATCGTCTTCCCCGCGCCGGTCTCCCCCGTGATCGCGTTCAGCCCCGCCGCGAACGACAGATCCGCCTCACGGATGAGGACGAGGTTCTCGATCCGGAGCCTACGAAGCAAAGCTCTGGCGGTAACGGCTGACGAAGGTCGCCTCGGGGAGGGTCGCGAGGAGCGAGCGCTCGCTCCCGAGGCGCACGACGGCGCGCTCGGCCTTGCCCAGCGTCGAGCGCTGGCTGCCGTCCACGAGGACGCCGGCGTCAACCCCGGGTGTCCGGTTCCACACGATCACGTCCGCGCCGGGCGGCACGACGAGCGGGCGGGCGTGAAGCGAGTGTGCGGCGACGTACGTCACCGCGATCGCCTCCAGCCCCCACATGAGCACCGGCCCTCCGTTCGAGAGGTTGTACGCGGTCGAGCCCGACGGCGTCGAGCAGATGATCCCGTCGCACGGCTGCTTTCCGAGCGGCTCGCCCCCGACCGCCAGCTCGAGCTCGACCATCCGTCCCAGCGACGCGCTCGTGACGACGACGTCGTTGACCGCACGGGCGCCGCCGCCCGGGTACTCGACCTCGAGCGTCGGAAGCTCGACGACCTCGTACTCGCCGGCGAAGACGCGCCCGAGGCCCTCCTCGAGGTCCTTCCTCCCGATCGAGCTCAGGAACCCGACGCGGCCGAAGTTCACCCCCACGACCGGCACTCCCGCGCCGAGGAACCGCGTCAGGGCGCGGAGCATGGTGCCGTCGCCGCCGAGGACGACGGCGATCTCCGCCCGCTCCAGGCCGTTCGCCGCCTCGACACCGTGCTTCTCGGCCTCCTCCTCCGGAAAGAGGAGCTCGACCCCGTGCTCCTGGGCGACCGCCTGCAGGCGGGCGAGCCCGGAGCCGATCTGCTCGGGGTTCCCGTGCGTGACGACGGCGACGCGTCTCACGCGTGCCTGGCTAGCCGACGGCGTCGGCGATCCAGCGCTCGATGTCATCGGGATCCGTCTCGGCCGCGCGGTTGACGAGGTGGACGAAGAACTCCCGGTTCCCCTTGGGCCCGGGCAGCCCTGAGTCTACGACGCCGAGCGGGTCTCCACCCCACTCGCGTGCGGCTTCGAGCACGCTCTCGATCGCGTTTCGTTGCACGTCCGGGTCGCGGACGACGCCCCGCTTGACGTCTGCGCGGCCGGCCTCGAACTGCGGCTTCACGAGGACGAGCGCCTCCCAGCCCGGCCGCGCGAGCGCCAGGACGGCCGGCAGGGCCTTCGTCACGCTGATGAACGAGACGTCGCAGGTCACGAGCTCCGGGGCGAACGGCAGCCCGGTCAGCGTCCGCGCGTTCGTGCGCTCGAGCACGGTTACCCGAGGGTCGGAGCGGAGCCGGGGATGGAGCTGGCCGCGGCCCACGTCGATCGCGACGACGCGCGCCGCGCCCGCCTGCAGGAGGCAGTCGGTGAAGCCGCCCGTGGACGAGCCGACATCCGCGCAGTCGCGGCCGGCGACGGCCACACCGAGTGCGGCGATCGCGTTCGCGAGCTTCTCGCCCCCACGCGAGACGAAGCGCGGCGGCCGCTCGACGACGAGCTCCACGTCCGGCTCCACCTGCTCCCCCGGCTTCGAGTGCCCGGCCACGAGACCGGCGAGCACCATGGCCTGGGCGCGGCTCCGGGAGTCGGCCAGCCCGCGCTCGACGAGCACCTGGTCGAGGCGCACCTTCACGCCCCGAGCGTAGTGGCTCAGGCCGGGACGAGCCTGCGGGCGCCGACGAGCCGCGAGACGTAGCCGGTCTCGGAGAGCTCGACCACCTCGACGCTCCGCCCCGTCTGGGGCGCGTGCACCATCCGGCCCTTGCCGACGTAGATCCCGACGTGACCGAGGCCCGCGAAGAACAGGATGTCGCCCGGCTCCAGCCTGGACACCGTGACCCGCCTGCCGACGTCGTACAGGGCGTACGAGCTGTGGGGCACGTCGATCCCGACCCGGCCGTACGCCCAGCGCACGAGGCCCGAGCAGTCGAACCCGGTCGCCGGCGACTCCCCGGCCCAGCGGTACGGGGTGCCGACCACGCCGAGCGCGAGCTTCACGGCTCGAGCAGCCTTCGGATCGGAGTCCGCGTCGGCCGCCGCGGGCCCGCCCGATCCGACGAACCCTCCCCGGCCCCGGTCGGCGGCGGCACACGTGGGCCAGGCGCAGGCCGGCACGGAGACGAGCCCGGCGAGGGCGAACGCGAGCAGGCGGCTGCGGGAGGCGAGGAACATGGGGGAAGAAGTTGCGGTCCGGGAGCACGGGCGTCGAACGCGCGCCGGCAGGACCTGGTGTGTCCGTCAGTGCCGCAGGGTACACAGAGCGTCCCCTGCGTCAATCCCTCAACCGGTCCTAAAGGCGAGCGCGTCGACCAGGTCGTGGAGCACGCTCGTGTCCCCGGGGACGGCTTCGAGCGCCACACGGGCGCGGCCCGCCGCTGCGTCGGCGATGCCTCGAGCCCCCTCCTCGCCCACGCGCGCGACGTAGCCGTCACCATCGAGGATGTCGTCCACCGCCTGGAAGAGCGGCCCGAGCTCCGACCCGAACGCGCGCCAGGGCGCCTGCTCCGCCTCGGGCACGGACGCGGCCCGGAGCCCGAGGCCGACGGAGGCCTCGAAGAGCGCGCCGGTCTTCAGGCGCTGGAGCGTCTCGAGATCGGCGTCGTCGCCCGTGATGTCCCGGTGCTGGCCGCCGATCATCCGCAGCGTCGCCTCCGCGAGCTCGCGCGCGATCCCCGGGTCGTCGTACGAGAGCGCGAGGTGGAGGGCCTCGGCGAGCAGGGCGTCCCCCGCGAGGAGCGCCACGCCCTCGCCGAAGGCGACGTGCGCGCTCGGCCTGCCCCGCCGCTCCGCGTCGTCGTCGAGCGCCGGCAGGTCGTCGTGGACGAGCGAGAACGTGTGGACGAGCTCGAGCGCGACCGCGGCCGGGAGCGCCTGCTCGGCCTCCCCGCCTGCCGCCTCCGCGACCGCGAGGCAGAGCACCGGCCTGATCCGCTTCCCGCCCGCCTCGAGCGCGTAGCGCAGGGCCTCCCGGAGGCTCCCGAGGTCGCCCGAGAGCGGGAGCGCGCGCAGGGACTCCTCGACGAGCGCGCGGAGCTCGTCAGCCCGCCGCATCGGCGAGGTTCCGCGCCTGCGTCAGCTCGGCCTCGATCCGGCGGGCCAGCTCGGCGATCTCCGCGATCACGTCCACGGCGGCGTCGCCGTCGACCTCGTTCGCCTCGGCGAGGCGCTCGAGCTCCGCCCGCCGGCCGTCGAGCTCGACGAGAAGCTCCTCCGCCCTGGTGAGCGCTTCCTCCACGCCGCTCACGCGGGGTCCCCTTCGCGTGCGATACGGCCGAGGATCCCGTTCACGAGCCGTCCCGCGTCCTCCGACGCGTACTTCTTCGCCAGGACGACCGCCTCGCTGATCGCGACCTCGCGAGGGACCGTCCGCTCCTCGAGCTCGTAGACGCCGATTCGAAGCACGTTGCGCTCGAGCGTACCCATCCGCTCGGCGGGCCAGTCGCTCGACGCCTCCGTGATCCGTCCGTCCAGGGAGGCGGCCCGCCCGGCGACGGCCTCGGCGAGCTCGCGCGCGAAGGGATCCGGCTCCCCCTCGAAGAGCGAGGCGAGCTCCTGGCCGGTGAGGTCCCACTGGTAGAGGAGGAACAGCGCCTGGCGGCGAGCGTCGCGCCGACCCGTCGGCGCCGTCACCGCGAAGGAAGCGAGGGGACCGTCCCCTCGAGGTCGGCGAGCGTCGAGGTCGAGTAGACCCCGCTCCGGAACTGCCTCGAGTCGAGCACGTCGAGCGCGAGGTCGCGGGTGGTCGGGATCCCGTCCACCACCAGCTCGCGCAGCGCTCGCCGCGCGCGGGCGATGGCGTCGTCGCGCGTGTCGTCCGCGACGATCACCTTCGCGATCAGCGAGTCGTAGTACGGCGGGATCTCGTCGCGGTCGCGGATCGCCGTGTCCACCCGGACACCCGGGCCGAGCGGCGGGAGAAAGCGCGAGATCGCGCCCGGAGCGGGCAGGAACCCGCGCGCGGGGTCCTCGGCGTTGATCCGGACCTCGAGCGCGTGCCCGTTCCTGGGCGCGCGACCCGTGAGCGAGAGCTTCTCACCCGCGGCGATCCGGAC
>CAZMUG010000152.1:0-3544 GCA_964569165.1 uncultured Gaiellales bacterium
GCGTCGACCTCGTCCAGCACGCAGATGGGCGACGGGTTGGTCAGGAACACGGCGAAGATCAGCGAAAGCGCGGTCAGCGTCTGCTCGCCGCCTGAGAGGAGCGACAGGGTGGCGGGCTTCTTGCCCGGCGGCTTGGCGATGATCTCGAGGCCCGATTCGAGCGGGTCCTCGCCCTGGACCATCTCCAGGCGCGCCTCCCCGCCGCCGAAGAGGGTCGTGAACAGGCGCCGGAAATGGCCGTTGACGCTGTCGAACGCCTCGTCGAGGCGTTTCTTGCCTTCGCGGTTCAACTGTCCGATGGCGCTCCGGAGCTTGGCGACGGCCTGCTCCACGTCCTCCTTCTCGGTCTCCATGCCGCTCATCTGCTCGAGGAGCGCGTTGAGCTCGTCGTCGGCCTGCAGGTTGACGCCGCCGAGGCGCTCGCGGTCGGCCTTGAGGCGCTGGAGGATACGGTCGGCGTCGGCGAGGGCGGGAAGCGCGTCGGATGGAGAAACGCCGGCCAGCGTGAGGCACTCCTCAGGGTTGACGCTCAGGGCCTCGCGGATGCGGCGCGCCTCGTCCTGGCGGCGCGTGCGGGCGCCTTCGAGCCGCGTCTCGATGCGTACGCGGGCTTCGCGCTGGGAGGCGAGAGCGCCCTGGGCCTCGCGTAGCGCCTGGGCGGCCGCGCGCAGGGCGGTCTCGGCGCGGGCCAGATCGTCGGCGGCCGCGTTGCGGGCGGCCTCGGCGTCGGAGAGGGCGCCGAGCAGGCTCTGGCGGCGCTCGTCCAAGGCCGGGATCACCTCCTCGAGGGCGGCGACGTCGCTTCTGGTTTTCTCAAGGCGCTCTTCCAGCGCGGCGATGTGCTGAGCCGCGCTCTCGCTGCGGGTGGCCCAGCGGGTGCGCTCGGAGGCGATGGTCTCGACGCGGCGCCGGCGCGCCTCGCGCTCGCGGGCGTGGGTGGCGACGCGGGCCTGGGCGACGGCCAGGGCCGTGCGCTTCTCCTGTGCGGCCCTCTGCACCTCGGGGAGGCGCGCGGCCGGATCGTCCGCGGCTTCGAGGTTGGCGAGCTCGTCCTGGACGTGATCGAGGCTCGCTTCGGCCTCGCGCAGGTCGCTGCCGGCTCGCTCGCGCGCTTCGGCTACCGAGGCGAGCTTCGTCTCGGTCTCGCGGGCCTGTCGCTCGATGGCGGCGAGGGCGTCGCGGGTCGCGACATGATGGGCCTGCGTGTCGCGCCAGAGCGCGCGCAGGCGCTTCTCCTCGGCGGCCGCGGCGGCGTGTGCGGCGGCGGCGTCCTGGTCGAGGGCGGTGAGGCGCTGGACCTCGGCGCGCTGCGCCTTCTCGCGCTCGAACATGGCGGAGAGGCGGTTGCGCTCTGCGAGCCGCTGGGCCGCTGGCGTCATGCCGCCGGCGACAGCGATGAAGCCGTCCCACCGCCAGAGGTCGCCCTCGCGGCTGACGAGCCGCTGCCCCTGCTTGAGGTGCGGCTGCAGGCGGGCGCCCAGTTCGCGGGAGACCACGCCGATCTGGCGCAGACGGCGCATCAGCTCCGCCGGCGCGCCGACGTGGAGGCTCATGGGCTCGGCGTCGGCGGGCAGGGCTGCGTCCTCGGGGCTCACCTCGATCGTGCGCCAGCGCACGGGGGCGTCCTCGTGGGTCGGGGCGTCGAGGTCATCGCCGAGGGCCGCGACGAGGGCCGCCTCGTAGCCCGGCGCGACGCGGAGCTGCTCGACGACGGGCGGCATGCCTTCCTCGTAGGTCGGCATCACGAGCTTCGACAGCGTCTCGCGCTCGGTGACGAGGGTCGAGAGCGCCATGCGGGCCTGCTGCGCCTCCTCGCGCCGCGCGCGTGCCGTCTCCGCGAGGTCGCCGAGCTTGTCCTCGGCGTCAAGGGTCGCGGCCTCGATGGCGGCGATCTCGCGGGCGAGGCGCTGGCCCTCGCCGGTGATGGCGGCGAGCTTCAGCGAGTCCGGAGCGGCGGCGGCAGCAGCTTCCGCATCGCGCTGAAGGGCCTCCAGCTTGCCGTTGATCCTGGCGATCGACGTGCGGCGCTCGGCTTCGGCGGCCTCGAGCGATTTGCGGCGCGCGCGATGCTCGGCTGCGCGCTCGGTGACGACGGCAAGCTCCTTCTCGGCGGCCTCGAGCGTTGCGGCGGCCTCCTCCTCGGCGGCGTGGATATGATCCTCGGCCGCCTCCGCCTCGGCCTCCGCGGCCTCGAGCGTCTGGGCCTCGACGTCGAAGCCGGCGAGGATCTCGCGGGCCTCCGAGATCTGATGGGCCTCGCGGGAAAGGTCCTTGTCGAGCTCGGCCGCGAGCTTCACGAGCTCCTGGCGGCGCTCCTGGCAGCGCTCCGCCTCTTTGGCGAGACCGTCGGTCTCGATACGGATGCGCGCGAGCGCGGCGCCGCGCTCGGCCTCCTTCTCGCGGAGCGGCTGGATGGTCTCCGCCAGCTCGGCCTCGGCGCGCAGAGCCTTCGCCTCGTCCTCGGTCGCCCGGCCGAGGAGCGCCAAGGTCTCCTGGAAATTGCGCTCCTCGGTCTCGACGAGGGCCTGGGCGTCGATCCACGAGAGGTGTGCGAGCAGGGCCTCGCCGCGGCGGATCTCCTCGGAGAGATCCTTGTAGCGACGGGCCTGGCGGGCCTGCCGCTTCAGGCTTTCGATCTGGCTGCCGAGCTGGCCCATGATGTCGGCCAAGCGGGCGAGGTTCTGCTCGGCGCCTTTGAGACGCAACTCGGCCTCGTGGCGGCGGCTGTGGAGGCCGGCGACGCCCGCGGCGTCCTCGAGCACGCGGCGGCGATGCTCGGGCTTGGCGTTGACGATCTCGGAGATCTGGCCTTGCCGGACGAGGGCCGGCGAGCGGGCGCCGGTGGCGGCGTCCTCGAACAGGATCTTCACGTCGCGGGCGCGCGCCTCGCGGCCGTTGATGCGGTAGGCGGAGCCTGCGTCGCGCTCGATGCGGCGCGTGATCTCGATCAGGTCGCTGTCGTTCCACTCGGCGGGGGCCTGGCGCGCGGCGTTGTCGAGGAAGATCGTCACCTCGGCGACGTTGCGCGCCGGGCGGTTCGTGGTGCCGGCGAAGATCACGTCGTCCATGGCGGCGGCGCGCATGGACTTGTGCGAGCTTTCGCCCATGACCCAGCGGATGCCTTCGAGCAGGTTCGACTTGCCGCAGCCGTTCGGGCCGACGACGCCGGTCAGTCCCGCCTCGATCACGAGGTCGGTCGGCTCGACGAACGATTTGAAACCCAGAAGCCTGAGGCGGCTGATCTTCATGACGTGGCTCTACCCGTACTGAAACCCGACGGCGCGCGCGTGGCGCCCCCTCACCCGCGCAGCGTCTTGGCGAAGCCATGCTCCGCATGGATGCGACCTCTCCCCAGCGGGGAGAGGCGAGAGGCTCGAACGCTTCACTGCTCAACTCGAGCTCAGACTTTATTGCGCCGCAGAGGCGGCCCTCGGGGCAGAGAGCAGCGGCTCGACCAGTTCGCGAAGGTCGCTCATGCTGAGCGTCTTCTTCACGAGCTTGCCTTGAACGAAGAAGTTCGGCGTGCCGATGATGCCGAGCGTGC
>CAZMUG010000152.1:3554-6519 GCA_964569165.1 uncultured Gaiellales bacterium
GGCCCTGCTGGGCCTCCTGCACGACGTCTTCGAGCGTGCGGCCGCGCTCCTTGACCCACTTCAGGCCGTCGATCATGGCCTGATTCTCAAGGCAAGACTCGAACTGGGCCCGGGTCATCCCCACCTGCGTCGCGACCGCGAAGATGGGATCGAGGCGCACCTCCTGGGACACCCAGGCGGGCTGCTGCTCCATGAATTTCCCATAGAGCGTGAAGTACTTGTCGGGCGGCGCGCAGCGCAACGCGATGGTCGCGTTGCCGGACTGCTTGCCGATCGGGAACTCGCGCATGATGAAGTGCACCTTGCCGGTGTCGATGTAGGTGCGCTTGAACTCGGGGAACGTCTCCCGGTGGAACGCGCGGCAGTGCGGGCAGGTGAGGGACGCGTACTGGACGATGGTGACGGGGGCATCCGGCCGGCCGAGCGTCATCTCGGGCAGCGTGCCGGTCATCATGACGTCGGCGATGGTCGGGTTCTCGATGATCTTGCGGGCGCCCTCCGTCGGGTCCGGAATGGACCCGAAGGCGTTGAAGGGCGTATCGCGCGAGGTGGCGCTTGCCGGGAAGGCCCCGCCGGAGGTTGCGGCATCGGGCGCGGCGGAGCCGGTGCCGGCCGTCGAGAGGGATGTGTTGGAGGAGCAGGCCGACAACAGCATCACGCCGGCCGCAAGCAGGGCGGCCGGGATCCGTCGCGCCGTCGGTCTCAAGACCCCGTCCATTCCACCCCTTGCGTCGTCGGATCGGCCGTCGGATCAGCCCTGCGACAGCAGCGGCTCGATCATCTTGTCGAACTCGGCGATCTCCGGCGGGCCCTGCAGGCGCTTGCCGTTGATGAAGAACGTCGGTGTGGCGCTAACGACGAACGTCTCGGCGGCGCGCGTGTGGGCGGCCGTGAGCTGGTCGAGCAGCTTCTGGTCGGTCAGGCACTTGTCGAAGGTTTCCTGCGTGAAGCCCGCCTGCTTGGCGATTTCGAACAGCTTCGGCGTCGGGTTCTCCTTCACGAAGGCCCACTGCTCCTGGTTGTCGAACAGCACGTCGATCAAGGCCATCGACTTTTCCGTCGAGCCGGCGCAGCGGGCCAGCATGGAGGCGGCGAAGGCGCGCGCATCGAGCGGGAACTCGCGGAAGACGAAGCGGACCTTGCCGGTGTCGATGTACTTCTTCTTGAGCTCGGGGAAGGTCGTGTCGTGGAAGTGCTTGCAGTGGCCGCAGGTCATCGAGGCGTATTCGACGATGGTGACCTTGGCGTCGTCGGCACCGAGGACCAGGTCGGGGAGGTCGTCGCGCTTCATCAGCTCATCGACGGGCACCTCGGCGGGCCCCTGCCTGCGCTGGGCCAGCGCGGGATAGGCCGATGCCGTCAACGCCAGTCCTGTGAGGGCAGCACCGGCCATCAGGGCCTGGCGCCGGTCGAGCCGGCTCATCGCGTTCATTCCTCTCCACTCCATCGTTCTCTATGCCATCGTGCGAGCGAGCCAGTGCGGCCGGCCCCGGCACCTCGTGCGTCAGGGGCTGGCTGATAACATGGGCTCGGCGTGCGATTAAGGCAAATCCCGGCTGAACGCCATTTGAACGCGTGCATGCTGAGGAAAAAAGCCAGGAAGATCAGGCGGCGCGTCCGGCGCGATGGCGCGCCCCGCCGTTGAGGACGCCTTGCTCGAGGCGGGCGAGCGCGGCGACGAGAGGGTCGCCGTTGTCGTCTCCCTCTCCCTTGTGGGGAGCGGACGGGGACGGAGGTGACCCTGAACGCCGACGTTCCGGGGTCCCTCCCTCCCGGCCTCCCCCACAAGGGGGGAGGAGAAGGGGGGCCTGGACGAGGCGGAGTGTTTCGATCGCGCGATAGCCGAAATAGCCGTTGATGCGGTCCATGATCTGGCGGGCGCGGTACTCGATGTCGAGCGCGCGGGCCGGATCGACGCGCAGGATCAGGGTGGCCCCGCGCCGTTCCCCGTCGTCGCCGTCTCCGATCATATCCCCGCCGCGGGGCCATTTGAGCTTGTCGGGGATCGTCGATTGCGCAAGCTCGGCGCCCACGATGCGCGCCCAGTCCGTAATCAGCGTCGCGGTCGAGAAACCGAACTTCTCGAAGGCTTTCCTGGTGAGCGCCGGCACGAAGCTGCCGACCGCCTTGGCCGGCACGAAGCGGGCCGTCGGCGGCGCGGCGAAGCGCGATTGGGAGGGCGCGAGCGCGAGATGCCGGCGCATCGGGTGCGGCAACGTTGGTCTACGCGGCTTTTCTGTGTGCTTTGCGGTCACGTGGCGTCGCTGTCATAGGCAGAGAGGTTGCACGTTCGTAGCATCATGCAAGTGATTCGCGTCGTCTTCGAAGGGAGATCCGATTCGGAATGGGGGACACCGCGAAAACCGTGGCGCGCAGGCAACTGCCGCTTCGACCGGCCGGGCCGGATACGGTGGCGGCGCTGCTCGACTGGTACGACCGCGAGCGGCGCGACCTGCCGTGGCGGACCCGGCGTGGTCGGCGCCCGGACCCCTATAAGGTCTGGCTCAGCGAGATCATGCTGCAGCAGACGACCGTCAAGGCGGTGATCCCGTTCTACGAGCGGTTTCTCCGCCTCTGGCCGACGGTCGCGGCGCTGGCGGCGGCCGATCTCGACGACGTGCTCGCGGCCTGGGCTGGGCTCGGCTACTACTCGCGGGCCCGCAATCTTCACAAGTGTGCCGTGGCCGTCGTGGCCGGGCATGGCGGGCAGTTTCCCCGGACGGAGCAAGAGCTTTCGGCGCTGCCGGGCATCGGCCCCTACACGGCGGCGGCGATCGCGGCGATCGCGTTCGGCGCGCCGGCGACGCCGGTCGACGGCAATATCGAGCGCGTGGTGTCGCGGCTGTTTGCCTGCCGGCATCCGCTGCCCGGCGCGAAACGCGAGATCAAGCGGCTTGCGGAGACGCTGACGCCGCAGAGGCGGGCCGGCGATTTCGCGCAGGCCATGATGGATCTCGGCGCGAGC
>CAZMUG010000153.1:0-6496 GCA_964569165.1 uncultured Gaiellales bacterium
ACCGCGTACGGCGGTGGCTCCTCGAGGTCCTTGAGGAGCGCGTCGGCCGCCTCCTCGTTCATCCGGTGCGCGTCGAGCACGACGTAGACGCGCCGCCCGGCCTCGAACGGCCTCATGTGCAGGTCGTGACGGAGCGCGCGCACGTCGTCGATCCGGATCATCTCCCCGAGCGGCTCGAGCACGTACAGGTCCGGGTGCGACCTGGCCTCGACGCGGCGGCTGTCGCCGAGCAGCGCAGCGGCGAGAGCGAACGCCGCGGTCCGCTTCCCGACACCGGCGGGACCGTGCAGGAGGTACGCGTGCGCGCCGCCGTCCGCGAGGGCGGCCTCGAGGAGCCGCTTCGCCTCCGCCTGCTCAGGCACGTGCGCGAAGTGCTCCATACACCTCCTCCGCGAGCGTCTCCGCCGGCAGTGACGCGTCCAGGGTCACGATCCGCTCCGGGTAGCGGGCGGCGAGCTCCCGGTACCCGTCCGCGACGCGGGCGTGGAAGTCGCCGGGCTCGCGCTCGAGGCGGTCGTGGTCTCCCTGCAGCCGGTCCGGCAGGTCCGCGACGTCGAGCTCCAGCAGGAAGGTCCGGCCGGGGAGCAGCCCGCCGACCGCGCCCAGATTGAGCTCCAGGACGCGGTCGAGCCCGAGCTCCCGTCCGACGCCCTGGTACGCGACCGACGAGTCGAGGTAGCGGTCACAGACGACCCACGCCCCGCGCTCGAGCGCCGGGCGGATCACCTCCTCGACGTGCTGCGCGCGTGAGGCCGCGTACAGGAGCGCCTCCGCCCACGGCGACACGTGTCCGCCGTGGAGCACGAGGTCGCGGATCCGCTCGCCGAGCTCGGTCCCTCCGGGCTCGCGGGTGAGGACGACGTCCTGCCCGTCCGCACGCAGGCGCTCGGCGAGCAGCGTCGCCTGCGTCGACTTCCCCGAGCCGTCGATGCCCTCGAAGGTCACGAACACCGTGGCCATCCTACGGCCGTCCGTAGGATGCGGCCCGTGCGGGTCATCGTCACCGGGGGCGCGGGCTTCGTCGGCTCGCACGTCGTGGACGCGCTCGTCGCGCGCGGCGACGAGGTGGCCGTGATCGACTCCCTCGTCCACGGGCGGCGGGAGAACGTCGCGCAGGGAGCGGAGCTCCATGTTCGGGACGTCCGCGAGCCCCTGGAGGACCTCTTCGACGACGTCCGCCCCGAGGCCGTGCTGCACCTCGCAGCGCAGGCCGACGTGCGGGTCTCCGTGGAGGAGCCGGTCCTGGACGCGGAGGTGAACGTGCTCGGCAGCGTCCGCGTCCTCGAGGCCGCCCGCAGGCACGGAGCGCAGGTCGTCTTCAGCTCGACGGGCGGCGCGATCTACGGCGAGTGCGCCGAGCCCGCGAGGGAGACGGCCCCGTGCGAGCCGATCTCCCCCTACGGGACCGCGAAGCTGGCCGCCGAGGAGTACCTCCGCTCGTACAACCGGCTGTACGGGACGACGCACGTCGCGCTCCGCTACGGCAACGTCTACGGGCCTCGCCAGGACCCGCACGGCGAGGCGGGGGTGGTCGCGATCTTCCTCGGCCTGCTCGCCCGGGGCGAGCAGGCGACGATCTTCGGCGACGGCCTGCAGACGCGCGACTACGTCTACGTCGGCGACGTCGCTCGGGCGACCCTCGCGGCCGTCGGCCACGATGGCGGCGTCTTCAACGTTGGCACGGGACGCGAGACCTCGGTGGTCGATCTCTACGCGCTCTGTGCCCACGTCGCCGGCTCGGATGCCGAGGCCCGCCACGCGGAGCCGCGGCTGGGGGAACTGCAGCGGAGCTTCCTCGATCCCGGGCTCGCGGAGCGCGAGCTCCGCTTCCAGGCCATGGTCGGGCTCGAGGACGGGCTGCGCGCGACCTGGGACTGGATCCGGAGCGCGTAGAAGGACTCGGCGTCGCACGGGCGAAGTCCGTCGCCCGTGGACCACCCGCTTCCCGCTCCCGATGCGCTCGTCCGCCCCTGGCGCACCGCGGCCTACGCGGCGGGCGCCGTGGCCGTGGTCGAGCTCCTGCTCCTCCTCCTCATCGGCGGAGGACGGCTCGCCGGGTACGTGACCCACCGGGTCGAGCTCGCCGCCCGGGAGAGCGTGGTCGCCACTCCCGCCCGGGTCGAGCCGGCCAGGGCGCACGGGAAGGCGCCGGTCGTCGTCGCGAAGCGCCCGCGCTCGAAGACGGTGGTCATGGTGCTGAACGGGAACGGCCGTACCGGCGCCGCAGCAGCCGCAGCCTCGCGCGTGCAGGGACGCGGCTACCGCATCGGCGAGGTGACGAACGCGCCGGAGCTCGTGCCGAGGAGCATCGTCATGTACCGGCCGGGCTTCGCGGGCGAGGGCAAGCGCCTCGCCAGGGACCTCGGCGTCCGGCTCGTGACCCCGCTCGACGGCATGCGCGCGCGCGCGCTCCGCGGGGCGCACGTCGTCTTCATCCTCGGGCCCTGAGCGAGCGTCCCTGAGGCCCGCCCAGCTCTCGCCGCCCGAGCCGCGACCGCAGCCTCAGGACCCCGCCGCGCAGCCGCCCGCGTTCACCGCGTCGCGCGCGACGTCGAGCGGGCCGCCCGGCACCCACTGGTTCCCGGACGGGTCGAGCGTGTACGCGTCGTTCAGGAAGCGATACGCCGCGCACAGGTTCCTGCGCACCTCGAACTCGTAGATGCCGAGCGCGTACCAGGCCTCCGGGTTCTCCGGTTGGAGCTCGACCGCCTCGATGTAGCGGCGCTCCGCAGTGGCGAAGAAGCGCTGGCGCTCGGCGACCCTGGCGAGCGCGAACAGCGGATCGACGGAGAGCGGGTTGAAGAAGCGCGCCCACAGCGCACGGTCTTTCGCGCGGTCGAAGTCGCCGTCCACGAGGGCCAGCGTGGAGCTCCGCTCCATCCGGTCCGCGAGGCGCGGGAACGAGAAGGAGACGAGCACCGCGGCGCAGAGCACGACAGCTCCGACGGCGAGGACCGGGCGCCGCCGTACAGGCGTCCCGGCCCTCCCCGCCGCCACGACCAGCCCGACGGCCACCATCACCGGCGCCGTCACCGCCAGGAAGTCCCAGCTGTAGTCGACGAGGGCGTGCCCCGCGTAGGCGGCGGGAACGGCGACGAGCGCGACGGCTGCACGGCGCTCCGGGCCGTCGAGCCGCCGGAGCGCGCACGCACACGCGGCTGCGACGGCCCCCAGCAGCGCCAGGAAGAACGCGGCGCCGGGAAGGCCTCCGTCGGCGAGCTGCTGGAGCGGGACGCTGTGGGGCTGGAGCACGTTTCGCGCGTCCACGCGATAGCGCTTCCGTGCGATCTCGAACGTGCCGGCGCCCGCCCCGAGCGGAGCGCTTCCCGCGAACACGTCCCAGGCCTCGGACCACCAGCAGAGGCGGTTGTTGGGGTCGAGCGAGCCAAGCCTGCTGGGATCGTTGACGACCTCCCCGCACGACCTCCCCCTCGACACCGCGTCCGCGGCCGAGACGCCGACCGCGACGACCGCGGCGAGGACGAGCGCCGCTGCCACCGCGACGAGGACGCGGCCCGACCGGCGGCGGACGCTCTCGCCGAGCTCGCGCCCGGTCACGAGGAGGACGAGGCCGACTACGACGGCGGCCGCGACGAGCGTGAGCAGGGCGAACACCCTCCCGTCCGCGACCCGATCGGCGCGCGTGGCGACGTCCTCGGTGAGCGCCGGCCGCGTGAACGCCCACGCGCCCACGAGCGCCGCCGGCCCCGCCGAGACGGCGAGCAGCACGCCCGACTCGACCCGCTCGTGCGAGAGGACGAGCCAGAGCGCCAGCACGCCCACGCCCACGACCACCCCGGCGCGCGAGAGCGTGAGCATGAGCGAGAGCGTGGCCGCGAAGACGAGCAGCCCGCCGGCGACCCGCACCCGGCGACGTCCCGAGCCCGTGCCCAGCCAGAGACCGAGCACGAGGGCGACGTCCGCGAGCAGCGCGAGGGCGTTCCAGTACCCGACGGGCTCGCGGAGCCGGGCGACGCGATCCCCTTCCGGGTCGAGCGCGGGCACCGCCTTCGCGAGGAGCGCCCAGCCGAGCGTGGCGCCGACGACGACCGAGAGCAGCGCTGCTCCGAGCCTCGCCGACCAGCGGCCGGCGGCTGCCGCGACGAGAGCACCGAGCCCGAGGAACGCGGCATACACGACGACCTTGTTGAACGCCTCCCAGCTCCGGTCGGGAACGATCGACCAGGCGACGGTCGCCCCGGCCCACGCGACGAGGGCACCGACCGCCAGCAGCACGAGGACGCCCGAGCGCCCGACACGAGGCAGCGGAAGGCGCCCGAGCCCGACCGCGACGAGAGTCGCGGCGAGCAGGAGGACGGCGCCTCCGCCGACGGGCAGGACGCCGCGGGCGCCCGATCCCCCTCCGGCGAACGTGGCGCCGAGCAGCGCGGCACCGACGAGGCAGCCGAGGACGAGAGCGCCCCTCCCCGGCGCCCGCAGCGACTGCTCGGCCGCCGGGTCCATGGGCGGCCACGGTACCAACGGTCGCGCTCGGGCCCCGAGAAGCACTGCCGCACGACGCCGATCGTGGAGGTAAGGCCCCGCCGACGTCTAACAGATCGTTTACTCTGCCCACACCACCGGATCACCTCATGCCGGGAGACTCCTCCTGTCCGCGCTCCCGGCCGCGCCCGTGAGACCTCTGCCCCATACCCGACCACACCCATCCCGCGCGCTCACGGCGTTCGCGGTGCTCGTGCTCGCAGCCGCGGCGGCTCTCGCTCTCTCGCGGCCGGCCGCCGCAGCGGGCGACGCGAAGGCGACGGAGTGCGGCGAGAAGGTGCTCGCCGACTGGTTCGACAACGGCCGGATCGACCGCATCTACCCGCTGAACTGCTACGAGGAGGCGATCGACGCCATCCCGGACGACCTCCGGGATTACGCCGATGCCGAGGACGTCATCACGCGAGCGCTGCAGAGCGCCCTCCACGGCAACCTGGCCCCCGGAGGCAAGGATCCGACGCCAGGGGACGACGGAGGTGGCGGGAAGAACGACCCTGGCGGCGACGGAACGCCCGCGCCCGGCGACCCGGGAGACCCCGGGAGCGGCGGCCCGCAGGCGGCGCCCGAGGTGGACACGTCGGGGCCGAGCTCCGTGCCGGTGCCGCTGCTCGTGCTCGGCGGGATCTCGCTCGCCCTCCTCGCGGCAGGCGGCCTCGGATACCTGTCGCGGCGGCGCCAGTCCGCGAGCGCGCACGACGACGACTTCCACACGCTGACCTAGCAACCGGGCGCGCGGGGCGGCTGCAGGCTCGCCCGCGGTAGAATGTGCGCTCTGATGCGAATACGCCTCTGTGCAGGGATTTTTCGAGCCCGCGGCACCGTCCGGCTCCCGGCCTACCATCCCGTGCCCGCTCCCATGACGGATGTCGCTCGGCCGAGCGGGAGGTCGTGATGTCGAACCCGGCTCGGGAGGAAACGATGGCAACCGTGGAGCAGGCTCAGGTCACCCAGGCGACGGAAGGGGAGATCGTCAACACCGTCCTCGACCCGGAGGTGAGCGTCGCACCCGAGCGCTACTTCACGTCCCCGGTGCAGAGCCCGTTCGACGAGATCGAGTGGGAGCTGCGCGACGCGCACATCCCCGGCAAGGACGGCCCGGCGTTCGAGCAGAAGGACGTCGAGTTCCCGAAGTCCTGGTCGCAGACCGCGACGAACATCGTCGCGCAGAAGTACTTCCGCGGTCGCATGGCCTCCCCCGAGCGCGAGCGCTCGGTGAAGCAGATGATCGGCCGCGTCGTCACGACCATCGGCGGCTGGGGGCGCGAGGGCGGCTACTTCGCCACCGACGACGAGGCCGAGACGTTCGAGGCCGAGCTCGAGGCGATCCTCGTCAACCAGTACGCGTCCTTCAACTCCCCGGTCTGGTTCAACGTCGGCTTCGAGACGAAGCCGCAGTGCAGCGCGTGCTTCATCCTCTCGATCGAGGACTCGATGGAGTCGATCCTCGACTGGATCCGCCGCGAGGGGATCGTCTTCCGCGGCGGCTCGGGCTCCGGGGTGAACCTGAGCCGGCTGCGCTCCTCCAAGGAGCAGCTCTCGAAGGGCGGCTACGCGTCCGGCCCGGTGAGCTTCATGCGCGGCGCCGACGCGTCCGCGGGGACGATCAAGTCGGGCGGCAAGACGCGGCGCGCCGCGAAGATGGTCGTCCTCGACGTGGACCACCCGGACGTCGAGGAGTTCATCTGGTGCAAGGCCAGGGAGGAGCGGAAGGCGCGCGTTCTCGAGGCCGCCGGCTACGACATGTCGCTGAACTCGCCCGACTGGGCGTCGATCCAGTACCAGAACGCGAACAACTCGGTCCGCGTGACCGACGGGTTCATGGAGGCCGTGGTCGAGGGCAAGGAGTGGAACCTCACGGGCCGCACGGACGGCACTGTCGTCGAGACCAAGGACGCGCGCGACCTGCTCCGCCAGATCGCCGAGGCGGCGTGGGAGTGCGCCGACCCGGGCGTGCAGTACGACACGACCATCAACGCCTGGCACACGTGCCCGA
>CAZMUG010000154.1:0-6464 GCA_964569165.1 uncultured Gaiellales bacterium
AGATGTCGCCCCCGACGAGGTTCACGTTCAGCTCCGCGATGTCGGCCGGGGAGAGCACGACCCGGCGGATCGTGGCGCGCTCGAGGTTGCGCAGGTGCCGGCCGAGACGCGCCGTGATCCGGTCCGCGTACGCCTCGCGGAGGCCCTCCGTCCACGACCCGTCCCCGACGTCGAGCTCTCCGGTCGCATCTCCCTTCACGCGCCCCGCCGGGAGCTCCTGCAGCTGCACCCAGACGATCCACGAGCCGCCGGGGGCGCGCGACGGGTCCACGGCCATCGGCTGTCCGCACACGATCGTCGCCTCCGCGGGGAGGAGCCCGCGCTCGGACTCGTTGACGGCGCGCGACACGCCGTCGAGCCCCGGCGTGACGTGGACGATCGCGGTCCGCGCGAGCCGCTCGTCGCCGTACCAGTCCGGCGGCTCGCGGAGCGCGTAGTGGATCTGCATCTCGCCGCGCCCGTAGCGGTAGCGGCCGGCCGCTTCGGCAACGTCGCCGGGCACCTCGCCCGCGCCGAGAAGGCTGCCGTAGAGCTGCGTCGGGGTGACGCTCGCGATCACCGCGCGCTCCGCGCGGACCGTCTCGCCGTCCGTGAGCCGGACCGCCGTCGCCTTCCCCTCGGACACGAGGATGCGCTCGACGTCCGCTCCGCTGCGGACCTCCCCTCCGGCGTCCCGGACGATCCCGGCGAGCGCGTCCACGAGCACGGCCCCGCCGCCCTTCGGGACGGGCATCCCGCCGAGCTGGAGCGCGCAGGCGATGACCTGCGTCATGAAGCCGGAGGCCGCCTGGTCGGGACCGAGGCCCGTGTGCAGCACCCAGGGCGCGAGCAGGCCGTGCGCGGCGTCGGACTCGAACGTGTCGCCGAGCCAGTCCCGGCACGTCGTCAGCGCGGAGCCGACGTACTCGAGGAGCCCGCGGCGCCCGAAGCGACGGAGCGCCTGGCGCCCGAGCCCGAGGCCGGCGGGCGACCAGAGCTCGGTCCCGAGGACGCCGAACGAGAGGTCGGCGTTCGCCATGAAGGAGTCGAACATGGCCTGCCAGGCGGGCCCGTCCGCGTCGGCGTGGCGGCCGAGCTCGGCGACGTTGCCCTCGAGCGACGTGGTGAGAAACGCGCTCGACCCGTCGGGGAACGCCGTTGCCGTCGGCAGGTCGGTGTTCAGGTACTCGACTCCGCGGCGGTCGAGCTCGTCCTTCAGCTCGGCGTACGCGGGAGAGCCCGTGAAGAGCGGGTGCCAGGAGGCGAGGAGCTCGTGGGTGAAGCCCGGTGCGGTCAGGTCGGACGACGTCCGGATGCAGCCGCCGAGCGTGTCGGAGCGCTCGAGGACGCAGACGCTCCACCCGGCGCGCGAGAGGAGCGCGGCCCCGGCGAGCGAGTTGATCCCCGCGCCGACGAAGACCGCATCGAACGCCCACATCCCGCGGGCGACCCTACCAGGACGGTACCCGCTTGACATGTCACGGGCCGTTGTGACTGAATCCACCCATGCTTCTCCGCGAGGTCGAGTACGCCCGGCCGGCCACGGTCGAGGAGGCGGTCTCGTTGCTCGCCGCGCACGACGGAGCTCGCGCGCTCGCCGGCGGGCAGACGCTGGTGAACGTGATGAAGGCCCGCGCGGCCGCGCCGGAGGTGCTCGTCGACCTCCGGGATCTCGACGAGC
The DNA here is from genome assembly GCA_964569165.1 of uncultured Gaiellales bacterium. Lineage (GTDB taxonomy): Bacteria > Actinomycetota > Thermoleophilia > Gaiellales > Gaiellaceae > GMQP-bins7. Next base: position 1,661 of record CAZMUG010000154.1, read on the forward strand.
TCCGCGGGATCGGCTTCTCCGCCGACGGGCTGCTCGAGCTCGGCGCGATGGCCACGTATGCGCAGGTCCTGGCGTCGTCCGAGGTGGACGTCGCGCGCCCGATCCTCGCCGAGGTCGTGGCCACGATCGCGGACGTCCAGGTGCGGAACCGGGGGACCGTCGGCGGGAACGTCTGCGTCGCGGACCCGACGAACCACCTTCCCCCGCTCCTCAGCGCGCTCGGCGCCACGTTCACGATCCGCGGGCAGGGCGGAGAGCGGTCGGTGTCGGCCGGCGACTTCTTCGTCGGCGTGTACATGACTGCGGTCGGGGAGGGCGAGCTCCTGACGAAGATCACGGTGCCGCCGTCCAGCGGGGCGGGCGACGGGTTCGCCGGCCTGACGCTGGGGAGGCACGGAACGTACGTCGCGAACGCCGCGGCGACGATCTCCGACGACGGCGTGCGCATCGCGCTCGGCTGCGTCGACGCCGTCCCGGTGCGGGCGACCGCGATGGAGGAGCGTCTCGCGAGCGGTGACTTCTCGGAGGCGTCGGTCCGCGCGGCCGCGGAGGGGCTGGGCGCGGCGCTCGACCCGCCGGGGGACGTCCACGCGTCCGCCGACTACCGCCGGTCGCTGGCCGAGACGTCCGCCGTGCGCGCGGTCCTGCAGGCCGCCGGCCGGAGGAAGGGGTAGGAGTGGGAGAGCCCGTCACGTCGAAGGTGATCAAGCTCGAGATCAACGGCGAGCCGTACGAGGTCGAGGTCGAGGCGCGGAAGCTCCTCGTGCACGTCCTCCGTGACGACCTGAACCTCACGGGCACGCACGTCGGCTGCGACACCGGGAACTGCGGCGCCTGCACGATCCACCTGGACGGAGCGGCGGTGAAGAGCTGCATGCTCCTCGCCGTGCAGGCCGAGGGCGCGTCGATCACGACGGTCGAGGGGCTCGCCGCGGACGGTGAGCTGACGCCGCTCCAGCAGGCGTTCTCCGCGAGCCACGCCCTCCAGTGCGGCTACTGCACGCCCGGGATGCTGATGAGCGCGAGCGCGCTCCTCGCGTCGAACCCGAGCCCGAGCGAGGAGGAGATCCGGGTCGCGCTCCAGGGCAACATCTGCCGCTGCACCGGGTACTGGAACATCGTCGAGGCGGTACAGACCGCGGCGCACGGAGGGGCCTCGTGAGCACCGTCGAGACCAAGCCGAAGACGGGGGCCGAGACCGAGCTCGAGCGGGGGTTCATCGGCCAGGACTACCCGCGGAAGGAGGACAGGCGCCTCCTCCAGGGCCAGGGGGTCTTCACCGACGACATCAAGCGCTGGGGGATGGGCTACGTCCACTTCGTGCGGTCGCCGCATGCCCACGCGAAGATCGTCTCGATCGACGTCTCGAAGGCGCTCGAGCTCAAGGGCGTGTACGGAACGCTCACCGGCGACGAGGTCGCGCTCCAGACCGACCCGTTCTTCCAGATCGCGAGCGAGCCCGGCGCGAGCGTCCGCGACTACGCGCTCGCCGTCGGGAAGGCGCGGTACGTGGGCGATCCCGTCGTGGCGGTGGTCGCCGAGACCCGCGAGCTGGCCCGCGACGCGTCCGAGCTCGTCGAGGTCGAGTACGAGCCGCTGCCGGCGCTCGTGGACGCCCGGCGCGCGCTCGACGACGACGCGACCGTCCTGCACGAGGAGTGCGGCGGGAACATGTCGTGGCACGGCGTCTACGAGTGGGGCGACCTCGAGGCCGCGTTCGCCGAGGCGGACCACGTCGTCACCATCTCCGAGCTCCACTTCCACCGCTTCAACTCGACGCCGCTCGAGGCCGATGCGGCGCTCGTCGAGTACAACCGCGGCACCGGGCAGTGGATGCTGTACACGAACAACCAGTTCCCCGGGTTCGCCGCGATCATGATGGGGCCCGCGCTCCGGGTCGGGCTGGACAAGCTGCGCTTCGTCACCCAGGACATCGGCGGGGGCTTCGGCAACAAGATCACCTCCCACCCGCAGCTCACCGCGTGCTGCCTGCTGGCGCGGAAGCTCAACCGCCCGATCCAGTGGACCGAGTGGCGGACCGAGTTCCACCAGTCGATGTCACACGGCAACGAGCGCTGGTTCCAGGACGTCGAGGTCGCCGTCAAGGCGGACGGCACGCTCCTCGGCTTCCGCTGCAAGGCGCTCGACGACGCGGGGGCGTACCTGCGCTACGAGCCGCTCGGCGGGGTCATCTGGTCGCAGGTGACACCGGGGATGTACCGCTGGAAGAACATCCGCGTCGACTTCACGCAGGTGATGACGACCAAGGCCCCCGTGTCGCCGAACCGCGGGTACTCGCGGATGCAGCACCTGTGGCTGACCGAGCGGATCATCGACATCGTCGCCACCGAGCTCGGCTTCGACCCGGTCGAGATCCGCAAGCAGAACTACGTCCAGCCCGGGGACATGCCCTACGAGACGCCGAACGGGTGCATCTACGACTCCGGCGACTATCCACGGGCGCTCGACCTGGCGCTCGAGCTGGTCGGGTACGACGGGCTCGACGAGCGGCGGCAGGACGCCGCGTCGCGCGGGAAGCTCCTCGGCGTCGGCATTGGCTCGACGCTCGACTCGGGGACGAACAACTTCGGCCAGTCGCAGCTCATCAATCCCGAGCTCCAGTTCTCCGGGAACAACGAGGTCGCGATGGTGAAGCTGGACATCCTCGGCGAGGTCGTCGTCACGCTGGGTACCGCCCCGCAGGGCCAGGGCCACGAGACGACCTCCGCCCAGGTCGTCGCGGACCTCATCGGCTGCTCGCCCGACGACGTCACCGTCCGCGTGGGCCACGACTCGTACTGGAACACGCACGCCGGGTTCTCCGGGACGTACGCGAGCCAGTTCGCGGTGACGGGGCTGGGGGCGGTGAAGGGCGCGGCGGAGGACCTCGCGCGCCAGATGAAGAAGCTCGCGTCGATGGTGTTCGGCTGCTCGCCCGACGACATCGAGCTCGTGGACAAGCAGGCGCGGATCAAGGGCAACCCGGAGGCGGCGCTGCCGTTCATGGCGATGGGGGCGATCGTCAACGCGGGCAATGCGGGCTTCCCCGAGGATCCCCCGCCGCTCAACGCGCGCTACGTCTTCCGGCCGGACTTCCAGGTGCCGGACAAGGAGACGAAGTTCGGGAACCTCACGCTGACGTACGCGATGCAGATCCATGCATGCGTGGTCGAGGTCGACCCGGAGACCGGCTACTACGAGATCGTGGACTACGCGGCGGTGGACGACTGCGGATCGCGGGTGAACCCGAAGATCGTCGAGGGCCAGGTGATGGGCGCGACCGCGCAGGCGATCGGCGCCGCGATCTGGGAGCAGTACGCGTACGACGAGGACGGGAACCTGCTCACGCCCAACTTCTACGACTACCACGTGCCCCACGCCATGGACCTGCCGCCGCTCAGGACCGGTGCGATCGAGTCGCCCTCGCCGTTCACGCCGCTCGGCACGAAGGGCATGGGCGAGGGTGGAGGCGCCGGCATCCACGCGGTCTGCTCGGCCATTCAGGACGCGCTCCGCTCGCGGGGCGGCGCGCTCGTCTCCGACAGCCACAACCCCTACCACCGCGTCTGGTCGATGCTCCAGCACCCGGAGGCCACACGGGCGAACGTGGTGGTGAGCTCGAAGTGATCGTCTCGGGGACGAAGCAGCTGCCCGCTCCGCGCGAGACCGTCTGGGACGTCATCAACGAGCCGTCGGAGATGGCGAAGCTCATGCCCGGGGTGGAGAGCTTCGAGATCGCCGACGACACGCACTGGTCGGCGAAGGTGAAGGTGCCGCTCGGCCTCGGCGGGCTGAAGATGACGATGAACTTCGAGAAGCTCGAGGAGCGCGCGCCGGAGTTCTCGTCCATGCGGGCGAAGGGCCAGGGCGTCGGCGCGCTCATGGACATGACGACCTCGTTCACCCTTACCGAGGCGGAGGGCGGGACGTCGATGGCCTGGGAGGCGGACATCAAGATCGCCGGGCCGGTGGGCGCGATGGGCCAGCGCGTGCTGCAGCCGATCGTGAACCAGCAGGTCTCCAACGTGCTGTCGGCGCTCGAGGAGCGGGTGTCGGCGGCGACGACCTAGTCGGTGTCAGACACCGGGACCAGGCCGGGATCACCGATGGCGAGAGTGTGCACGGCCAGTGTGGACGCGTCCACGACCGGTATTCCCTGGGATACGCACGAATCGAGCCGTGCATCGATCGGGACGGTATTGACACGTTTCACCCTTGACGGCTACGGGTGTCTGACACCGGGGGGGTGGTAGTGGACGGGTTTCGTGTCGGCGTCATGCAGCTGACCATGGAGCCGCTCGAGGAGATGCTCGAGTCGGCGCGCGTGATGGACCGCGCGGGCATGGACACGATCTGGCTCGCCGAGGCGTACCCGTGGTGGCGCAAGCACGGGATGGAGGCCCGCTCGTCCACGGTCGTCTCCGCCCTGATGGCGCGCGAGACGGAGCGGCTCACGATCGGCTGGGGGATCATCTCGCCCTTCACACGGCACCCCGTGCAGGTCGCGATGGACGCTCGGGTCGTGCAGGAAGCGGCGGGGCCCGACCGCTTCCTCCTCGGGTTCGGGACGTCGAAGATCTTCCTCAACAACATCCGTTCCCAGACGTCGAAGACGCTCGGGCCGATGCGGGACGCGGTGACGATCGTGCGCGGCGTGCTCTCCGGCGAGCCCTTCGAGTACGAGGGCTCGACGTGGAGCGCGTCCGTTCCCGGGTTGAGCCCCGAGGCGCACACGCCGCGGGGCGTCCCTCCGATCTACGTGGCCGCGACGGCGCCGAAGATGCTCGCGCTCGCGGGCGAGATC
>CAZMUG010000155.1:0-2782 GCA_964569165.1 uncultured Gaiellales bacterium
CTCTCCCCGGCCGACATCGCGGAGCTGAACGTGAACCTCGTCGGGGGCGACATCTACGGCGGCTCGTGCGCGCTCGACCAGAGCTTCGTCTTCCGGCCGCTCGCCCGGGCGCCGGGCCACGCGACGCCGATCGACCGCCTCTGGCACATCGGGGCCTCCACGCATCCGGGCCCGGGCCTCGGCGCGGGCTCCGGCTACCTCGTCTACAGGGAGCTGACGAGGCCAGCCCTGCCGGTCCGCGCGCTCGGCCGCGTCCCGCTCGCCGGACAACGCCTGCAACAGCTCGTAACAAGAGCATGAGGCTGTCCCTGTCCGAGATCTCGACCGTGAACGCCTCGTTCGAGGAGGACGTCGCCGCCTACGCGTCGGCCGGCTTCGACGGGATCGGGATCTGGGAGCAGAAGCTGCCCGCCGACGACGCTGCGAACCTGAAGCTCCTGCACGGCGCCGGGCTCGGGGTGGCGAACTGCGTCCCCGCCGTCCCCTCGATCCTCCCACTCCGGATCCCCGGTCTCGAGGGGCCGCCCGACCCCGCGCACCGGGTCGCGGCGCTCTGCGCGAGCATGGGCAGGCTGGCGCGCTACGAGCCCGAGTCGGTCCTCGTCCTGACCGGGCCGGCGATCGACGAGCACTCGCGCGCCGTCGTCCTCAGCGGGCTCTACGAGGTCGCGGAGGCTGCATCCCGAGCGGGCGTGCGCCTCGGGCTCGAGCCTGCGCATCCCGCACAGCACGAGTCGGTCTCGTTCGTGAACTGGATCGACGACTCGCTGGCACTCCTCGCCGAGGCCGGCCTCGACCACGTCGGGCTGATGGCGGATACGTACAACCTCTGGCACGAGCGACCGGAGAGGCTGGCCGCGATCGCCGACCGCGTGACCGGGCTGCACGTCGCCGACGAGCCGGCCGACCCCGAGCGCAGCGATCGCGAGCTTCCCGGCGCGGGCGGGCGCCGCTCGGCCGAGCACGTCGCGGCTCTCCGCGCCGCCGGCTGGGACGGCTACCTCGACGTCGAGATCTTCTCGACCCCGGAGGGCTACTGGAGCCTCGCGCCGGACGAGGCTGCGCGCCTCGCCTTCGCAGCGATCTCGCGTCTATAACTCGGCGCCATGAGGACGGACCTCCCGACGGGCACGGTCACGTTCCTGTTCACCGACATCGAGGGCTCGACGCGGCTCCTGCACGCGCTCCTCCGCTGCGAACCCCCGGGAGCGTCGACCTCCCGACTCCGGCGACACGCTTCCTCGGGCGCGAGCACGAGCTCTTCGCAGCCGTCTCGCTGATCTACGAGCGAGCCCCCGCGTGCGAGGGCTCTCAGACGGTTCCGTAGAGCGCGAGCACGATCCGCACGAACTCCTTCGTGTCGTCGAAGAGGCCGCGCTCGCGCACCGCCCTCGCCCCCTGGTACCAGCCCGCGAGCGCGAGTCGGACGTTCCCGTCGAACTCGTCCAGCTGCCAGCGCAGGTAGCGAACGCCCGCCCGCACGTTCCCGCGGTAGTCGCGCGGCGTCCGCACGCCCAGGAGAACGGCGTCCACGAACTCCCACGTCTCCGGCAGGAGCTGCATGACGCCGATCGCGCCGACGCTCGAGACGACGTCCTGCCGGAAGCCCGACTCCATCCACGCGAGCGCCCGCGCCAGCTTCGGATCGACGCCGTAGACGCCCGACCAGTAGTCGATGGCCGCGCGCACCGTGTCCCGGCTCGCGGGAGGCCCCGCGGCAGCCGAGGCCGTGACGCGTGCGCCCTTCGGCAGCGCGAGCCGCTGGCCCGGCACGATCACGCTCGTGAGCGCGATCCTGTTCCGCCGGGCGAGGCGCCACGGGCTCACGTGGTAGCGGGCGGCGATCGAGAAGAAGCTCTCCCCGGGCGCCACGATGTGCCACACGATCGGCGCGCGCCCGGTGAGCGCGCGGTACGTGTACGGGCCGGCGATGCCGTCCGGGGTCAGCCCCCGGGCGCGCTGGAAGCGGCTGAGCGCCGCCGTGGTCGTCTCCGTGAACCTCCCGTCGACCTCCGTGAGCGGGAGCCCGTGGCGCCGAAGCCGGAACTCGAGCACAGCGACGTCCCAGCCGACCGCGCCCACCGAGAGCTCGCGCCGGCCGAGGAGCGGACGGCCCCGCACGCCGAGAGCCCGCCTGGCCCTCGGGCCGAAGCGGCCCGTCGGCGGAAGGCCATGGCGTCGCTGGAAGACGACGAGCGCGTTCGTGGTGAGCGGCCCGCGCACGCCGTCCACGGGCCCCGGGTCGAGCCCGTGCGCCCTGAGCCCGACCTGGAGCGCGGCGATGCGCGGGCTCGCCGCGAGCCCGCTCGGTGCGAAGGCGAGGACGCAGAGGAGGAGCGCCCCGCCGCTGACGGCGAAGCGGCGCATCCGGGCCTCTTCGGCGCCGGCCCGCGACCTCCTTCGTGGGAGGGAGGCCTCGTGAGACGCGGGTAGAATCCGCTGACTGCCTTCCCCAGTAGCTCAATTGGCAGAGCATCCGGCTGTTAACCGGAGGGTTGTTGGTTCGAGTCCAACCTGGGGAGTCGCGAACCGGCCGTCAGCGAACGCGGTAGGAGAAGGGCACCGTCGCGGAGAGCCCGTCCGCCCGGACCGTCATCGAGCCCGTGACGCGCTTCGCCCGCCTCGGGACGAAGAGCGTGCAGGACGCCCTGCCGTTCGCGAAGCGGCCCGTGGCCGCCACGCGCTTGCCGTCGGCCCGTGCCAGGCACCGCACCGAGCCCGACCGCGTCGCCACTCCGTCCGACCGCGACACGGTCGTGCTGAGCACGAGCCGCGAGCCACG
>CAZMUG010000155.1:2882-6348 GCA_964569165.1 uncultured Gaiellales bacterium
TCGGCCCTCACCAGCGGGTCGTCCACGTCCGGGACCCAGGAGCGGGAGCGCTCGCTCCACCGGTCCGCGACGACATCCGTCCCCCGGGCCGTGACCCCGAGATCGGCACCGGAGTCGCCCGTCGCCGGATCGTCGTCCACATCGAGCGAGAGCCCGACCACCGGCGCGCGTGGGAGCGCGGACGAGTTGGGGATCGAGACCTCGAAGTCGATCCAGCCGCCCTCGGCCTCGGTGACCCGGATCCCCGCGATGTCGGGGGCCGACTCGTGGTCGCCCGCCGGATCGGCGAACCGTCCCGCCGCCGGCCCCGGGTAGTTCCCGCTGTCCGGAGCCGCGTCGGAGGCGACGAACTCGCCGGTTCCCGCCGGCTGCCCCCTGGCGCTCACCACGTACACCCCGTAGCCGGCGGCCGCGCCGATCGTCGCGCGGGGCACCGACAGCGTGAAGCGCCCGTCCGCGAAGCTCCCCGAGATCCCCGTCGGGGGCTGGGCGATCAGCCGCGTACCGCTCCAGAGCTCGAGCCCGACCGCTCCGGTCGCGGAGTAGCGAACGAGCGCCTCGCGGCCGTCGGCGTTCCCGGTCCCCGGGCTCGCATCGACGTCGAACCACACGCTGACCGAGCTGTTCGGCGGCAGCACACGGTAGTTGGCCACGTCCACGGTGACGAGGATCGCGCCGCCCGGGCCGTCCGCCGCGCCGACGGAGACGATGTCCGCGGGCGTGTTCGCGTCGCCCTCGGCGTCCTGGTACGAGGTCGCCGAGGCGCCGGCCGCCGCGAGGACGAGCGTCCCGATGCCCACCACTGCCGCAACGGTCGATCTCACGTCGCCTGCACCTCCATGCGCCGCGCTCCCGGAGACGTCCCCGAAGGGTGGCCGACGCCCGCGACGATGTCAACGAGCCGCGCCCACGGCGGCTGCGAGAATCCGCGCCGTGCCCGGCCTCGCGCAGTCCGTCACGCTGAACCTGCGGGTCACGAAGCGCCTGGCCTTCCGCCGCCGGGGCTCGTTGGGCGAGCGGCTCGGGCCGCTCGACGGCAGGCTCGTCTTCGTCGTCGGCTCGCCCCGCTCCGGGACGACGTTCACCGCCGGTGCGATCGGGTCGCTCCCCGGGTTCGTCGACCTGGGTGAGGTGGCTCCGCTGAAGGCGGCGATCCCCGAGCTCGCCCAGCTGACGCCGGACGAGGCGGCCGTGCAGCTTCGCAGGATCCTCTCCGTCGCGCGCCGCGCGGGGCTCGTCGGCTCGGTGCGCGCAGTCGAGCAGACACCGGAGGTCGCGCACGTCCTGCGGGCGGTGCCGGTCGCGTTCCCGGACGCGCGGATCGTCCACCTCGTGCGCGACGGGCGGGACGTCGCCTGCTCGCTGCTCGAGAAGCGCTGGCTCCGACCATCCCAGGCCGATACCGACGACGCGGGCGTCGCGTACGGATCGTACGCACGCTTCTGGGTCGAGCCGGAGCGGCGCGAGGAGTTCGAGCGCGCGAGCGACGCGCGGCGAGCTGCCTGGGTCTGGCGGAGCTACCTCGGCGCGGTCCGCGCATCCGGCGTCCCCGTCCACGACGTGCGCTACGAGCGGCTCGCGGTCGCACCCGACGAGGTGGCCGACGGGCTCGCCCGCTTTCTCGACGCGCCTGCCGGCGAGCTGGCAGCGGCCCTGGGCCGAGTCCACGCGGAGTCCGTGGGCCGCTGGCAGCGCGACCTGGACGAGGCCCAGCGTGCCGACGTCCTGGACGAGGCGGGGGAGCTCCTCGCCGAGCTCGGCTACGCGTAGACCTCACGAGGTGTGCCGCTCCAGCGGTACACCGGCTCTTCAGGTCAGCTCGGCCAGCGCCTGACGAACCTTCGAGAGATGGGCCTGCAGCTCCGTCGTGCGGGCGAGGTCGGCCCCGGCGAGGTCGCGCTTGAGCTTCCGCTCCCGTAGCCGCAGGAGGAGCTCCGCCCCCGTCCGCTCGTCGAGCGCCTCCTGCGCGGCCCGCGCGTCCAGCTCGGCCCGGAGCGCAGTCAGCTCCGGATCCTCCTGGCCGGAAACGAGCGCCGCCCGGAACCGGCGGTTCTCCTCGGAGTCGAAGTGCTCCGGCGAGAGCTCCGCAAGCCCCCTGACGAGCGAGGCGTGCGCGACGCACGCGGCCAGGACGTCGCGCTCGAGGCGGTCGCCTGCGTCGAGCAGGCGCGTCGTCTCACCCTGGGCGCGCGACCGGGTGCCTCGTGCGGGCGCGAGCCCGGCGAGCGTCTCCCGCGGGAGGTCGAGCCGGTCGGCAAGCAGGCGCAGCGCCTCCTGCCGCTCGGGCGAGTCCTCCGCCTTGGCGAGCACCTCGCGCGCGCGGACGAACCCTTCCTGCCGGTCGGCCGAGCGCTCGATCTCGAGCCGGACGCGGTAGACGAGGTAGCTCTCCGCCCGGCCCAGCCGCTCCTCGAAGCCGCTCGGCGCATCGGCCGGGTCCTGCCCCTCCGGGAGCGTCACCACCCGGACGTCGAAGCCCTGCCCCACCGCGAGCTCCATGCCGCGCAGCGTCGCCTCCTGCCCGGCTGCGTCGGCGTCGAAGCACAGGAAGAGCTTCTTCGTGAGCCGCCCCAGCTCGCGCAGCTGCCGGTCTGTCAGCGCGGTACCCATGGACGCGACGACCGGCTCGAACCCCGCCTGCCGGAGCGCGATCACGTCCGTGTTCCCCTCGACCACCGCCGCGTAGTCCGCCTTCCCGATGGCCGTCTTCGCGAGGTGCAGGCCGTACAGGATCGAGCCCTTGTGGAAGAGGTCGCCCTCGGGCGAGTTGACGTACTTCCCGCGCAGCGGGTCGTCCTCGCGCAGCTTCCGCGCCTGGAAGCCGACGACCCGGCCGCGCGCGTCGGCGAGGGGAAACATCAGCCGCCACGGGAAGTAGTCGCCGCCCCGGACGGTCACGAGGCCGGCGGCGCGAAGCTCGTCCTGCGTGAACCCCCGCTCGCGCGCCTTCTCGGCCAGGCCGCGCCCCGGCGCGAGCCCGAGCCGGAACTCCTTCGCGATCTCCTCACCGAGCCCGCGGCCAGCGAGGTACGCACGGACGCGCGCGCCCCCATCACCCTCCCAGAGCAGCCGCTCGAAGAACACGGTCGTCTGCTCGAGGAGCGCGAACAGGCGCTCGCGCCGCCTGCGGTCGGCCTCGACCTTCGGCGACACCTCCTCGTACTCGAGCTGTACGCGGAAGCGCTCGGCCAGCCACTCGATCGCCCCCACGAAGTCGAGGCTCTCGGTCTCGCGGACGAAGGAGATGACGTCGCCGCCCTTCCCGCAGCCGAAGCAGTAGTAGAGCTTGTCCACGGGGTTGACCGAGAACGACGGCGTCTTCTCCTCGTGGAACGGGCAGCGGCCCGTGTACCGCGAGCCCGACGCCCGGCGCAGCTGCGTCCGCCCGGAGACGACCTCGACCATGTCCGCTGCGGCGACGACGTCGCGCACGGAGGAGTCCTTGACCGCTGGTCTGAATGCCTAC
>CAZMUG010000156.1:0-6177 GCA_964569165.1 uncultured Gaiellales bacterium
GCCCACGCCGCCGGTCGAGTGCTTGTCGACGACGCGGCGCCCGAGCGCGGCACCCAGGTCGAGCGTCTCCCCCGAGCGGATCATCGCATCGGTCAGGGCATGGGTCTCGCGCCCCGAGAGGCCGGTGAAGTAGACGGCCATGCACCACGCGGCCATCTGGTAGTCGGGGACGTCTCCGCGCGTGAACCCGAGCACGAGCTCCGCGATCTCCGCATCGGAGAGCTCCCCGCCGTTTCGCTTTCGCTCGATCAGCTCCGCTGCGCGGCTCACCTCACGGAGGCTACTCGCCGCGAGGCCGTCCGGCGATCGCTCCGTCAGCTTCCGACGGGACCGACGAGGATCGCGGCGATCACGCCGACGAGCCCGACCATGATCCCGCCGCCGACGCGGAGGAGCGTCAGGCGCAGGCCGCCGATCTCCGCGCGGAGCTCTCGGATGTCCGCGTCGACGCGCGCGAACCCGGCGTCCATGCGTCTCGCCAGGTCATCGAGCCGCTCGTCGGTCACGTGGTGCGCTCCACACCGACAGCGTAGACCCGCCTACGTCGCGATTCGTGCGGACTTCGTCACAGCTCGATCTGGCGGCCGGGGAGCTTCCGCCCCGGCGTCTTCCCGCCGAGCCACGCGTTCACGGTCGCGCCGACATCGGCGAACTCGCCCTCCTCGTGGACCCGCCCGGCGGCGTTACGCCCGGCGGCGTACGCGAGCAGGAGCGCGTGCTCCCGCGAGTGGTCGGTGGACGGCGTCGTCGGGTCGCACCCGTGGTCGGACGTGAGGATCAGGAGGTCTCCGTCGCGGAGTGCCTCGAGGATGTCGGGGAGCCTGCGGTCGAAGTCCTGCAGGCAGCGGTGGAAGTTCACCGGGTCGTTGCGATGTCCCCACAGCATGTCCGTCTCGACGAGGTTCACGAACACGAGGCCGTGGTCGATCGTCTCGAGCAGCTCGATCGTCCGGTTGATGCCCTCGACGTTGGACTTCGTCGGGAACGACTCGTCCACGTCGCAGCCGGCGAAGATGTCGTGGATCTTCCCGACCCCGTAGACGGTGTTCCCCGCGTTGCGGATCGTGGACAGGTAGTTCGGACGCGAGGGCTCGAGCGAGAAGTCGTGGCGGTTCGGCGTGCGCTCGTAGTGGCCGGGCTCACCGACGAACGGCCGCGCGATGACCCGCCCGACCGCGTGCCTGCCCGTGAGGATCTCCCGCGCCGCGCGGCACGCCTCGTAGAGCTCCTCGAGGGGCACCGTCTCCTCGTGCGCGGCGATCTGGAACACGGAGTCGGCGGACGTGTAGACGATCCACTTCCCCGTCTCCTGGTGCTCCTCGCCGAGCTCCTGGATGATCTCCGTCCCCGACGCGGGCTTGTTGCCGAGAACGCCGCGGCCCGTCCGGTTCATGAACGGGTCGATGACGTCGTCCGGGAAGCCGTGCGGGTAGGTCGGGAACGCCGTCGGCGTGACGACGCCCACGATCTCCCAGTGGCCCGTGGTCGTGTCCTTGCCCTTCGAGCGCTCGAAGAGCCGCCCCGCGACGGCCGGCGCGCCCGGCTGCGGCGGGCACCCTTCGAGCGGGAGCACGTTTCCGAGGCCGAGAGCCTCCAGATTGGGCAGGTCGAGGCCCCCGACGGCGCGGGCGACGTTGCCGAGGGTGTTCGAGCCTTCGTCCCCGTACTCCCCTGCGTCCGGCAACTCGCCTGCCCCGACGGCGTCGAGCACGATGACGCACGCCCGCGGCACGAGGCTATTCTACGGCGGCTTTGGAGAACGTCCTCGGTCTACTGCTCCTCGCGGCCTACATCGTCGCCATCGTCGGCCTGGCCGCGCTGGTGACGTTCGCGGTCATCAAGATCTTCCCGACCGAGCGCACCCCGAAGAAGCCCGACAGGCCGGAGACACCCACCGGAGGCGACGGCGCGGGCAGTCTGTTCCGCCGCTCCAAGCGCGCCGCGACGTAGGGCCCGACGCGGTCAGGCGACGCCGGCGGCGAGCGCGTCGGCGAGCGGCGTGTAGTCCATGCCGTGCGCCTCGGCGACCGCCTCGTACGTCAGCTTGCCGCCGATCGTGTTGACGCCACGAGCGAGCTCCGGGTTCGACGTGATCGCCGCCGTCACGCCGTCGGCGAGCTGCTCGACATAGGGCAGCGTGACGTTCGTCAGCGCCCGCGTGGAGGTGATCGGCACGGCCCCGGGCATGTTCGCGACGCAGTAGTGGATCACGCCGTCCACCGTGTACACGGGATCGTCGTGGGTCGTCGCCTTCGACGTCTCGGCGCAGCCGCCCTGGTCGATCGCGACGTCCACGAAGACGGAGCTCTCCTTCATCGTCCCGAGCAGCTCGCGCGTGACGAGCTTCGGCGCGCGGGCGCCCGGGATGAGCACCGCGCCGATCACGAGGTCCGCGTCCTTGATCGACTCCTCGATCTGCAGGCTCGACGACATCAGGAGCTGCACGCGCCCGCTCAGGATCTGCTCGAGGTAGCGCATGCGCTCGACGAAGCGCTCGAGGACCGTGACCTGCGCGCCCATGCCGAGCGCGATGACGGCCGCGTTGTAGCCGACCATCCCGCCGCCGATCACGAGCACGCGCGCGGGCGCGACGCCCGCGACCCCTCCGAGGAGGATCCCGCGGCCGCCCTTGGGCTTCTCGAGCTGGTCCGCGCCCGCCTGGGGCGCGAGCCGTCCCGCGATCTCGCTCATCGGGGCGAGCAGCGGGAGCGCGCCGCGGTCCGTCTCGACGGTCTCGTACGCGATCCCGGTCGTGCCGGACTCGACGAGCGCCCGCGTCAGCGGCTCGTCGGCGGCGATGTGGAGGTACGTGAAGAGCGTGAGGCTCTCGCGCAGGCGTGGGTACTCGGACGCGATCGGCTCCTTGACCTTGAGCAGGAGATCCGAGCCGGCCCACACGTCGTCGACGGAGACGATCCTCGCGCCGGCCCGCTCGTAGGCGTCGTCCGGGAACGCGCTCCCCACGCCGGCGGACTCCTCCACCAGCACCTCGTGGCCGCGCTGCACGAGCTCGCGGGCTCCCGCCGGCGTGAGCGCGACCCGGTACTCCTGCGGCTTGATCTCCCTGGCGACGCCGACGCGCATTGCCGCGGAAATCTACCGGCTCCCGGCTGCTATGGATTCGCAGACCGCGAGAGGAGGAGCCGTGTACACGTCAGGCATGTGGGTCGTAAAGAAGGGCCGGGAGGACGAGTTCGCGCGCCTCTGGCAGGCGAGCGCCGACCAGATCTCGCTTCAGTTCCCCGGGGTCACGTTCCGTCTTCTGCGCGACGTCGACAACCCGAGCCGATTCGTGAGCGTCGGCGGCGCCTGGCGGAACGCGGAGCAGATCGCGGCGGCACGCAGCCTCCCCTCGTTCCAGGAGACCATGAAGGCGACGGAGAAGATCGTCGAGTCGTTCGAGCTCTCGACGTTCGAGCTCGCCGCCGAGATCAGCTGACGTGGAGCAGCGCCTGAGCCTCGTCACGCTGGGCGTGACCGACCTCGGGCGCTCGCGCGCCTTCTACGAGGCGCTCGGCTGGACGACTCGCTCGTCACCCGACGAAGGAGTGGTGTTCTTCCAGGCCGGCGGGATGGTGATCGCCCTCTGGGGCCGCGCCGAGCTGGCAGAGGACGGCCGGGTCGAGGACTCGGGCGGATGGGGCGGCGTCACCCTCGCCCACAACGTGCGCTCACCGGCCGAGGTGGACACGGTCCTGGAGGAGGCGGCTGCAGCGGGCGCCACGATCGCGCGCGCCGGCGCAGACACGTTCTGGGGCGGGTACTCGGGCGTGTTCGTCGACCCCGACGGCCACCCGTGGGAGGTCGCCCACAACCCCTTCTGGGCGCTCGCCGCCGACGGTGGGGTCAGTCTGGGCTAGTCGCGCCCGCAACGTCCACGAGCGCGAGCGTGACCTCGACCATGCCCTCGAGGTCGGCGACCGCGATGCGCTCGTCCGGGGTGTGGATGTCGGTCATCCCGTTCGCGAGGTTCACGCAGGCGAGGCCGCGCATGTTGAACACGTTCGCGTCGGCTCCTCCCCCGGTGAGCGCGTAGGAGGGCGTGTAGCCCGCACGGGTGAGAGCCTCGGCGGCCATCCGCACCGGCACGTCGCTCTCGCGGAACCGGTACCCGGGGAAGCTCGGGCGCACCTCGCTCTCCACCTCGCAGTCGGAGAGCGTTGCCGCGAACGCCGCCGTCTCGAGCATCTCCCGGACGAGCTCGACGACCTTCGACTCGTCGTGCGAGCGGACCTCTGCGTGGAGCGTGCACCACTCGGGCACGACGTTTCCGGCGGTGCCGCCCGAGATGAGGCCGACGTTGGCGCTCGTCTCCTCGTCGAGGCGGCCGAGGCGGAAGTCCGCGATCGCGCGCGACGCCGCCTGCACGGCCGAGCGGCCGTCCTCGGGATTCATCCCCGCGTGTGCCGCGCGCCCGTGGAACCGGAGCTCGAGCAGCCTCCCGTGCGGTGCCCCGAGGATGATCTCCCCGATGGCGGCGCCCTGGTCGTAGACGTAACCCGTCGTCGCCACGAGCCGCGTGTGGTCGAACGCCTCGGCACCGCGGAGCGAGACCTCCTCCTGCGGCGTGAAGAGGAGCTCGATGCCCGCGTGCGGCCTCCCCTCCTCGACCACGCGCCGGGCCGCCCCGAGCATCGCCACCACCGCAGCCTTGTTGTCGGAGCCGAGGATCGTGCCGGCCGCGTTCCGCACAACACCGTCCTCGCCGACGACGGGGTCGATCGCCGCCTCGGGCGGGACCGTGTCCGTGTGCGCGCAGAGGAAGATCGGAGTGCCCGCCCCGCCGTTCGTCGCGGGGAGGCGGCAGTAGATGTTCCCGGTGTCGCCGTCGATTCGCTCGCCCGCGTCGTCCTCGTCCCACTCGAGACCCAGGGAGGTCAGGTACGAGCCGACACGGTCGGCGACCGCGCGCTCGCGGCCCGACGGGCTCGGGATCGCGCAGAGCTCGAGGAAGAGGTCGAGCAGCGGGGACGTCAGGGTGGGCTGCTCCACCTTCAGCGAGCCGCCGCGCGGAGGCCCGAGCGCGAGCGGGCTCGCTCGAGCGCCGCCCCGACGAACTCGCGAAAGAGCGGTGCGGGCCGCGTCGGGCGGGACTTGAACTCGGGGTGGAACTGGCTCGCGACGAACCACGGGTGATCCGGAAGCTCCACGATCTCCACCAGCCGGCCGTCCTGGAACGTCCCGGAGACGACGAGGCCGCCGTCCACGACCTGCGACCGGAGCTCGTTGTTGACCTCGTAGCGGTGGCGGTGCCGCTCGTGGACCACGGGCTCGCCATAGGTCTCGCGCGCCCGCGTTCCCTCCTCGAGCTCGACCGCCTGCGCGCCGAGGCGCATCGTCCCGCCGAGGTCCTCGATCTCCTTCTGCTCGGGGAGCAGGTCGATCACCGGGTACGGCGTCTCGGGGTCCATCTCCGTCGAGTTGGCCCCCTCCAGCCCGCACACGTGGCGCGCGAACTCCGAGACCGCCACGTGCATGCCGAGGCAGATCCCGAGGTACGGGATCTCGCGCTCGCGCGCGACGCGGCACGCGAGGATCTTCCCCTCCCAGCCACGCGAGCCGAAGCCGCCGGGGACGAGGACGCCGTCCACCTGCTCGAGCTCCTCGACCGCCTCCTCGTACGACATGTGCTCGGCGTCCACCCAGCGGACCGTCACACGGCAGCCGTTGTGCACACCGCCGTGCTTGAGCGCCTCGTGCACCGAGAGGTACGCGTCGCGGAGCTTCACGTACTTGCCGACGAGCGCGATCTCGACGTCCTCCTCGAGCTCGCGGCTGCGCTCGACGAGCTCGCGCCACTCGCCGAGGTCGGCGGGCGGCGTCTCCAGCCCGAGCTTCTCGCAGACGAGCGTGTCGAGCCCCTCGCGCTGCAGCACCTCGGGCACGAGGTAGACGTCGGGGACGTCCGGGCAGCCGATGACGGCGCGCGAGTCGACGTCCGCGAAGAGCGCGATCTTGTCGCGGATCTCGTCCGAGAGCGGCTCGCTCGAGCGGCAGACGACGACGTCTGGGTGGATGCCGATGCGCCGCAGCTCGTTCACCGAGTGCTGCGTCGGCTTCGTCTTCAGCTCGCCGGCAGCCTCGATGAACGGGACGAGCGTGACGTGGAGGTACAGCACGTTCTCCGGCCCCACCTCGCGCCGGAACTGCCGGATCGCCTCGAGGAACGGCAGCGAC
>CAZMUG010000157.1:0-6072 GCA_964569165.1 uncultured Gaiellales bacterium
GCTTTGTCGGCGCGATCTCGCCTGGCAAGAGGCGCTGTCTCGGCCGAACGTCGAAGTCGTGGATATGGCCGATGCCGACCACACATTCTCGGGTGCTCCATATCTTGCGCAATTCAATCAGGGCTGCAGCCGGTGGCTCGAGCGGCAATTCGGTAGTGACTCATGTCCCTGACCGCGGCCGTATTCCTGGCATGCTTCATTGCGGGCCTCGGCCTCGCGTTGTTCCGCAACCCGATCTATGGTCTGTACACCTACATTGCGGTGTTCTATCTGGATGCACCGAGTCGATGGTGGGGACAGGGTCTGCCCGACCTGCGTTGGTCGTTCCTTACTGCTGCCGTGACCGCAGTAGCCATGTTGCGTGTCAAACCGGATCCGTCGCGTGTGCCTTGGCACAAGACAGCGCCCGCCGTGTTCTTCATCGCTTACACGGTCTGGCTCTGGATCCAGAGCCCATGGGCGCTCGATCCGGAAATGCATCGCGAGTGCGCGATTCAGTTCACCAAGTTCATCATCGTTTACTGGATGGTGTATCGCCTGACCGATACGCCGGCGCTGTCGGCCGATTTCCTGCTGGCCCACGTACTCGGGAGCTTCTACCTCGGCCTGCTCGCTTTCACGTCGAACGTATCGGGCAGACTGGATGGCGTCGGTGGCCCGGGAATCGACGATTCGAACACCCTTGGCATGCACGTTGCGACGGCGGCGATCGCGGGTGCCATGCTGATATTTGCGAAGCGCGACTGGCGACGCATTGCGGCCATCGTCTCCGTCCCGTTCATTCTCAATACTGTCGTGCTGACCGGCAGTCGGGGAGCGTTTCTCGCGTTGCTGGCGGGTGGCCTGACAATCTTCTGGCTGCGTCCGAGGGAGAACACGCGGCTTTTCTATGGACTGGTCGTGATTGCAGTTCTCGGCTTCGGCTACGTCGCCTCGGACACGTTCTGGGAGCGTATGGGCACCATAGAATCGGCCGCCAGGCAGGATGAGAACATCGACAATAGCGCGGAAGGGCGTATCGAACAGTTCAAGGCAGGCCTGATCATGTTCCACTCTCACCCGCTCGGCGTGGGGCACCGCGGATTTGCCTCACTCAGCGCCCACTATCTGGCGTCGGAATACCTGGTCGACGGCGCCCGATCCTCGCATAACACGCCGCTCACGGCGCTGGTGGAGCAGGGGATCCCGGGCGCGATCATGTACCTGATGCTGATGATATGGATAGTCAAGTCTTGCATCATTGCCAGCAGGTCGGCGAAGGCGAAGAAACCGCTCCTCACCGTGTCCATGACCGCTGCAGTATGTGGTGGGCTGGTGACCGCCATCGTCGGCGGATTGTTTGCCGATTTCCTCAAGGCGGAGGTGATGGTTTGGCTGCTGGCGCTCCTCGCAAGCCTGCGGGCGATGCTCGCTGCGGCGCCGGTCGTGGCTACGACGCACGCAACAACCGGCTCCCGTGCGCGCACACGCGCTGGTCCGGCCCAGGTGGCTCCGCGCAGTAGCCGCGCGCGCGGCTCAGGGCAGCCTGACGATATAGGCCGGGGATGATCGGCTCGCGACTGAACCGATTGCGCGCCATGAATCCATGAAAACATGTCGACCGAAACTGCCACGTGATCCGCTCTCCGGGGTCAACGGCGCATTTCCGGTCAGCGCATGCGATGTCACCGCAAATGTAGTCGGGTGGATTTCGTAAAGCGTTGAGTTATTGCCCTGGCCGCCCCAGCACCAGTAAACATTGCGCGTCGGGTCGAAGACCAGCGCGGGGCCAGTGCCCATGTTCGTGAACGAGCGTCGTGTCTGCGTGATTGTCTCCGCCGACCAATCAATCGACATGGAGAAGCCATCGCTTCCGCTAAGGCAGATTCCGGTATTCGTCGCGGGGTTCCACGCGGCTGAGCCGTCGTCTGGCCATTGGTTGCTGGCGTTCTTCAATGAGCCCCAATTGTTTGTCGCCACGCGATAGAACGCGTAAGTGAAGAAAGTGGCCCAGCGCTCCATCGCCAGGATCTTGCCGGCCGAGGAATTGCCGATTGCCATTCCCGCGAATCCACCGCCAGGATAATTCGGCAGGCGTGTCCACGTGGCATTCGATTTGTCGAAGCGCACCATTTGCGAGGTCATGAAGCCGTTCGGATACGCTGAGCCGCCAAAGCGGTAGAGTGCCGCGCCCATGTCGACCATGCCGTCGTAGGTATGCACAGAGATGGGTGTGCCCTTCGAGCCCACCGAAATATCCGAGCTCACGCCGGTCTGGCCGGCATTCTCGACCGCCCAGCCGGTGGGCCGAGACGTACCGGCAAAGTCGAAGCTGGTCAGGCTGTTGTTTGACGAATCGCTGTGCCCGCCGCCATGCACGTACATCTTGCTGCCACTGGTGGATTTTGCGCCACCGCTCCATGGGCGCATGATGTCGTCATTGCCGGCCCATATCGACGGCATTACCGATTGCAACGTCGATGTGCCATTCGAGGGTGCGTAACTTCCACTCAGGGAGCGCACCTGGAAGGGGCTCATCGAGGCAACATACACCGGCATGGTTGAGGGAACGCAGGGAGTCGTGGCGGGATTTGAAGATCCGGACGACAACTGCGGCGGTGGGCACGGCAGGGCCTGGGATCGGCCCACCAGTGGTACCGCCACACCGAGCAGCCCCGCCGATGTTGCCAGGAAGTCCCTTCGAGTGGACATGTTCAGATCTCCGGAAAACGATTGGTCGACGCCCGCAGCGGCTGCGTCCGTAATACACTATATCGATGCGCATGCCACGCGGCTATGTCGCAATCCAACGACACGAGCGAGCCGCGGCGGCGCGATTGCCCGTGATTATCAGAGGCGCGGGGAATGCATGCAGCACGAATAGAGCGACTCCTGTCACAGAAGCGCCCACTCCACAAGATTACATATGCGCGCAAACCGGAGCGGGCGCCTGGTCGGCCCGTCCATGCTCCTGGCCGTACAGCTGCTGACCAGGTCTGAAGCCGAGGTTGCGGTGGTGTTTCTGGCAGGCCAAAATCCCGAAATGAACCGGGAATTCATGCCGTGAGGCCGATTGCGTCGACGGTGGTCGCCTGCGCATCGCTGATCTGGAGCGTTTCGCTCCAGGCGCAGGAGGTTCCGGGGTGCGGTGCGCTCCAGAACCCATATGGGCCTTTCGATTATCGCGATCCCGTCAGCAAGCGTGACAACTTGCCGATTGTCGAGACTTTCCATTTTACGCAAGGTGTCGAATCACTTCGGGAAGGCGCCTCCGGGACCGTACTCGGCGACCTGAGATATACGCTGCGTGCCTTTCCGAACCACCATCGCGCGCTGAGATCGATTGCCCGATACGCTCTCGAGGGCGGGCATTTCGCTTACAACGACACGATACCGTCAGCGGATTGCTATTTTGAGCGCGCCATCGCCTTTCGCCCGGATGACGAAGCGGTTCACGTGATTTACGCAAACTACCTCTTCAGGCGGGGCGAGCTCGCACAAGCGCGCGAGCAGTACGAGGAAGCTCTGCGGCTCGCCCCGGGGTCCGTCGAGATCAACTACGTTGCGGGGCTGTTCTTTGTCGCGGCTGGTGATCTCGTGCGCGCCAGGGAGCTCGCCAAAATTGCTTATGACGGTGGCTATCCTTTGCCGGGGCTGAAGAACAAGATCGCCGCGGCGGAGAAATCGGTCAAGAACAGTCCGAAGTAGCGCGATTGTTCAGCGTGCGGGCTGTCAGGCGCGGGAAACCAGACGTTTGATGCTCGCGCGCAGCTGCTCGACGAGGATCAACGCGATTCCACGCAGGGTTTTTTTCGAGTAGGCGCGCGCGCCAAATATCTGCTGTACCCCGGACATCCACTCGCGCTTGTAGGCTTCCGACCCGACGCCGTAGTCAATGCGCGCTGCGTGGTCTTCATCGAGAGCGTGCCGGAACATCTCACGGGACAACACTGCACCGACAGACAAATCCGCGTAACTCTCGTCGTAGGCGAGCTTGTATATGCAAGCTTCGCTTCGCGTCGTGATCCAGAACTGCGCCGCGACCGGTTTTTCGTCCAGATAGAGTACGCCGAGTCTCAGACAACCCAAAGCGAGGAGGCGATGGGCAAGATCCGGCATGAACATCGGGTGGGGCTCGGGCCGCTTCCAGCTCGAGTTGTAGACCGTGACATAGTCGTCAATCCCGCGATCCAGATCGTCGGTGTGGCTCTTGTACAATGCAAACTCAACGCGATGGGTCTTTTGCAGTTTGCGACCCTTGCGTTCGACCGTGTTGCGAAGGCGGGAAGGGCGCGCGGCAAAATACTCGTCGAAGCTCGTGCCAGCGCTGTCCAGATACCAGTTTTCGTATTGACGATGGCGGCGCACCGAAAAGCCCGCCCGGGCAAGTGCGTCGACAAGTGCCATGGTTGCGGGGTTTGACGGCTTCAGGTAATCCAGCCGCAGACTGTCCCAGCGAGGACGCTCCGCACTGATGTGGTTCGCGAGCGCTGTGCACACGCCGTGAATATCGGCGCCCGCTCTTACGACGGGGGCAAACTCCATCGTGTAGTAGTTGCTGAGGCTTGAAAGTTCACGGGCTTCCTGACTCCGTGTGCAGCAAAACAGGCAGGCCAGAGCCTCGCCGGAGGCACTGCTGGCGACATAGATGCGCGGGCGGACAGTATCAGCCAGAGCCGTGGAATAAAGACACTGGAACCACTCGAGAGAATCGAACCAGCGGTCATCCGCCACGGAGACGCATAGATGTCTGGCACCCTCCGGCAAGGTCTCGAATGTCGTGTGCGTGGAAATTTTCAAGTAGTGCTTGCTTTCTTCAACCCTGGAGCCTTGCGAAGATCTCGGCGATTTCGCCGGTGCGTTGCTCCCTGGAATATTGGCCTGCTGCCGAGTCGCTGATTGGTGTCCATTGGTTCGTGTCGGCTCGTTGCACGAACTCCCGCAATACCATAGTAATTCCGCCAGTGGAGTCCAGTGGGGCAATGAGACCGGCGCGAGTGCGCGCCAACGCGACGGCAGTGTCGCCCTCAGGGTCCGTCAGTGCGACGATTGGTCTGCCCGCGCGGAAGTATTCGTACAGCTTGGCGGGTATCTGCGCGTTGCAGTTCGATGCCTGCAGTATCAGCAGGCCGTCGACCGTGAGCATTTCCTCCAGTGCCGATACGTAGTCGATCGCTGGCTCCAGTTTCACGATGTTCGCGATCTGCCGCTCCTGGATCATGCGGCGAAACAGTAAATCGTTGCCGCTGGCCCGCAACTTCAGCTCCAGCCGGTCGGCGATGGGATCGCCGCTGGACTTCAGTGACGCAAGTGCATCGAAAAGGTGGGTCGGATCACGCTCGCTCGGATAGATCACGCCGCTGTGCAACAGCGTGAGTCGGCGGCCGGGAATCGGCGCACTCGCCGGCCGCAGGCGAACCCGCGACTCCGCGGCCGCGAAAGCATCCTCATCGAATCCGTTTTCTACGACATGGATATCATCGCTTCTGTAGCCTGGGAAGCGTTCACGATAGTCGCGCGCTGCACCCGGGGTCGTGACAACTACGCGACGGGCGCGCTGGAAGATCCGGGATTCGAGGTTCTTCCAGGCGCGGTTGACTCTGGGGTCCGGTGGGTAGTCGCCTTGCCACATGGGGTCGCGGAATTCGGCCACCCAGGGCACACCAGAGCGGCGTTCCACCGCGAGCCCTATCTCGTGGGCGGTCGCGATCGGAAACGTCGTCCATACGACGTCGATCTGCTTCTCGCGGATCAGGCGCAGCGCCACAGGGACCGCGCTGTACTTCCACGTAACCCAGCGGTCGGGAATCGCGAGGCTCCGCGGGTAGCGTCCGAACAGGCTCAGGTGCCTGGCGGCATCCAACGCGCGCGCGCGGTGCACCTCGATCGAACCCGTGTCGCTGTCCGCCCGTGAACTCACTGCCTCATAGGCGCCCGGTGTAGCAGTCAGCACCACAGGCTTCCAGCCAAACTTCGGCAGATGCTGTGCGAAGCGCAGCGTGCGCTGGATGGCACTGCTTCCGCGCATGGGCGGAAACTGGAATGCGATGAGCAGGACGTTGCGGTCCGCCACTGTCAGACTAGCAGTTCCAC
>CAZMUG010000158.1:0-6058 GCA_964569165.1 uncultured Gaiellales bacterium
TGCCCGCGCCGACGTAGTCCACCGCGCGCGCCGCGGCGACCGCCGAGGCCGCCATGCGCGCTCGCAGATCGGGCGCAAGCCCCGGGGAGGGCGACTCCTCGATCACCTTCTGGTGGCGACGCTGCACCGAGCAGTCGCGCTCGCCGAGCGAGAGCACGGTCCCCTGCGAGTCGGCGAGGAGCTGCACCTCCACGTGGCGCGGGCGCTCGAGGTAGCGCTCGCAGTACAGCGTCCCGTCGCCGAATGCCCCCTCCGCCTCGCGCGCGGCTGCCGCGAGCGCCTCCTCGAGCTCACCCGGGCCGCGCACCACCCGCATCCCGCGTCCGCCGCCTCCGGCCGCGGCCTTCACGAGGAGCGGAAAGCCGACCTCCTCCGGGGGGCCGTCGGGCAGCACCGGCACGCCCGCCTCGCGCGCGATCCGCTTGGCTGCGAGCTTGTCGCCGCCCGCCCGGAGCGCCTCGGGCGGAGGCCCGACCCACGTGATCGCGGCGGCCTCGACTGTCGACGCGAACCCCGCGTTCTCGGCGAGGAAGCCGTACCCGGGATGGATCGCGTCGGCGCCGCTGGCCTGTGCCGCCCGGACGTGCTCCCCGGAGTCGAGGTACCCGGTGATCGCCACGACCTCGTCGGCCGAGCGGGCGTGCAGCGACCCGGCGTCGTCGGGCGCAGCCACGGCCACGGTCGCGATCCCGAGCTCGCGGCACGTCCGGAAGATGCGGACGGCGATCTCTCCGCGGTTGGCGACGAGGAGCTTCCCGATCGGCACGTCCGGCACTCTACGGCTCGGGTTGTCCCCGTTCGCGCAGGCCTGTAGGCTCGCCCGCGATGCTCAGGCTCCTCGTCAGGACCGCAATCGTGCTGCTCGGCAACGCCGTGGGACTGATCGTGGCGTCGCTCGTGTTCGACGGGATCGACATCGACGTGACCTCCTTCATCGTCGCGCTCGTGATCTTCACCGTCGCGTTCGCGGTCCTGACGCCGTTCATCGCCAGCACGCTGCGGCGGAACACGTCGTCCTCGGCCGCGCTCGGCGGCGTCGCCCTGATCTCGACCTTCGTGGCGCTGCTCGTCACGGACATCTTCTCGGACGGCCTCTCGATCAACGGCCTCGGTACCTGGATCGGCGCGACCGTCGTCGTCTGGCTCGTGTCGCTGATCGCCGTCTGGATCCTCCCGTTCCTCGGGCTCAAGAAGTACCTCGAGAGCAGGTAGGCGCCCGGTCCGGGCCGGCCCGGCCTGGCGGATAGCCTGCGCGCATGCGCGAGGATCTCGACCGCCGGGCGCTCGCGACGCTGTCCGCGGGCCATGCAGGCGTGGACTTCGCGTCCGGCGCGATCCCGGCGCTGATCCCCTTCCTCGTCTCGGAGTTCGACCTCGGGTACGTCGCGGCGGGCGCCCTCATGCTCGCCGTCACCGCGTCGTCGTCGCTGGTGCAGCCGCTCTTCGGCCTCGTGTCGGACCGGCGCGGCGCGCTCTGGCTGCTCCCCGCGGGGCTTGCGCTGGCCGCGGTCGGCACCGCGCTCGTCGCGCTCTCCCCTGCGTACGCCACGGCCCTCGCCTGCACCTTCGCTGCCGGGCTCGGTATCGCCGCCTACCACCCGGAGGGCGCGAAGTTCGCCGCCTACGCGAGCACTGCCCGGCGGGCGAGCGGGATGTCGCTCTTCAACGTCGGCGGGAACCTCGGCTATGCCCTCGGGCCCATCGTGATCACGCCGCTCGTGCTCTGGCTGGGGCTCGCGGGAGGTGCTCTCGCCGCGATCCCGGCGCTCCTCGTCTCCGTCGCGCTCGCGCGCGCGCTGCCGGCGCTCGCCCGGCTCAGGCCGTCCCGGGACGCCGTCGGCGCCTCGTCGGGGGAGGAGCAGACACGGGCGATGGCGATCCTCGCCGGGGTGATCGCGCTGCGCAGCGTCGCCTGGTTCGCGCTGCTCGCCTTCGTCCCCCTCTGGGTCGTGTCGCAGGGCGGGAGCGAGGGCGAGGGGAACCGGGAGCTGTCGCTCATGCTCGTGGCCGGCGTGGCGGGAACGCTCGCCCTCGGGCCGGTCGCGGACCGCATCGGGCTCCGTCGCACGCTGCTCGCGACGCAGGTCGCGCTCCCGCCTCTCATCCTCTGCTTCGTCCTCGTCGGCGGGACGGTCGGGACGCTCGCGCTGATGGCCGTGGGCTTCTGCGTGGTGGGGACGTTCGGGATCACGATCGTCCTCTCGCAGCTCTACCTCCCGCGCCGGACCGGGATGGCGAGCGGGCTGGCGGTGGGGCTGGCGATGGGCATCGGAGGCGTCGCTGCGGTCGCCCTCGGCGGGGTGGCGGACGCCGTCGATCTCGAGGCCGCGCTCGCCGCCGCCGCCTTCGCGCCGGCCCTCGGCGTCGTCCTGTGCCTGTTCCTGCCGTCGCCGCGACCTCGCGTCGCGGTGCGGCCGGCGCCGGCGTGACTAGACACGGTGTCTGACACCAATGGCCCGCGAACCCGCATGGCTCCGTACGGTGGTGTCAGACACTGTCTATGCGCTGTCCGGGGGGATCCAGCCCGGCGGCCGCCGCTCGAGGAACGCCCGCAGGCCGTCCTGGCCCTCCTCGCTCGTCCGCCGCTCGGCGGCGACGTGCGCCGTGTCGATCCCCTGCGGCCGCTCGCGGACGAGCCGCTTCGCCGCCCGGGTCGCGATCGGGCCCCCGGCGAGGATCTCCTCGAGGATCGTCTCGCAGGCGGATCCGGCGTCGACGGCGACCTCGCTCACCAGGCCGATGCGGAGCGCGGCCTGGGCGTCGAATCGCTCACCCGTCACGAAGTACCGCCGTGCGTGCTCGCCGATCTTCGGCAGGACGAACGGGGAGATGACGGCGGGGACGATGCCGAGCCGCACCTCGGTGAACCCGAAGACCGCATCCGGCCACGCGACCGCGATGTCGGCGCACGCGACAAGCCCGGAGCCGCCTCCGAGCGCGAACCCGTGGACGCAGCAGACGACGGGCGCAGGACACGAGTCGACCGCTTCGAGCATGTGATGGAGCCTCATGGCGTCCGCGACGTTCTCCTCGTACGAGAGGTCGATCGCCGCCCGCTGCCACTCGACGTCGGCGCCGGCGCAGAAGCTCGGGCCTTCGCCCGCGAGGAGGACGGCCCGGGCGTCCCCGACGTCCGAGAACGCCTCCGTGAGCTCGGCGATGAGCGCCGCGTCGAACGCGTTCCTGCGTTCGGGCTTCGCGAGCGTGACGCGGAGCACCTCGCCCTCGCGTTCCACCTTCAGCGCGCTCATCCGTCGGAGCTTAGAGTCAGGCCGTGCTGAAGGGGGCCCTCGCGGCATCGGTCACGCCGCTTCGTGCGCACGGCGGGGAGCTCGACGTCGACGCGTTCGGGCCGCTCGTGGACTTCTTCGTCGAGTCCGGCCTCGACGGGATTCTCGCGCTCGGGACCGCGGGCGAGGGCATCCTCCTCTCACCCGAGGAGCGCCGCCGGGTCACCGACCTGTTCCTGCAGGCCGCGGACCGGCGCCTCCGCGTGGCAGTGCACTGCGGCGCGCAGACGACGGCCGAGACCGTCGCACTCGCCGCGCACGCCGCCGAGGTTGGGGCGGACGCGGTGGTCGTCATCGGCCCGCCCTACTTCAGGCTCGACGAGAAGGCGCAGTACGGGCACTTCCTCGCGGCCGCGACCGCCTGCGCGCCGCTGCCGTTCTACGTGTACGAGTTCGCCGCGACGACGGGGTACGCGGTCGCGCCCACGGTGCTGGAGCGGCTGCGCGACGCGGCGTCGAACCTGGCCGGGCTCAAGGTGTCGGACACTCCGTGGGACCGCTTCGCCGAGTACCTCCTGCCCGGGCTCGACGTCTTCGTCGGCCCCGAGGCGCTCATCGCGGACGGGATGGCGCACGGGGCGGTCGGCGCGGTGTCTGCGCTGGCCTCGGCCTTCCCGGCCGAGGTCGCCGCGATCGTGCGCGGCCCCACGGCGGAAGGGGCGACGCGCCTGGGGGAGCTGCGAGCGTTCGTGGAGCGCTTTCCGCGCCAGGCGGCGCTCAAGCGGATCCTGGCACGACGGGGGCTTCCGGTCGCGGAGGACGTCCGCGCCCCCCTGCGCGTGCTGACGGCGGACGAGCGCGAGGAGCTCGACTCCTGGGCCGCGGCCGTGCTCGACCGCGCCGGCGCGCCCGCCGAGTAGTCGGGGCGCCGGCAAGTGCCCGCCTGCCGGGCAGTGTCTGACACCACCCCACGTAGCCATGCGGCATTGCGCCCTCCCGGTGTCAGACACCGCGCGGTCGGGGTGCCGCGACCATGCCGCCACGCCCGCCGAGAAGTCGGGACGCCGCGATCCTGAAGCGGCGCCTCTCGGGGGTCTGCGCCGCGCCCTACGAGTCGAACTCCTCGTAGACGTCCGGGTCGTCGCCGATCAGGTTCTGGGCCCAGCCGACGGCCTCGGGGAGCTCCTCGCCGAAGGAGAGGATCCCGAACCGCTCCGTCGCCTCGTTCCACACCCACGTGCTCGGCGGCTCGAGCTCGGGGACGCTGTCGCGCAGCTCGCCGATCGTCGTCCGCGACTCGTAGAGGTTCCAGATGAGGAGGCGGACGACCATCAGAACGGCCCGCGCGGCTCGTAGCTTCCGCGGCGAGCACCCACGGCGATCATCGTCATGCCCTCCGGCCCGGCGATGGGGACGCGCGCCGTCCCCGGGTCGAAGCGCAGGAACGTCCCGACGCGGACCTCGACCTCCTCGCCGTCGATGCGGTAGCGGCCGGAGCCCGCGATGATCACGTTCACCTCCTCCTGGCCGCTCTCGAGCTCGTCGTGCTCGTGCCCCTCCGTGTTCGGCGGAAGCTCGAACCAGTTGATCCCGAACGCCTCGACTCCGAGCGCGCGTCGTACGAAGCGCACCGCTCCGGCGGGCCCGCTCGGTTCGATCGTCTCGACGTGTGCGACGGAGTAGCCCACGCCGACTACATCCGGAACACGCCGAACGTCGTGTCGGGCACGGGCGCGTTTGCGGCTGCCGCGAGCCCCAGCGCGAGCACGCGCCGCGTGTCGAGCGGGTCGATGATCCCGTCGTCCCACAGCCGCGCGGTCGAGTAGTACGGATTGCCCTCGGCCTCGTACGTCGCGCGGATCTCCTCGGGATCCGCGTCCCCGACCATCGTCAGCACCGTCGCCGCCTGGTCGCCGCCCATGACCGAGATCCGCGCGTTGGGCCACATCCAGAGCTGGCGCGGCTCGTACGCGCGGCCGCACATCGCGTAGTTCCCGGCGCCGAACGACCCGCCCGTCACGACCGTGAACTTCGGCACGTCGGCGCACGCCACCGCCATGACGAGCTTCGCGCCGTCGCGCGCGATGCCGCCCTCCTCGTACTCCTTGCCGACCATGAAGCCGGTGATGTTCTGGAGGAACACGAGCGGGATCCGCCGCTTGCAGGCGAGCTCGACGAAGTGCGCGCCCTTCTGGGACGACTCGGCGAAGAGCACCCCTTTGTTGGCGAGGATCGCGACCGGGTAGCCCTCGATCCGGGCGAAGCCGCAGACGAGCGTGTCGCCGTAGAGCTCCTTGAACTCCTGGAAGCGGGAGCCGTCGACGATCCGCCCGATCACCTCGCGGGCGTCCAGCTCGTGCCGGAAGTCCTCGGGAACGAGGCCGTAGAGGTCGGCCGGGTCGAGCGCGGGCTCCTCGACCGGAGCGAGCTCCCAGGGCGAGGCGCGGGGAGGATCGAGGTTTCGCACGATCTCGCGCGCGATCGCGAGCGCGTGCTCGTCGGAGGTCGCGTAGTGGTCGGCGACGCCCGACCGGCGCGCGTGGACGTCCGCGCCGCCGAGCTCCTCGGCGGTCACGTCCTGCCCCGTCGCGGCCTTCACGAGAGGCGGGCCGCCGATGAAGATCGTCCCCGTGCCGCGCACGATCACCGTCTCGTCCGACATCGCGGGCACGTAGGCGCCCCCCGCGGTGCACGAGCCCATGACGACCGCGATCTGCGGGATCCCGAGCGCCGACAGCCGCGCCTGGTTGAAGAAGATCCGGCCGAAGTGGTCGCGGTCGGGGAAGACCTCGGCCTGGAGGGGGAGGAACGCGCCGCCGGAGTCCACG
>CAZMUG010000159.1:0-5973 GCA_964569165.1 uncultured Gaiellales bacterium
GCACGCCGAGCTTCCGGTAGATGCGGGTGAGGTTCCCCTCGACCGTCCGCACGGTGACGAAGAGCGTCGCGGCGATCTCCTTGTTCGAGAGCCCCTGGGCGACGAGCTCGGCGACGCGGCGCTCCGTCTCCGACAGCTCGCCGTGCGCCCGCCTGCGCCCGGGGATCCGGGCCAGCTCCGCCGTCGCCTTCTCCGCCCAGAGCGGAGCCCCGAGCTGGTCGAACACCTCCAGCGCTTGCACGAGCGCCTCCCGTGCCGCCGCCCGCTGCTTGGCCCGCCGCTCGATCGCGCCCTGTGCGAGCAGCGTCCGCCCGAGCTCGAAGGGCTGGGGCAGCCGCTCGTGCGCCGCCAGGGCGCCGGCGAGGTGCGCCCGCGCCGCGCCGAGGTCGCCGTTCGCGGACGCCACGAGCGCGCGGCCGCGGGCGGCCACCGCCTCGTGCCAGGCGCGTGCCGTCGGCCGGCCCTTCTCCTCGACGAACGCGATCGTCTCCTCGGCCGCGTCGAGCCGGCCGACGGCGACCAGCGCCTCGATCTCGTTCTGGACGACCTGGTGGACCGAGAGCTCTCCCACTCCGGCCCGCCGGAGCGCGGCCGTTCCCGGCGAGAGGTACGCGAGCGCGGCCGTGGGCTCCCCCCTGGAGAGCTCGACGAAGCCGAGCACGGCGCGCGCCCGGGTCGCGTACGCCGCGTCGCCCTCCGCCTCCGAGAGAGCAAGAGCCCTTGCCGCGACGTCCAGCGCCTCCTCGAGGTTGCCGAGGTGCGCCTGGACGAGGCCGTGGATCATCAGCCCGATCGCCTGCTCCTGGGCGATACCTGCGTCGAGAGCGATCGACATGCACCTCCCGGCCAGCCGGCCCGCCTCGACCCAGTTGCCCGAGCGCAGCTCGACGTCGGCGAGCCGGAGCAGGACTCCGATCTGCCACGATTCGTTCCCCGCGCTCTCCAGGCGGGCCAACTCGGCCCGTAGCAACGGCCTCGCGGCGTCGGGCCGGTCCGTGTAGCCGAGGATCATCCCGAGCTGGAAGCTCGGGCGCTGGAACGCGGCGAAGGCGCCCTCGGGGTGCTCCTGCTCGAGCTCGAGGGCTCGCTCCAGATCGGCCGGTTCGTACGGAAGGCCTCGCATCATGAGCCTCCAGCAGACGTCTGCGAGAGAGCTCGCGACGGCGACGTCGTCCCCCGCGTGCTCGGCTGCACGGACGGCGGCACGGCTGTGCTCGATCGAACGACCGAGGTCGCCGCTGACCCAGGTGAGGGTGGCAAGGATGATGTCGATCCGCGCGCGCAGAGCGTGCTCGTCGCCCGCCTCTCGAAGAGCCTGCTCGCAGAGGTGGATCGACTTCTCGAGGCCGCTGGCGAGATCGGCGAGCCGGCACAGGAGATCCGCGCGCTCCGGCCCGGCCGGCAGCACCGCCGTCAGGGCCTCGAGGATCGCGCGGGAGTGCTCGGGATCCCCCGATGCGAGATGGAGCCGGGACGCCTCGACGAGGCGTCGGCGGTGCTCGGCGCCGTGCTCGGGCTCGGTCAGCCGCGCGGCGCGTTCCATGAGGTCCCCGGCGGTCTTGGGCGCCCCACGCAGCTCCGCCTCGACCGCTGCCGCGGCCAGCTCCGCGGCGATGCCCTCCTCCGGCTCGGTGGTGGACCGGGCGAGGTGGTGCGCGCGCTCCAGCCGGCTCTGGGCCGCTCGTGCAAGTCGTCGATGGGCGTCCTGCCGGTCCCAGGGAGTTGCAGCCGAGTATGCCGCCGACGCCAGGAGCGGGTGCGTGAATCGCAGCCTGTCGCCCTCCACGGCCAGCACGTCCGCGCGCACCGCCTCCTGCAGCCCGTCGAGCCCGCCCGCGGCGCGCTCCACGAGCCCAGCCGTGGGCTGAGGCGAGGCCGCAGCCAGCAGGACGGCGTCTCGCGCAGAGGCCGACAGGGTTTCGAGGCGCCGCAGGGGGAGCTCGGCCAGGCTGTCCGGAACGGGCAGGGCGTCGGCCTCGCCGATCCTCCCGCCGGCAAGCAGCGCACGGCCGATCTCGAGCGCGTAGAAGGGGTTGCCGTCGCAGGCGTCGTGGAGCTCGATCAGGCGGGGCCGCGGAAGGCCGAGGTCGAGCCGGCCGCGAAGCATCGCTCCCAGCTCCTCGAGCGAGAGCGGGCGCACCCTGACCTGCGCGAATCCGCCCGCCACGGGCACGCGGTCGAGCGCGAGCGGAGCCGGGAGGCCGTGGTCTCTCCGCCGGGCCAGGAGGACGCGGATCGGCGCGGAGCCAAGGCGTCTGAAGGCGAACTCCAGCACCTGCTCGGTCGGGACGTCCAGCCACTGCACGTCGTCGACGGCGACGACGAGCGGCGCCTCGGCGGCAAGGCGCTGGAGGAGGGCGAGGACGGCGCGCGAGAGTGCGAGCCGGGTGGCGGGCTCACCGACAGGCGCGCGCCGGAGTGCCAGGTCGAACGCCGAGCGCTGAGCGGGTGAGAGATCGGCGGCGTGGTCCTCGAGCACGGCTTCGAGCAGGTCGCCGAGCGCCGAGAACGGCAGCGACGTCTCGCCTTCCGCGGGCCGCGCCGCGAGGACCGTCCGCAAGCGCCGGGCCTCCTCGACGCCGTGCAGCCAGATGGTCGTCTTGCCGATCCCCGCCTCGCCTTCGAGGAGGAGGGTTCGCAGCGAGCGCTCCGGATCGAGGACGAAGGTCCTGACGGCGTCGAGCTCGGCCTCCCTGCCGACGATTCCCTTCGTCCGCGTGTCCTCCCGGGCCGCCGCGCTCACGATTCCAGTGTCTGTCCCGGTGCGGGCGTGGGCATGAGCAGAATTGACGAGCTTGCGAGGGCGGCGCGAAGGGCTCGATCTCGGCACGGTCTCCGCGACCTGTACGATGCCCGCACGGGAGACGCCTCGATAGGCTCCCGGGCATGTGCCGGAACATCAGGACGCTCCACAACTTCGAGCCGCCCGCCTCGGACGACGAGATCCGCGCCGCCGCGCTCCAGTACGTGCGCAAGGTGAGCGGGTCGCAGAAGCCGTCGAAGGCGAACGAGGCCGCGTTCGCGCGAGCGGTGGACGAGATCGCGCACGCGACGCGGCACCTGCTCGCCGAGCTGGTCACGCACGCGCCGCCGCGCGACCGCGAGGTCGAGGCCGCCCGGGCCCGCGCCCGGGCCGAGAAGCGCTTCGGCCAGGCGGCGTAGCTCCTCCCGCGCGCTGAGGGCCACCGGCCAGCGCCGGGTCCGTGTCGGACGGCGACCGCGAGCGCGGCGCCGCGTGCTCGCCGTGCGAGAGATCTTCGCGCTGCAGTTGACATATTGATGCAGCACTGGTACATCTCGATGCATGCGGACGACCATCCGCCTCGACGACGAGCTTCTGACGAAGGCCAAGCGCGCCGCGCTCGAGCGCGGCACGACGCTCACCGCCGTCATCGAGGACGCACTTCGGCGCGCGCTGCTGCCCAGCACGCAGACGAAGCGCGAGGACGTCGCGCTCCCTTCGTTTCGCGGGAACGGCTTGCAGCCGGGAGTCGATCTGGACGACTCGGCGAGCCTGCTCGACCTGATGGAAGAGCGGCGTGGTCGCCCCTGACGTCAACGTCCTCGTCTACGCCTATCGCGAGGAGCTTCCCGAGCACGAATCGTGTCGCCGCTGGCTCGAGAGTGTCGTCCAGGCGGATGCCGCGTACGGAGTCTTCGATCTCGTCCTGAGCGGGTTCATCCGCGTCGTCACCCATCCAAGGATCTTCGACCCGCCGACGCCGCTCGACGGGGCGCTCGACTTCGTGGACGTACTTCGGACTCGCCCCAACTGCGTCACGCTTCAGCCGGGCCCGCGCCACTGGGGCATCTTCGAGCGGCTCTGCCGCAACACGCGTGCCAAGGGGAACCTCGTTGCCGACGCCTACCTCGCAGCCCTGGCGATCGAGTCGGGCTGCGAGTGGGTGACGACCGACCGCGACTATCGGAGCTTCTCCGGCCTGAGGATCCACGACCCGCTCGCCTAGGCAGAGGCGCCGCGCCCCGCGCCTCCGCCTAGGCGACCTGCGTTACGCGAGATCGTCGCCGCGCCGTCCACGATCGCTGCCAGCGTCGAGGCCTACGGGTGCGGCTACTCGATGCCTGCGATCGCCCGCCAGCTCGGGCTCCATCCCTCGATGTCCGCCGACGACGGCCGCCATTGGCGGATCGTAGGAGGGCGCGCCGCGCGGTTCTAGTGCGCTTCGCGCTTCGCGCGCAGGTACGCGAGGTACGGCTCGGGATCGAGCGGCCCGCCGACGACCCGCTCGATGGTCTCGGCGGGCGTGAACTTGCGCCCGGAGGCGTAGATGCTCTCGCGCAGCCAGCCGTGGAGCTCGGAGAAGTCGCCGCGCTCGATCTGCTCCTCGACGTCCGGAAGCGCCTCACACGCCTTCTCCCAGACCTGTACCGAGAGCACGCTGCCGAGCAGGTAGGTGGGGAAGTAGCCGAAGCTGCCGCCCGCCCAGTGCGAGTCCTGCAGGACGCCGAGCGCGTCGTTCGGCACCGCGACCCCCATGAGCTCCTCGAACCGCGCGTTCCAGGCCTCCGGGAGGTCCTTGACGGCGAGCCGGCCCGAGATGAGCTCCTGCTCGAGCTCGAACCGGAGGACGAGGTGCAGGCCGTAGCTCGTCTCGTCGGCGTCCACCCGGACGAACGAGCGGCGCACGCGGTTCACGGCTCGGTGGAAGTCCTCGAGCGAGACGGCGCCGAGCTGTGCGGGGAACGTCTCCTGCACCCGCGGGTAGAACCAGCGCCAGAACGGCAGCGAGCGGCCGACGACGTTCTCCCAGAGCCGGCTCTGCGACTCGTGCAGCGTGGACGACGCGCCCATGCAGAGCGGCGTGCGCTCGAGCGACCTGGCCACGCCCCACTCGTAGAGGCCGTGGCCGGTCTCGTGCATGGCGGTGAACAGCGAGCTCAGGTCGTCCTCCGAGTAGCGGCTCGTCAGGCGGACGTCCCCGAGCCCGAAGGTGATCTCGAACGGGTGCACCGTCGTGTCGAGCCGGAACTGGTCCCAGGTGACGCCGAACGCCTCTGCCAGCTCGCGGGAGAGCGCTTCCTGCGCGGCGATGGGAAACGGCCCGGTCAGGAACGGGTCCTCGTCGTCGCTCGCGAACTCAGCGACGAGCTCACGGAGTGCCGGGGTCAGGACGGCGAAGAGCTCCCGGATCTCGGAGGTTCGCATGCCCGGCTCGTAGTCCTCGAGCAGCACGTCGTAGAGGTCGTCGTACGGTGCGAAGCACTCGACGTACCGCTGCCTCAGGTCCACGACGCGCTCGAGCCAGGGCCGGAACGACGGGAAGTCCGACTCCTCCCGGGCCCTGACCCACGCCTCGTAGGCGTTCGCCGCCGTCTCGGCGAGCTCGGACGCCAGCTGCGTGGGGACGCGGCGGAGGCGGGTGTAGTCCCGCAGCGCGACCCGCACGAGCGTCGCGTCGTCGGAGTCGGCCGGGAGGGAGGCGGCGTACGGCTCGAGCTCCTCGAAGAGCTCGCCGAAGCGATCGTCGACGGCGAGCTCGTGCGCGATTTCCTCCATCGTGGCGAGCTGCGCCGCCCGCGTGGGGGCGCCGCCGGGCGGCATCAGCACGCTCATGTCCCACACGAGAACGCCCGTTGCCCGCCGCACGTCGGTGAGCTTCCCGAGACGCTCCCTGAGCTCGGCGAGCACGGCTTCCATCGGGCGCGCACTCTACCCGCGTGTGGGGCCTGGTCACCGCCGGAGTGCCGGGTACACTCGGACCGTGGCAGACGAGTCGACCGAGCTCTTCGACGACATCTACCTCGGCCTCCGGGCGGGCGGCGCGGCGCGGAAGCAGCGGCGCGGGGAGCCGCTCTCGGCCGAGGAGGAGGATGCGATCGGGCGCTGGCAGCGGCTCTCGCTGTGGCGGCGGTTTGCCGCCATCGGCGCGTTCGCGGTCGGCACCTTCGGGCTCGGCTTCACGCTCGGCGGCCTCGTCTTCGGCCGCTCGCGCTGGGCGCGGCGCTAGCCGC
>CAZMUG010000160.1:0-5824 GCA_964569165.1 uncultured Gaiellales bacterium
ACACGGTCACGCTCTGCCTCTCGAAGGGGCTCGGCTGCCCGCTGGGCGCGCTCCTTGCCGGCTCTCGTGAGCTGATCGACCGCGCCTGGCGCGAGAAGCACCTGTTCGGCGGCGCGATGCGCCAGGCCGGGATCGTGGCGGCGGCCGGCGTGTACGCCCTCGACCACCACGTCGAGCGGCTCGCGGAGGACCACGCCCGCGCGCGCAGGCTTGCCGAGGCGCTGGTGGCCGCAGGCGTGCCGGTCGAGCTCGAGCGGGTGGAGTCGAACTTCGTCCAGGTCGACCTCGGGCCGCTGGGGCTCGAGCGCTCCGAGGGGCTGAGGCGCCTCATGGAGGCCGGGGTGGGGCTCTCGGCCACGATCCACCCGACCGTGGTCCGCGCGGTCACCCACCTCGAGATCGGCGACGAGGACATCGCCCGGGCGAGCGAGCTGATCCCGCGCGCGCTTCTCGGCTAGCGGTCGCCGGCGAGGAGGAACGCGGTCGCCACGACGGCGTAGCCGGCGAGGAGGAGCGCGCCGCGGAAGCGGCTCGAGCTCCCGTTGAAGAGGACGGCCGCCGTGAAGGCGACGGACCCGCCGAGCGCCGCGATCTCGACCGGACGCATGCTGAGGGAGAGCGGCTCGATGAGCCAGGAGAGGAGCGCCACGGCCGGGATCAGGAACACGGCGACCTGCGCCGC
This sequence comes from uncultured Gaiellales bacterium, assembly GCA_964569165.1. Taxonomy (GTDB): domain Bacteria; phylum Actinomycetota; class Thermoleophilia; order Gaiellales; family Gaiellaceae; genus GMQP-bins7. The sequence continues at coordinate 683 of CAZMUG010000160.1, forward strand.
GGACGAGAGCGCGATCTCGCCCGCGAGCGCGATCTTGCCGCGGAAGGCGACGACGACCGCGCCGCCGTGCTCGGCTGCGTTGCCGACGATCGCGACGATGACCGCGGAGACGAAGAACTCGGTCAGCCCGAGGTCCTCGGCGAACACCTCGAGCGAGCCGACGAGGATCTCGGCGATGACCGCCGTGACGGCCGTGGCGACGGCGAGCGCCCCGAGCGCCTGCGGCAGCGACCACGCCTCGATCTCCTCGTCGGAGGAGACGTGGAGGCTGCTGTGCCGGCGCAGGGAGTACCAGGTCGCGACGACGTAGACGACGAGGAGCACGACCGAGATCGAGGCCGACACCTGCGCGAGCCAGTGGGTGTCGGGGTCGCTGCCGTCCCAGCTCGGGACCGAGGGGGCGAGGAAGAGGAGCGTCGCGAACGCGATCAGGCCGAAGGAGAGGAAGCTCGAGTGGCGGTCGAGGCGCCCGCGCCCGCCGGCGACGAGCGACGCGCCGAGGACGAGGAGGAGGTTGCCGACGACGCTTCCCGTCAGCGAGCCCCGGACGACCTCCGTGAGGCCCTCGTTGACGGCGATCAGCGCGATGATCAGCTCCGGCGCGTTTCCGAACGTCGCGTTGAGGAATCCGCCGATGCCCGGGCCCGTGTGCTCGGCCGCGTGCTCGGTCGCCTCGCCGATCAGCCACGCGAGCGGGACGAGCGAGACCGCGGCGAGCACGAACTCGACGGTCTCCGGTGGGTGCACGAGGTAGTGGAGCGCGATCGTGACCGGCGCGAGCGCGAGCGTGGCGAAGAGGACGCGTCTGACCACAGCGGCGGGAGCCTACTCGCCCGCAGCACTGCGACCGGGAGCCAGGAGCGTCGTAGGCCCCTGCCTGAAAACCGGCGGTTTGTCAAGTCTTGCGGCCGGAGGTCGGAGGGGCACACAATCGGTACGTGCACGAGACCGCGGCAGACGCGACGCTCCCGCTCCGTATCCAGGACGAGGTCGCCTGCCGCCACTGCGACGTCCACTGCGAGAAGGTCGTCTACCCCGCCGCGTGCATCCACTCGGCGTGCCCGTTCGTCTACGCCTACGAGGCATGGGGCCACACGTACGTCGGGTGCCTGCAGAAGATCTTCGACGTCGAGATCGACCTCGAGCTGCTCGAGGCGGCCGAGGCGGGGCGTGACGGCTTCGGCGCCGTGCGCGCGCGACGCGCACCGCTCCCGATGTGCGAGGTGGAGGTGGTCGAGACCTACGCGCAGCGGCTGGACGAGCTCGGGTGCCGCAACCCCGAGTTCCACGAGCTCCCGCGCGAGCGCGCCACGTTCCGCGTGTTCGCGACGCTCGAGTGAGCGTCAGCGCGAGCGCGCCCACATCCGCGCCCCGCGCGTCCTGAGGGCCCGCAGGCGGTCGAGGTCCTCGGTCTCACGGCCGCGGTCCTCCCACGTCTCGGTGATCGCCGGCAGGCCGGCGAAGGCCGGGTGCCCGAGGAAGGTGGCGAGCCCGCTCCCGATCACGCCGTCGCCGACGCGGTCGTGGCGGTCGCGGTTCGAGCCGAGCGGCGTCTGCGAGTCGTTGACGTGGAGGACGCGGACCCGGTCGAGGCCGATCCGCGCGTCGAGGTCTTCGAGCGCGGCGGCGAGCGCCGCGGGGTCGGACACGTCGACGCCGGAGGCCCACCAGTGGCAGGAGTCGATGCAGATCCCGAGCCGCGGGTGGCCTCCGGCGGCGTCGAAGATCGCCTCCAGCTCGGCCGTCGAGCGGCCGATCGTGCCGCCGGCGCCGGCGGTGTTCTCGAGGCAGAGCCAGAGGTCGTCGGCCGTGAGCTCGAGCAGCTCCCGGGGCACGGGCGCGACAAGGTCGACGGCCTCGTCGAACCCGTAGCCAAGGTGGGAGCCGACGTGGAAGACGACGGCCTCGGCGCCGATCGCGTCGGCCGTCTCCAGTGTCGCCCGCAGCGCGGCGAGCGAGTTGGCGCGGATCGTCTCGTCACGGCTCGCGAGGTTGACGAGGTAGAGCGCGTGGCAGGACACCGACCTCACGCGCGCCTCGCGCCGCCGCGCGCGGAAGCGCGCGATCTCCTCGGGCGAGTGCGCGGTCGGCCTCCACATGCGCGGGCTCTGCGTGAAGAGCTGGACGGCGGTCCCGCCGATCTCCTCGATGCGGTCGATCGTCTTCGAGATCCCGCCGGCCGCGGAGACGTGGGCGCCGTAGAGCATGCGACTAGGCGCGCGAGAGCCCTTGGAGCGCGACGGCTTCGCCGTCGCGGTGGCTGCGTTCCCCGAACCACACGAGGACTACGCTACTCGCCGATGCCCGTCCGCGTCCGCATGGCCCCGTCTCCGACCGGTCTCCTGCACATCGGCGGCGTGCGCACGTTCCTCTTCAACTGGCTCTACGCGCGCGGGCACGGGGGCGAGTGCCATCTCCGGATCGAGAACACGGACACGAGCCGCGAGGTCGCGGAGTCCGTCGCGCAGATCGAGCGCTCCCTGCGCTGGCTCGGCATGGACTGGGACGGCCCCACGACGTTCCAGCTCGACCGGCTGGAGCGGGCGCAGGCCGAGGCGCGGCGCCTCGTCGCCGAGGGGAGCGCGTACGAGGACGAGGGCGCGATCCGCATCCGCATGCCGGACGACGGGAAGACGGGCTGGGACGACGCGATCAAGGGCCGGATCGAGGTTCCGAACGACGAGCTCGAGGACCTCGTGCTCGTCCGCTCGGACGGCCGCCCGACCTACAACTTCGCTTCGCCGCTCGAGGACTGGCTGGACGGGATCACGCACGTGATCCGGGGGGACGACCACGTGTCCAACACGCCGAAGCAGATCGTCATCCTGCGTGCGCTCGGCGCCGACCCGCCCGTGTACGCGCACGTGCCGAACGTGTACGGGGCCGACGGGCGCAAGCTCTCCAAGCGCCACGGCGCCGTGTCCGTGGACGAGTTCCGCGACGCCGGGTACGTGCCCGAGGCGCTCATGAACTTCCTCGCGCTCCTCGGCTGGGCGCCGGACGGCGAGACGACGATCATGTCGCGCGGGGAGCTCGTCGAGCGCTTCTCGCTGGAGCGGGTGGGCTCGAGCCCGGCGACGTTCGACTACGCGAAGCTGGACTGGATGAACGGCGTCCACCTTCGCGCTCTGCCCACCGCCGAGTACGGCGACCGCCTCGTCGCGTACCTTCGGGAACGCGACTCCGAGTGGCCGGAGGAGCGCATCCGCGCCGCGGTGCCGCTCGTGCAGGAGAAGATCGGGCGCCTCGGCGAGTTCCCCGGGTTCGCGGGCTTCCTCTTCCACGACGTCGAGCCGGACGCATCGCTGCTCGATGCGCGCATCCTCGGCGCGGCGGAGCGTGCGCTCGCTGCCGTGGGGCCCTGGGCGACCACGGAGATCGAGGCCGCGCTCAAGCGCCTCTGCGACGAGCTGGGCGAGAAGCCGCGCACGGTGTACCTGCCGATCCGCGTCGCCGTCACGGGCTCGCGGGTCTCGCCCGGCCTCTACGAGAGCCTCGAGCTGCTCGGACGCGACATTTCGCTCGCGCGCCTGCAGGCGGCGTCGGCGAGTGCGCAGGCGCTTGACGCCGTCCGTGAAGCGGAGTAGTTTCCAACACCTGAATCGGGTCTCAGGTCTCTGATCCAGACCGCAGGCGCGGATACGCGTCTCAGGCTTGGGGGCCACGTCAATCGAGGAGGGTTCGCAGATGCACGGAACTCGCAGGAAGGTCGTCGCGGTCGCCACGAGCGCGCTCGTCCTTCTGTCTGCGCTCGCGGCGGGCGCCCAGGCGCGCCCGGAGTCGTCCGACGCCGAGGCGGCGACGATCAAGGTCGGGATCATCTACTCGCGGACGGGGCTGCTCGCGGCCTACGGCGCCGAGTACCTGTCGGGCCTGCGCTGGGGCCTGAACTACGCGACGTCCGGGACCGGGAAGGTCAAGGGGAACAAGATCGAGTTCACCCTCGTCGACGACGGGGGCGATCCGGCGAAGGCGGTCACGGCTGCCAAGGACCTGATCGGCCAGGGGTACAAGATCATCGCGGGCACCGTCTCGTCGGGCGTCGCACTGCAGGTCGCCCCGCTCGCGGAGCAGAACAAGATCCTGTACATCTCCGGCCCCGCCGCGTCCGACGCGATCACCGGGATCAACGACTACACCTTCCGCTCCGGGCGCCAGACGTACCAGGACGTGAAGGCCTCCACCGCCTACCTGAAGGGCGCGGTGGGCAAGGACGTCGTGGTCTTCGCACAGGACTCCGCGTTCGGGCTCGGGAACTACGCCGCCGTCAGGCAGATCTTCGGCGACCTCTCGGGACAGAAGGTGGACCGGCTGCTCGTGCCGCTGACGGCGCAGGACTTCACGCCCTACGCGCAGCAGCTGAGGCAGAAGAACCCCGACCTCGTGTTCGTCGCCTGGGCCGGCACGACCTCGCAGGCGATGTGGACGGCGCTCGACCAGCAGGGAGTCTTCGACTCCGTGGACGCGATCGTGACGGGCCTCGCCGAGCGGGTGACCTGGCCGTTCTACGGCCCGGCGGGGACGAAGATCAAGTTCCTGAACCACTACAACGCCGACGCTCCGAAGAACAAGGTCAACGACTGGCTGAAGGCGAAGATGAAGCGGCACCGGCAGGTCCCCGACCTGTTCACGCCCGACGGCTTCGTGGCCGCGCAGATGATCGTCCAGGCGCTGAAGGCCTCGACGAGCGACGTCTCGAAGATGATCTCGGCGCTCGAGGGCTGGAAGTTCGTCGGCCCGAAGGGCCTGCAGGAGATCCGGGCGTCGGACCACGCGATGCTGCAGCCGATGTTCCTCGTCCAGCTCAAGCGGAGCGGCAGCACGTACACGGCCAACACGACCGTGAGGCTGAGGGCGAAGCACACCGCGCCCCCGCCGAAGTAGACGACCACGACAACCGAGATCGGGAAGCCGGCGTGAGAGATCGCATCGCCGCTGCCGGGCGCGGGCGCTGAGGTGGGAGACGTGGCAGGCGCGTCTCCCATCCTCTCCGCCCGCGGGCTCGGGCTCGACATCGGCGGCGCGCGCATCGTCGCCGGCGTCGAGCTGGAGGTCCGCGAGGGCGAGCTCGTGGGCATCATCGGCCCGAACGGGGCCGGCAAGACGACGCTCTTCCGGATGATCCTGGGCGAGGAATCTCCC
>CAZMUG010000161.1:0-5808 GCA_964569165.1 uncultured Gaiellales bacterium
AGCTCGACCTGGATTCGCTCGCCGCGCCCCGTCGGCAGGTTCTTGCCGACGTAGTCCGCGCGGATCGGGAGCTCGCGATGACCGCGATCGACGAGCACGGCCAACTGGACGCGCGCCGGGCGGCCGAACTCGAGCAGCGCGTCGATCGCCGACCTCACGGTGCGTCCCGTGTAGAGGACGTCGTCCACGAGGACGACCGTCAGGCCCTCGATCGGGAAGGGGATGCTCGTGGCGCGCACGACAGGCTGCCGGTCCGGCGGGCGGCCGCCGTTCCGGACGTGGACGTCGTCGCGATGGAAGGTGATGTCGAGGGCTCCGACGGGAAGCTCGACTCCGGCCCGCTCCGCGACCAGTCGCCGGAGCCGGGAGGCGAGCGGGGCGCCGCGGGTCTGGATGCCGACGAGTGCGACTCGCTCGAGCCCAGGGCCCTCGGGCGCGCCGTTCCGCTCGACGAGCTCGTGCGCGAGGCGGGAGAGGGACCTCGCGATCGCCTCGCCGTCGAGTACCTGCCTCGCGCGGGCGCGATCGGGGACGGACGTGGACATCTGGCTCCTTTCCGGCCTCGCTGGACCGGGCTTAAAGGACTGCGGGCAGTGTAACGACCCACCCGGAGGTTGTCGGGGCGCTACGACAGCGGCCGCGGGCGAGGTACTTCAGTGCCTGGAGGTCAGCCCTCCTCTTCCTCCGGCTCCGAGAGCGCCTCGAGCGCGTCGATCGCCTCGTCCACCGCCGACTCGACGACGAGCACCTTGAGCGGCGCGTCCTCGAGCGCCGAGTCGTGATGCTCCACGGCCGGCTCGAGGTGGGACTCGATCCCCGCAGACGACAGGAGCTCCTGGAGCTGCTCCCCCTCCGTCACGTCGCCGGCCACGGCCACCTGCACGAGCCTCGTCATGTCCCGGACCCTAGCGCAGCACGGCCGCTCCTCGCTCCCGAGCGGACGAGCTCGGGGAGCCCTCGCTCCGGAAACGGCACGCTCACGACGTCGAAGTCGCGGGGCACGACCGTCGCGGGGAAGAGCCCGGCTGCCTCCTCGACCACCTGGTGCCCGAAGTACCGGGTCGAGACGTGGGTCAGCGCGAGGAGCTTGACGCCTGCCTCGCGCGCCGCGAGCGCCGCCTCCCCCGCGGTCGAGTGCAGCGTCTCGCGGGCCCGCTCGCGCTCGTCCGCGAGGAACGTCGCCTCGTGCACGAGCAGGTCGGCGCCGGCCGCCGCCTCGATCACCGAGCCCGCCGGAGCCGTGTCACCGGTCAGGACGACCTTCCTGCCGGCGCGCGGAGCGCCGAGGACGTCGGCTGCCTCGACGACGCGTCCGTCGGCGAGCGTGACCGGCTCGCCCCGCTGGAGCCGGCCGCGGTCGGGCCCGTCCGGCACGCCCAGGGCATCGGCTCGCTCGACGTCGAACCGCCCGGGACGCTCGTCCTCCACGAGCGCGTATCCGATCGCGGACACGCCGTGAGAGACGGCGAACGGCTCGATGCGGTAGCCGTCGCGGGCGAGAGACGCACCGGGCGCCAGCTCGACGACGGACACCTCGTACGAGAGCCGCCCGAAGATACGTCGGAGCGTGCGGACGAGCTCGCTCAGGCCCGCCGGCCCGTAGACGGTGAGCGGGACCTCCCGCCCGCGCAGGGCGAACGTCTTCAGCATCCCGGGCAGGCCGAGGTAGTGGTCGGCGTGGAAGTGCGTGAGGAAGACCTCCTCGAGCTCCACGAGCCCGATGTCGCTGCGCAGGAGCTGCCGCTGCGTGCCCTCTCCACAGTCGAGGAGGAGCCGCTGACCGCCGCGGCGGACGAGCGTCGCCGGCAGCCCTCGCTTCGCGGTCGGCATGGAGCCGGACGTCCCGAGGAAGACGACGTCGAGGTCCACGGCGGCCGATTCTAGTGCGCCTCTTTCCTCGTCACCCACGGTCGCGCTGCCCCGGTGGTCTAGATTCGGCCCATGACCGAGCGCGTGCAGGGCGGCAGGCTGGCCGCCCGGGCGATCGCGGCCGAGGGCGTCGACGTCGTGTTCACGCTCTCCGGCGGGCACGTCATGCCGATCTACGAGGGGTGCCGGCACGAGGGCGTGCGCCTCGTCGACGTCCGCCACGAGCAGTCGGCCGCGCATGCTGCGGAGGCGTGGGGCCGCGTGCGGCGCTCGTGCGGCGTCGCGCTCGTGACGGCGGGACCAGGCGTGACGGGGACGGTCACGGCCGTGGCTGCATGCTTCACGGCGCAGACGCCGCTCGTGGTCCTCGGAGGCGCGCGGCCGCTCGCGCAGGCCGAGTGGGGCGCGCTGCAGGAGTTCGACCAGCTCGCCCTCATGAAGCCGATCACGAAGTGGGCCGCGATCTGCCCCGCGACGGAGCGGATCCCCGAGTACGTGGCGATCGCCTTCCGCCACGCCCTGGCGCCGCCGCGCGGGCCGGTGTACCTGGAGCTCCCCGCCGACCTCCTCTTCGACGACGCGGCTCCGGGCGAGCCCGCCCCCGCCCGGACGGCACCGCGCGCTTTCGGCGACCCGGACGAGATCATGAAGGCCGCGGACCTTCTCACGGGCGCCGAGCGCCCGGCCGTCGTCGCGGGGAGCGGCATCTGGTGGGACGGGGCCGCCGGACAGCTCTCCTCCTTCGCCGGGAACGGCCGGCTCCCGGTGTTCCTGAACGGCTCCGGGAGAGGCTCACTGCCTCCCGACCACGAGCTCTTCTTCCAGCACTCGCGCTCGGCCGCGCTCGGCGAGGCCGACGTCGTGTGCGTCGTCGGCACCCCGCTCGACTTCCGCCTGCGCTACGGGCGCTTCGGCGACGGGAAGCTGATCCACGTGCACGGCGATCCGCGAGAGCTCGGGCGCAACCGCGTCCCCGACGCGGCGATCGTCGGCGACTGCGCGGCCGTGCTCGGGGCCCTCGCTGACGGCGTCGAGGCGCCCTCCGACGGGCGCTCCGCGTGGCTCGAGCGGCTGCGGGCGGCCGAGGCGGCCTGGTGGGACGAGCACCGCCGAGAGATCGACTCGGCCTCGTCCCCCATCCACCACTACCGCCTCGGACGCGAGCTCGATCGGGTGCTCGACCCGGGCACCGTGGTCGTCGGCGACGGAGGCGACGTCGTGGCTGCGGTCTCGCGGGTCCTGCGGGTGCACCGGCCCGGGCACTGGCTCGACCCCGGCCCCTTCGGCTGCCTCGGCGTCGGGCCCGGGTACACGATCGGCGCCGGCGCGGCGGGGTTCGGCTCGCACCTCGTCTGCGTCCTGGGGGACGGCGCCTTCGGCCTCAACGGGCTCGACTACGACACGCTCGTCCGCTTCTCCATCCCCGCCGTCCTCGTCATCGGGAACGACGCCGCCTGGGGCGAGGTCCGGATCCCGCAGGTCGGCATCTACGGGGACGAGGGCGAGCTCGCGACCACGCTGGCCCCGAGCCGCTACGACCGGCTGTGCGACGTCTTCGGGGGCCATGGGGAGCACGTCGAGCGGCCCGAGGAGATCGCCCCGGCGCTCGAGCGCGCGCTCGCCTCGGGCGAGCCCGCGATCGTGAACGTCATGCTCGACCCCGACGCCATGGCCGGGCACGCCTACCGCGGGTTCTGAGCCCTACGGCAGCACGAGCCGCTGGCCGGGCACGATGGTCGTCCCATCCAGGTGATTTCGCTGCTGCAGCAGCCAGACGCCCTTCCGCGGATCGCCGGCGTAGCTCGCGACCGCGATCGACCACAGCGTCTCGCCCGACCGGACCGTGTGGCGGTGGGGATTCGGGCCTGCGCCGGTGTCGCGCGCGAGCACCGCCCACAGGAGGACGGCGACGACGACGATTGCGACTCGACCGAACACGTGTTCGTAGTATGAGCGAACAGGTGTTCGATGTCAAGTCAGCGCCGCAGCACCGTCTCCTTCACGACCGTCGTCCTGCGGGTTCGGTTCGCCTCCGCGGCGAGCTCGACGCTCACCTCGACGCGCCTGGCGGTCGCCTCCACCTCGAGTGCGACGCTCGCGGGACGTAGACCGCGGAGCTTCGTCGTCCGGCAGGCTGCGCCGCCGGCGAAGCCGGAGCCGGAGCTGACCCGGACGCACACCCGCGCGTGGGCGTCCTCGCCGGCCGCGATGCGCGCCTTGACGGCCGTTCCGAGCGCGCCGACGGCCAGCCGGGCCCCGAGCACCTCCTGCCCGGGCGTCCAGCGCACGACGCGCCCGGTGCAGCCGGACGCCGCCGCCTCCGCGATCGCCGACTCGACCGCGGCAGCCGCCGCGCGCGACGTTCCGTCGGCCCGCTGAAGCCCCGCCTGGAAGCCCGTGCGCAGGCCGTCGTCCCGGAAGCCGAAGAAGCTCAGCTCGGCGACGTCGGGATCGCACGCGGCCGTCCGCACGAGCTGCGCGTAGACGGCAGCCTGCGTCGCCTCGTCGGTCACCGGCACGTTCTCGGCTCCCTGGTAGCCGGACCTGCCCGCGGTGCTCACCTGCCAGCCGACCTCGTCCAGGTGGAGCCTGAGCCCGTCCACCGTCGTCGGCTGGGCCGTGCCCTGGAACGCGTCCCAGAGCGCCTGCTTGATCCGGTCGAGGTTCGCGAAGCCGGCGTTGGGCCACGCATACCCCTTCTCGATGGGGTCGGTCGCGTTCCGCGGGTACGGGTGGAAGCTGAACGCGTCCATCAACGGGCGCGTCCGGCCGCTGCGCCGGTACCAGGCGCCGAGGGCACGCAGGAAGCGCACCGGAGAGGTCGAGACGTTGTTCTTCGCGTCGGGCCTGTCGTTCCCGCGCGGCGAGAGACCCACCCCGACGACCTTGATCTCCGGGTCGACGGCCTTGAGCGTGTCGTACGCCGCGGCGAGGTACGGGCCGAACGCGGCGGCAGACGCGTTCTGGCCGGTCGCACCGAACTGCGGACGCCAGAAGAGGGTCTGGTTCGGCTCGTTCCCGATGACGAACTGCTTCACCTGGGGATAGATCGAGGCGAGCACGCCGACGTAGCCTGCGAACTCGGCCGGCGAGCCGAGCCCCGCCTCGAGCTCGCGCGCGGGGAACGGGTACACGGCGAGGACGACGCGCAGGCCCGAGCCGACGGCGCTCGCGATCGCCCGGTCGAGCGCGGCCTTGTCCTGCACGACCGCAGGCTGGCTCGGCACGAACCGAACACCGATGATCGTCTGCCTGAGGCCGAGGCGCGCCATCTCCTCGTACATCGCGACCCCTCCGTCGTCCGCGTACTTCGCGGAGTCGTCGTTCGCGCCGATGTCTGCCGCCACACCGACGGACGCCCCGCAGAGGAGCGCGACGCCGAGTGCCGCTGAAGCAACGAGGAACCGCATCAATCCACCCTGCGGGCTCCCCACTGCCCGCGCCGCGAGCAGCCTAGAGCCTCTCGAGGAGAGCGTCAAGCAGGAACCCCGCGCCGAACCGGACGGGGTCGTCGGCGGGCAGCCCGGTCTCGGCAGCCGCCTCCGCGATCGCCCCGCGCGCCTCGTCCTCGGAGGCGAGCCGACCCGTGTTCAGCGCGATGCACGCCACCCTGGCCGCGCGGCGCCGGAGGGCGATCTCCTCGTGCAGGCGCACGAGCTCGGCGAGCGGCGGGATCGGATGGCCGGGGCAGCCCTCGATCTCGGTGGCGCCGGCCTGGTGGCAGAGGACGAACGCGTGCGGCGCAGCGCCGTGCACGAGGCCCATGGTCACGCCCGAGTACAGCGGGTGCACGATCGCGCCCTGGCCCTCGACGAAGAGGAGCTTCCCGCCGCGCCGGGCACCCTCCACGACGAGCCGCTCCGCGGCGCCGGCGAGGAAGTCGGCGACGACGGCGTCCACGGCGATCCCCCAGCCGGCGATCGCGATCCCCGTCTGGCC
>CAZMUG010000162.1:0-5774 GCA_964569165.1 uncultured Gaiellales bacterium
GATCGGGCCGCCGGCCTCCGGTCGCGTGACCCGGAGGAGTGCGTGCGCCGGGCGCGGGCGTCCATCGCCGTCCACGTGGAAGGCCTGCTCGAGCTGGCGCGCGCCGGCTGTCACGTCTTCGACTACGGGAACAACCTGCGCGGCGAGGCGCAGGAGGCGGGGGTCGAGGGCGCCTTCTCGTACCCGGGCTTCGTGCCCGCGTACATCCGGCCGCTCTTCTGCCGCGGCACCGGGCCGTTCCGCTGGGCGGCCCTCTCGGGCGACCCGGCGGACATCGCTGCGATCGACGCCCGGCTGGCGGAGCTCTTCCCGGACGACCTGCTCCTGCAGCGCTGGCTCGAGCTGGCGCCGGAGCGGGTCGCGTTCCAGGGGCTGCCGGCCCGGATCTGCTGGCTCGGCTACGGGGATCGCGCGAAGGCCGGGCTCGCGATCAACGAGCTCGTGCGGTCGGGAGAGGTCACCGCGCCCGTCGTGATCGGGCGCGACCACCTCGACTCCGGCTCCGTCGCCTCGCCGTACCGCGAGACGGAGGCGATGCGCGACGGCTCGGACGCGATCGCGGACTGGCCCATCCTGAACGCCCTCCTCAACGTCGCCGCGGGTGCGACCTGGGTGAGCGTCCACCACGGCGGCGGCGTGGGGATCGGGAACTCGATCCACGCGGGGATGGTCGTGCTCGCGGACGGCACGGACGCGCAGGCGGAGAAGCTCGAGCGCGTGCTGACGACCGATCCCGGCACCGGGGTCATGCGCCATGCCGACGCGGGCTACGACGAGGCGCTCGACGCCGCGCGCGAGGGCGGCCTCGACCTGCCGTCGCTCCGGTGACCCACGCGAAGCTGCTCGTCCGCGACCTCGCCCAGGTTGCGACCCCCGCCGGGCGCGCGGCTCCGCTGCGCGGTCGGGCGCTCGGGAGCCTCGAGGTGGTGGAGGACGCCTACGTCCTCTGCGGCGGAGGGCGGATCGAGGCGGTCGGGAGGATGCGCGACCTGCCCCCGCTGGACGGCGACGTCGAGGAGCTCGACGGCTGCGGCCTGGCCGCCGTTCCAGGCCTCGTCGACTGCCACACGCATGCGTGCTTCGCGGGCGACCGCGTGGAGGAGTTCTCGCTCCGGGCCGGAGGCGCGAGCTACGAGGAGCTGCACGCGGCCGGAGGCGGGATCCTCGCGACGGTCGGCGCGACCCGGGCCGCCGGTGAGGAGGGCCTCGCCGGGGCGCTCCGGCGCCACGTCGGCTGGATGCTGCAGGCGGGGACGACGACGTTCGAGGCGAAGTCCGGGTACGGGCTCGACCGTGACACGGAGCTGGCGCAGCTGCGCGCGATCCGGGACGCGGGCGGGGTACCCACGTGGCTCGGCGCGCACGCCGTCCCGCCGGAGCACGCTGACGCGGATGCGTACGTCGAGTTCCTCCTCGGGGAGGTCCTGCCGGAGGCGGCGACGCTCGCGGTCGCCGCGGACGTCTTCCTCGAGCGGAGCGCCTTCGACGTCGACCAGGCGCGGCGGTACCTCGTCGCCTGTCGCGACGCCGGGCTCGCGCTCCGGCTGCACGGCGACCAGTTCACCGAGTCGGGCGCGATCCCGCTCGCGATCGAGCTCGAGGCGCGTTCCGTGGACCACCTGGAGGCAACCGGGCCGGACGGCGTCGCGGCGCTCGCGGCGAGCGACGTCGTCGGCGTGCTCCTCCCGGCGAGCGCGCTCTTCCTGGGCCGGCCCATGCCCCCCGGCCGGGCGCTCGTGGATGCCGGCGCGGCGGTGGCGCTGGCGACCGACTTCAACCCCGGGAGCGCGTTCTGCGAGAGCCTGCCGCTCGTCTGCTCGCTCGCCGCGACGCAGCTCCGGCTGGCGCCGGAGGAGGCCCTCTCCGCGTGCACCGTCAACGCGGCCCACGTCCTCGGGCGCGCGGACCGGAAGGGCCGCCTCGCCCCGGGGTACGACGCCGACCTGGTCCTCGTCGCCGAGCGCGACTGGCGCCACCTCGCGTACCACCTCGGAGGGCCGGTCGTGCACGCGGTCGTCCGAGGCGGCGAGATCGACTCGGGCGCGCGGGCATAATCGGTCGCCATGGCGACGAAGAAGCAGCGACGGCGCAGGGAGAAGGAGCAGCGCCACGAGTACGTCTGGGTGGACGGCGACGGCAACGAGATCGAGCCCGAGGACGCGCCCGCGAAGGGGACGAGCGCGCGGTCGGCTCCCGCGGCCGGCGCGCGGACCGTGCATCCGCCGTCGTGGCGCAAGTCGTTCAAGCGCGGCGCGATCTTCGCACCGATCATGCTCGCGACCGTGATGCTGCTCTCGGGCAACCTCACCTTCTCGCAGCAGGTGTCGCAGGCGCTCTTCATCGTCGCGATCTTCATTCCCTTCAGCTACTTCCTCGACCGCGTCTTCTACCGCTCGTTCCAGAAGCGCACCGCGAAGGGCCGGACGGCCGGCGGCAAGTCCGCGGGCTGACGGCCGCACCGGAATGGCGCTTCGCGTCGACGCTCTCTCGCTCGGTCCGATCGGGACGAACTGCTACGTCGTCCGGGCCGACTCGACGTCCCCGGACGCGGTCGTGGTCGACCCGAGCGGGGATGCGACCGAGCTCCGGCTGACGCTCGCCAGGCTCGGCGCCAGCTGTGTGGCGATCCTCGTCACGCACGGGCACTTCGACCACCTGCTCGGCGTCGCCGATCTGGCGGAGGGTACCGGCGCGCCCGTGTACATGCCCGAGGGGGAGCGCGCGCTCCTGGAGGAGCCGGTGGGCGAGTTCACGCCGCCGGGCTTCACCGTGCGCGCGCACGCGCCCGAGGTGCTCCTCTCCGCCGGGGAGACGCTCGAGCTCGCGGGCATGTCGTTCGACGTCGTCTCGGTCCCGGGCCACTCACCCGCGCACCTCGCCTACCACGCGGACGGCTGTCTCTTCTCCGGCGACGTCCTCTTCGCCGGCTCGGTCGGCCGCACGGACATCCCCGGCTCGGACTGGGACACGCTCCTCGCGTCGATCCGGAGGCTCGTGGACGCGTACCCGCCGGAGACGGTCGTGTACCCGGGCCACGGCCCCGTGACGACGCTCGGAGACGAGCTCGCACGCAACCCGTTCCTGGCCGAGCTCCGCGCGGAGCGCGCGCGGTGAGCGCGGGCCGCATCGAGCGCCCGCGCGGCACGCACGACGTCATCCCTGCCGAGCAGCCGTCGTGGCGCCGCGTCACGGGCGAGGTCGAGAGGCTCTGCGCGCTGTACGGCTACCGGCCCGTCATCACGCCCGTCTTCGAGGACACGGCGCTCTTCGCGCGCACGTCCGGCGAGGGCTCCGACGTCGTCCAGAAGGAGATGTACACGTTCACCGACCGCTCGGACCGGTCGCTCACGCTCCGCCCGGAGGGGACGGCGCCGATCTGTCGCGCGTACGTGGAGCACGGGCTCCACCGCGAGCCGCAGCCCCAGAAGCTCTTCACGATCGCGCCGATGTACCGCTACGGGACACCCGGCCGCGGGCGCTACCGGGAGCACTGGCAGGCGTCGGTGGAGGCGATCGGGAGCGACGACCCCCTCGTGGACGCGGAGCTGATCCAGCTCTACGACACCCTTCTGCGCCGCCTCGGCGTCACTCGCTACCGTCTCGAGCTGAACTCGATCGGCTGTCGCGAGTGCCGGCCCGCCTACCTCGCCGAGCTCGGCGCGTGGCTCGCTTCGAACCGCGACCGGCTCGACGCCGACACGCTGCGCAAGGCCGACACGACGCCGCTGCGCGTGTTCGACAACTACGAGGCGAAGCCGGCAGGCACTCGCGCCGCGCTCGACGAGGCGCCGAAGATCGGCGACTCGCTGTGCGCCGAGTGCGAGCGGCGGTTCGCCGCCGTCCGCGGAGATCTGGACGCGGTCGAGGTCGGGTACGAGGTCGTGCCCACGCTCGTGCGTGGCCTCGACTACTACTCGCGGACGACCTGGGAGTTCGTCGGGCCGCTGGCGAGCGAGAACGCGACGATCTCGGGCGGCGGGCGCTACGACTACCTCGTGGAGGAGATCGGCGGCCCGCCGACGCCCGGCGTCGGCGTCGGGGCGGGGATCGAGCGGCGGCGGATCGCGCTGGAAGAGGGGGGCGATGAGGGTGCCGAGGCACCCACACAGGTTGTCTTCTTCGCGCTGGAGCCGGGTGGGCCCCGCGCGGCGGTGACGCGGTGGCTCGCGGAGCTCCGCGGCCGTGGCGTCGCGTGCGACGCCGACTACGCGGGCCGCTCGCTCAAGGGTCAGCTCACGCAGGCCGCGAGGCTCGGCGCGGCGACCGTCGTCGTCGTGGGGCCCGAGGCGGTGACGATTCGGCGCGCAGGCTCGAATGACGAGGTCATCGCCCACGACGCCGTCTCCGGGAGACTCGCGCCGTGAGCTGGCGCGACCTCATGTGCGGGGAGCCGCGGCCCGAGCACGTCGGGCAGACGCTGACGCTCGCCGGGTGGGCCGCCCGACGCCGGGACCACGGTGGCCTCGTGTTCGTCGACCTGCGGGACCGGACCGGCGTCACCCAGGTCGTGGTCAACCCCGAGCGCTCGGCGGCCGCCGCCGAGCTCGCGAAGGAGATCCGGAACGAGTTCGTCCTGCAGGCGAGGGGGGAGGTCGTCGCCCGCTCCCCCGAGACCGTGAACCCGCGGATGGCGACGGGCGAGGTCGAGCTGCAGGTGGACGAGCTCGTCATCGTCTCGCGCTCGACGCCGCTCCCCTTCCAGCTGGACGAGGAGGGCGTCGACGAGACGCTGCGCCTGCGCTATCGCTGGCTCGACCTCCGGCGCGAGAAGCTCCAGCGCAACCTCCGGCTGCGTGCTCAGATGGTCGGGATCATCAGGCGCGAGATGGAGGCCGCGGGCTTCCTCGACATCCAGACCCCGATTCTCTTCAAGCCGACGCCCGAGGGCGCGCGCGACTTCGTCGTCCCGAGCCGTCTCCAGCGGGGCCGCTTCTTCGCGCTTCCGCAGAGCCCGCAGATCCTCAAGCAGCTGACGATGGTCGCGGGCTTCGACCGCTACTACCAGATCGCGATCTGCTTCCGGGACGAGGATCTCCGCGCCGACCGCGTGCAGGAGATCACCCAGCTCGACGTCGAGCTGTCCTTCCCCGACCAGGAGGAGCTCTTCGCGCTCCAGGAGCGGATGTTCGCGCGGATCTGGCAGGAGTGCCTCGGGATCGAGATCGAGACGCCGTGGCCGCGGATGACCCACGAGGAGGCGGACCGGCGCTTCGCCTCCGACAAGCCCGACACGCGCTTCGAGCTCGAGGTCGAGGATGCGACGGAGCTCACGCGCGGCTCGGCGTTCGGCGTCTTCGCCGGCGCCGAGGCCGTCCGCTTCCTGCGCGTGCCCCGCACGTACTCCCGGGCCCAGCTGGCCGAGCTGGAGGAGCTCGCGAAGGTCCACGGGGCGAAGGGGCTCGCGTACCTCGTGCGCGACGGGGAGTCGGGCGAGCTGCGCTCGCCGATCGCGAAGTTCCTCTCGGAGGGGGAGCTGGACGCTCTGGCGGTCCGGCCGGGCGAGACGCTGCTCTTCGCCGCCGGGGAGTGGGCGGACACGTCGAAGGTCCTCGGCCCGCTCCGGCTGCACCTCGGCCGGGAGCTCGGGCTGATCGACGAGGAGCGGTTCGCGTTCCTCTGGATCACCGACTTCCCGATGTTCGAGTGGGACGAGGACGAGCAGCGCTGGGGCGCGGTGCACCACCCGTTCACGCGGCCCACCGGCGAGTGGCAGGAGCGTTTCGACGCGGAGCCGGGCAGGGCGCTCGCGCACGCCTACGACATCATCGTCAACG
>CAZMUG010000163.1:0-5615 GCA_964569165.1 uncultured Gaiellales bacterium
GTTCAGCCCGGACGTCGGCTTGCGGTCGCTGGAGGCTCTCTATGAAGAAGCGATCGCGCGGGTTGAGGCGGCTTCGCAGTAGAGCAGCCCCACCGACCTCTCGCTGCGCCGTCGGCATCCGACGTGTCCGGCACCGCTGCTTGAAGGTCAGAATGCGACCGTGGGGATGCGGCAGGCAGAGGCGCTTGCCGGGGCGAGGGCGTCGGGGCGCGATCTGGGGGAGCTCGGCTCGGGCCTGATCGTCGTCGGCGGCTCGGCGGCGCTCGTCGCCGGCTTCTCGGCGGCGCAGGGAGGCTACTTCCCGACCTCGTGGGGGTGGCCAGCGCTCGTCCTCTGCTGGGCGGCGGCGCTCGCGCTCCTGCTCGGGTCCTCGCACCGTCTGACCGCGCTCGAGGCGGGAACGCTGGTCGCCCTGACCGGCTACACGGCGTGGACGGCGGCGTCGATCGCGTGGTCCGACGACCCCGCGCAGTCCGTGCTCGATCTCGAGCGCCGGCTCGTGTACGTCGTCGGGCTCCTGACGGTCCTGCTGGTCGTGCGCAGGAGCGCGCTGCACCAGCTGCTCGGCGGGGTGCTCGCGGGCATCACGGTGATCTCGGCCTACGCGCTCTCGACGAGGCTCTTCCCCGCTCGCGGAGTGGACCTCGAGACCGTTGCGCTGAACCGGCTCTCCGAGCCGATCGGCTACTGGAACGGCCTCGCCGTCTTCGCGGTCCTGGGGATGCTGCTCGCGCTCGGCTTCGCCGCCCGCGGCGGGCACCTCGCCGTCCGCGCCGCAACCGGAGCGGTGCTTCCGGTCCTCGCGACCACGCTCTACTTCACGTACAGCAGAGGGGGCTGGGTGGCGCTCATCGTCGGGCTCGCCGCCGCCGTCGCGCTCGACGCCCGGCGGCTACAGCTCCTGACCACGCTCCTCGTGCTCGCCGTTCCCGCCGGAGCGGCCGTGTGGCTGGCGTCGCAGTCGGACGCGCTGACCAGGCTCACCTCGTCCTACGAGGCCACGCGGAACGACGGCCGCGAGCTCGCGCTCCAGCTCCTGGCGCTCGCCGTGGGCTCGGCGGCGCTCACCGCCGTGCTCGCCGCAGTCGAAGCGCGGGTGAAGATCGCACGCCCGGTCCGCGTCGCCTACGCGCTCGCCCTCGTGCTCGTCGCGCTGGCGCTGGCCGGGGCGCTCCTCGTGCGCTACGGTGGCCCGGCTGAGGCCGCGCGCGACGCGTACCGCTCGTTCGAGGGGCCGCCGAAGGGGACCGGCACGACAGGCAGCCTGAACGACCGGCTCTTCAGCCTCTCGAGCAACGGCCGGATCGACCAGTGGCGGGTCGCGTGGCGCGACTACGAGGCGCATCCGTGGCTCGGCTCGGGCTCCGGGAGCTACGAGAGCCACTGGCTCCAGGACCGAGAGACCGGATTCAACGTTCGCGACGCCCACAGCCTGTACCTCGAGACGCTGGCCGAGCTCGGGCCGCTCGGGCTCGGGCTGCTGCTCGCCGCGCTCGTCCTCCCGGTCGGGGGCGCCCTGCGCGCCCGCCGCCTCCCGCTCGTGCCCGCGGCGTGCGGGGCCTACGCGGCGTTCCTCGCGCACGCCGGGATCGACTGGGACTGGGAGCTCGCCGGGGTCACGCTCACCGCGCTGCTGCTCGCCGGCTCCCTCCTCGTCGCGGGCCGGGAGGAGGCGAGGACCGTCTCGCTCGGCACTCCGGCCCGCGCCGTCCTCGTCGCCGCCCTCCTCGCGGTCGGCGTGTTCTCGGTGGTCGGACTGGTCGGAAACCGCGCCCTCGCGTCGAGCCGCGATGCCGCCGACAACGGCCGCTGGCGCGAGGCCGAGTCGAGCGCACGCTCGGGCATCCGCTGGGCGCCCTGGTCGGCCGCGGGGTGGCAGGACCTCGGAAACGCGCAGCTCGGTCTGGGGCGTCGCGCCCAGGCGGTGGAGAGCCTGCGCACCGCAGCTCGCATGAGCCCCCGCGACTGGGAGATCTGGTACGACCTCTCGGTCGCGAGCACGGGAGCGGAGCGGCGCCGGGCATTCCTGCGGGCCGCGGCGCTCAACCCGCTGGACCCGAACATCGCCGTGCTCCGCCGGCGCGGCTACGGGCGGGCCTAGCCGGTGCTCGAGCGAGACCCGCTGGCGGATCCCGGCCCCCTGATCGAGCGGGTCTACGCCTACGTCGCCTACCGGATCGGGGACGGTCCGCACGCCGAGGACGTCGTCGGAGACACCTTCGAGCGCGCGCTCCGCTACCGGAGCGCGTACGACCCGAAGAAGGGCCAGCCGATCGCCTGGCTCACCGGGATCGCGCGCCGCCGCATCGCCGAGCTGCGCGGCGCCCCGGGCGGCTCGGGCGCGGAGCTGCCCGAGGTCGAGGCGCCGGGCGACCTCGAGCGGGAGGTCGCCGAGCGGCACGAGCTCGCGCGGGCCGTCGGCGGCCTGGGCGAGCGCGACCGGGAGCTGATCGCGCTCCGCTACGGGGCCGACCTCACCGCCCGTCAGATCGCCGAGCAGCTCGGCCTGGAGACGAACGCGGTCGAGGTCGCGCTCCACCGCGCGCTCGGCCGCCTGCGCTCGATCCTCGACGGCGGCCAGGAGACGGAGGAGGCCACCCGCCCGGGGGGCGTGTAAGGAATCAGCCGCCGATCGCGGTAGTACGGGTAGGCGGGAATCGAACGAGGGGAGCGGTGACCATGTTCCGGCAGCGAAAGGGAGAGTTCCACGATCTCGAGGCCCGGCTGCGCGCCGGCAGGCCGCAGCCGCCGGAGGAGCTCGTGCGGTCTCTCCGCGCCGGCGCCGAGACGCGCCAGCGGACGGCGCCGCGGGTGCTCCGCATCGTCCTGGCAGCCGCCTTCACGCTCATGCTCGCGGTCGCGGTCCTGGCCCTCGGCGGGGTCTCGCGAGGCGCGGAAGCCGCCGGGAACGCCGTCACGTTCGTCCGGACGGGGAGCTTCTCCGCCGCGTCGAGCGCGAGCCCGCGCACGCAGAGGTCGGGCCTCTCGGCCGCGAGGAAGACCTCGGGCGGGGATCAGTACCCGAACCGGGTCGTCATCTGCCACGTGGGGCCACACCGCACCAAGACGATGAGGCTGCCGAAGGGGCGCGCCAGGCAGCACCTCCGTCAGCACCCGTTCGACTACGAGGGCCCCTGTCAGTAGCGGCTGACGCGAGCGCCGGAGACGCCGCCGGCTAGCGCGTTCGCTCTTGCTCCCCGCGCCGGACGACGGCGAGCGTCGCCTGCGCGGCGGCTACGGTAGGGCGCGTGGACCTGGGCCTCGCGGGTAGGAGCTGCCTCGTCACCGGCTCGACCGGGGGGATCGGGCTCGAGGTCGTGCGGCTCCTCGCCGCGGAGGGCGCTCGGGTCGTCACCTGCGGAAGGCGCGACGCACCCGGAGCGGGCGAGATCGCGCACGTTCGCGCGGACCTCGCGCTCCCCGGCGAGCCGGAGCGGGCCGTGGCCGAGGCGGCCGGCGTCCTCGGCGGGCTCGACGTGCTCGTGAACAACGTCGGGATCGCGCGGCACGCGCGCTTCGAGGACGTCCCCGACGAGGAGTGGGAGGCGTACTGGCAGCTCAACGTCATGAGCTACGTGCGGGCGATCCGCGCCGCGCTGCCGCTCCTGCGGGAGGGTGGCGGCGCGATCGTGAACGTCTCGTCCACCGCCGGGAAGAGGCCTTCCACGGGCATGCCGCACTACTCGGTCACGAAGGCCGCGGTGCTCTCGCTCTCCCGGCTCGTCGCCGACCTGTATGCGAAGGACGGCGTCCGCTGCAACGCGGTGACGCCCGGGCCGACCGCGACCGAGGCGTGGCTCGGGGAGGGGGGCCTCGCGGACCAGCAGGGCGACCGCGACGAGGTGCTCGAGAAGGTCGGGGCGGGGAGGCCGCTCGGGCGGCTTGCTCGGCCGGAGGAGATCGCCGCCGTGGTCGTCTTCCTCTGCTCCGAGCGCGCGTCCTACGTGACCGGTGCAGCCTGGAGCGCGGACGGCGGCACCGTCCCCATCATCGTCTGATGGCGTTCGTGGACGTCATCGGCGCACGCGAGGAGGGGCTGTCCCCGTACGCCGTCCGCTCGCTCGAGACCCGCGGCCGCGAGCTGCCCGAGGAGCCGTGCGGGGTGCGCACCGAGTTCCAGCGCGACCGCGACCGGATCGTCCACTCGAAGCCGTTCCGGCGGCTGAAGGGGAAGACGCAGGTCTTCATCGACCCGGCCGGCGACCACTACCGGACGCGCATGACCCACACGCTCGAGACGACCGCGATCTCGCGCGTGGTCGCCCGGGCCCTGCGGCTGAACGAGGACCTCACCGAGGCGATCGGCCTCGGGCACGACCTGGGGCACACGCCCTTCGGCCACGCGGGCGAGGACGCGCTCGACGCCGCGCTCGACGCCGGCGGCTTCGGGCGCCGCTTCCGCCACAACGAGCAGTCGCTGCGCATCGCGCGCTCGCTCAACCTCACGCACGAGGTGTGCGACGGCATCCTCACCCATACTGGCGAGCGCGAGCCCGCGTCGCTCGAGGGTCGGATCGTGCGGCTGGTGGACCGGGTCGCGTACATCAACCACGACATCGACGACGCGGTGCGCTACGGGCTCCTCTCGGAGGACGACCTGCCGCACGAGGAGATCGCGGTGCTCGGAGAGACCGGCTCCCGGCGGATCGACCGGCTCGTCCACGACATCGTGGAGACGTCCGAGGGCGTGGACGACATCCGCCAGTCGGCCGAGGTGGGGGAGGCGATGCTCTCGCTGCGCGCGTTCATGTTCGAGCGCGTCTACCTCGGTCCGCAGGCGGCGCCGGAGCACGAGCGGGCCCACGAGGTCGTGACGGCGATCTTCGAGCACCTGGTCGAGCGCGGCGACGAGCCCGATGCGATCGTCGACTACATCGCCGGCATGACCGACCGCTTCGCCCTCGCTTACGCCGAGTCTCTCTGAGCGCCGGCGAGCGCGGCCTCGATCCGCGCGACGTAGCCCGACGCGCCGACGGGACGGTAGAAGTCGAGCGCGCGCTCGAGCTCGACGGCACCGGCGGGCGTGTCGCCTTCCGCCAGCATCCGCAGCCCCGCGTGCCTGCGCAAGTTCGCCTCGATGGTCGGGCTCCCCGCCGAGGCCATGGAGTCCGCGGCCGCCGACAGCTCGCCCGCCAGGACCTGCCCGATGATGGTGCGCCAGAAGGGCACGGACGGGCCCGCTCCTGCGGCGACGGCGTCGCGGAGATCGCCGAGGATGCCGAGCTTTTCGGCATGGGGCCCGAAGCGAGTCAGCATTCCGTGCAAACCGGCCTCGTGTACGAGCGGAGGGATCTGCACCGCGAGCTCGCGCGCCTCGTCGAGCCGCCCGAGCTCGGTCAGGATCGTCGCCGTCCGAGCCGCCCGAGGCGAAGGCGTCGTCGAGCCAGAAGCCGTACTCGCGGGCGATGCCGTTGGCGAGATCGGAGAAGGTGGCGGTGCCCTTGTCGGCCGCCACCACCAGATAAGGATCGTCGCCGTCCCGGCGAGCGAGCCTATGCGGATGAACGAGTCGTGCCTCGTCTGTGCGAGCTCCAACGAGCGCATCTGGTCGCGAAGGGCACCCTCCCGGTCTCCGCGCGCGAGCAGGAGCTCCGCGCGCACCTCGTGGGCGAAGT
>CAZMUG010000164.1:0-5579 GCA_964569165.1 uncultured Gaiellales bacterium
CGATCCTGATGAGGGACCCGTTCGAGGATTGATGGAGTGGGCAGCGAGTAGCTGGGCAGCAGGCAAGGAAGTGAGACGTGGGCAGTAGGCAGTAGGCAGTAGGCAGTAGGCAGTAGGGATCAGCGGCCGGAGATGGGGCCGTGGTATTCGGAGAGGGCGCCGTTCTCGAGCTCGGCGGCGAGAAGGCGGGTGGGGTCGACGGGGCCGGGGAGCGTAATCGTGCCAGGAGCAATGGGCGCGAAGCCGAAGCGGCCGTAATAGGATTCGTCGCCGACCAGGATGACAAGGCGGTTGTCGGCGGCGCCCGCGGCATCCATGGCCTCCTTGATCAGCGCGCGGCCGTAGCCCTGCCCGGCGTATTCGGGCGCGACGACGAGAGGGCCGAGCAGCACGGCGCCGGGCCTGCCGCCGATGAGGATCTCGGACAGGCGGATCGCCGCGACGATGCGCTCGCCGGCCATCGCCAGCCGGCAGAAATCCGAGATCTCGCGGCCAAGTCCCATCTGCTCGCGCACACGGTAGGCCGTGCGTGCGAAGCGACCGGGGCCGAAAGCCCGGTCGTGGAGGGCGGAGATCAGGGGGATGTCTTCCGGCGCGGCGGGCCGGGTCGTGATTTTGGCGAGCATCGCTTGGGGTCCTGGCGTGCGTTCAGACAGGTGGCGCATCAACGCGCGCGGCGCGGCGGGCGCGCTCGTCGGCGGCAGCTTTCGCTCAGGATGGTGGACCGGGTGCTCATGGGCGGCGCTTTAGCATGGCGGACCCCGAGGGTCCAGAGCGCGGAACGGCGTGCCGGCCGTGCCCGAGCGGATCCCGATCCCGCGGCCGGAGGCGTCCGCCGTGCAGCAGGCCCGTCAGGGGGACCAATGCGGTGTGCGGGGCGCGGCGCTCATGATCTCGCGGATGCGCTGGCGGGTCGGCGGGTTTATGGTTTCCGGCAGCGCATCCCAGGGGACCAGGACCTGCTCGGCGATCTCCGCATTGGGCTTCGGCACGGTCTCCTGGTGCCAGGCGCGGACGACGAAGAGGACGATGTGATCGCCGGGAAACAGACGATGGTTGGCATAGAGGCCGAACAGCTCCGGCGGGCCGGTCAGCGTGACGCCGGCTTCCTCCCGAAGCTCGCGGCGGAGCGCGTCCTCGGCCGTCTCTCCCTTTTCGACGCCTCCGCCCGGGAAGTGCCAGCCCGGGCGATAGGTATGCCGGATCAGAAGCACACGGTCCTGAGCGTCGAGCACGACGCCTTGTGCGCCCAGCGTCAAGCCGCGAGAGTAACGCCAGTAGCGCTGCAACGCCTTGTGGATCATCTTCTCCGGCGACACCACTGCATCTCCTGGGGCACAGCCTCGGGCCCCGAGGGCCTATGACCGAGACCTTCACGCTTGTCCACATCTCCGACGTGCACCTGGGGCCGCTTGATGGATTTCATCTCCGGCACCTCAACACCAAGCGCGCCCTCGGATACCTCAACTGGCAGCGCGGGCGGCGGCACGTCCATTCGCGCGGCGTTGCGGACCGCATCGCGGCGGATGCGCTCGCGCAGGCGCCCGATCATATCGCAGTGACCGGCGATCTCGCCAATCTGGGACTGCCCGGCGAGTATGCGAACGCGCTCGCCTGGCTCGAGGCGCTGGGCGATCCGCGGCGGGTTTCGGTCGTTCCCGGCAATCACGACATCTATACGCGACGGCTCGGCGGTGCCTCCTGCCTCGAGACATGGGCGCCCTTCATGCGCGGCAACGAAACGCCGACGGACGAGACGGGGCCGGTGCGGTTCCCCTACGTGCGCCGGCAGGGGCCGGTGGCGCTGATCGGGCTCAACTCGGCCGTGCCGACGCCGCCGTTCGTTGCCGCGGGACGGCTCGGGGAAGCGCAGATCGCCGCGCTTTCGCAGACGCTCGTGCGGCTCGGAGAAACGGGGCTCATCCGCGTCGTGCTGATCCATCATCCGCCGCTGCCGGGGCAGGCGCCGCCGCGGCGTGCGCTCGAGGATGCGGCGGCGCTCGCTGAGGTGCTCGAGCGTTGCGGCGCGGAACTCGTGCTGCACGGGCACAACCACCGGCAGATGCTGGCCTGGCGCCGGCATGGGGCGCGCGGCATTCCGGTGCTCGGTGCGGCGTCGGCCTCGGCTGCAGCCGCGCACAAGGCCGAGCCGCTCGCGCGGTATCACGTGCTCCGCTTGCGGCGCGAGAGCGGGCTTGCGCACATCGATTGCGAGATCCGCGGACTGGCCGAGACGGAGGGCGAGATCGTCCGTCTCGCGCGTGAAGATCTCGTCATGCCCGGCCGATGACCGATGCGTCGCGCCTCGATGCTCCGTGCTGAGCGGTGCCACAATTTGCGCACATTTTGTGCACGCTCAAGACGGCGTTCCGAGGTCCATGCGGCCGATTGCGAGGGTCACCCGGGTCCGGTTCGTGCTAGTGTCCGCAGCTTCGGAAACGGATGCGGAACAACACCGATTGTCGCGTTTCAGGCGTCATCTCAAGATCAATCTGGCCTTGCAGGGCGGCGGCGCGCACGGCGCCTTCACCTGGGGCGTGCTCGATCGCCTGCTCGAAGAAGAGCATCTCTCTTTCGGGTGGATCTCGGCAACGAGCGCGGGTGCGGTCAATGCAGTCGCGCTGGCGTCGGGCCTCGTCACCGGCGGCCGCGAGGGTGCACGCGCCAAGCTGCGCGAGGTATGGGAAGGCGTGCACAAGGCAGGCGTGCCCGATCTGTTGCGGCTCAATCCATTCCTGGCCGGCCTCAGCAGTCCCAACGCGCTCGCGCATGTCACGAGCTTTCTGTCGCCTTATGACTTCAATCCGCTGGGCTACGATCCGCTGCGCACGCTGCTGTCCGATACCATCGACTTCGAGGGTATCCGCCAGCGCGCGCCCGTCGAGCTTCTGATTGCCGCCACGGAGGTTGCGACCGGGCGCCCGCGCCTCTTCCGGCGTGCGGAGATGTCCGTCGAGGCCGTGCTCGCGTCCTCATGCCTGCCGACGCTGCACCGGACGGTCGAAATCGACGGCGTCGGCTATTGGGACGGCGGCTTCTCCAAAAACCCCGATCTCGTGACGCTGGCGACGGAAAGCCCGGTCAAGGACACGCTGATCGTCGAGCTCAATCCGCTCGAGCGGCGCGAGCTTCCCAAGGGCGTCCGCGAGATTGCAGGTGGGGTGAACCGGCTTACCTTCAATGCGCCGCTGCTGAGGGATATCGAGATGATCCTCGCGGTGCGCAATTCCGTCGGGGGATGGTTCGGCACAAAGCGCGGACCGCAGGGGGCGCTCGCGGCGCATCGGTTCCACATGATCGAGGCGGGGCGCTACACAGCCTCGCTCTCCGATGACAGCAAGCTCAAGCCGGATCTCGGGCTCCTCACCTATCTCCATTCGGCGGGCCGTACGCAGACCCACAAGTGGATCGGCCAGCATATGCGTGCCATCGGGCGGCGCGAGACGGCCGACCTTGCGCACCGCTTTCAGGGGCGGGGAGGGATACCCGCATCGGAGGACGAAAGCGACAGCGGAACCGCGCCCGACGTCGCGGCATCGCGGGCTTGAATGCGGCGACATGCGGCGGGCGTGTCAGAACCGCGACCGTCCATGAGGAGCATAGCTCCGCCATGATGTCGGGGCGACGTTGCTATGTGTCCGGGCGGATCGCCGTAACTCCGTCATCCCGGCGCAGGCCGGGATCCAGACACGTGGAAACCCCCGAGCGCTTCCGACGAGGAGTGTCAACTGTCAGGGACCGACAAGGCGGGCGTAGCCTTCCTCGATCGAGGTCTCGAGCATGCCCTTGTAAAGCCTGTACTCGGGGGCCTTGGGCGTGATCTCGCCGAGGGCGAGCGATTTGAACTCCTGGCGCTTCATGTAGACGATCGGCGAGGCGACGGGCATGAACATCGCGCGCTGCTTGTTGAGCGTCGTGATGATGCCGCGCATCTCGTCGTTCTGATCGATCTGGGACACCAGGACCATGCGCATGGCGCCTTTGGTCAGCGAGACCAGATGAATGTACATGGAGGCGGCCGGCACGTAGAGGCGTCCGCGGTGCGAGAAGGGCGCATCGGGGCGCTCGCGCTCCTCGAACAGCAGGCTCGGCCATTCCGGATCCCAGACGATGTCCGTGCGGTAGGCGACGATGGCGTCCGGCTTGGCGAATGCCGGGCGGATCGTGAGGTAGCTGCCGATGTAATGGTCCACGGCGGCGCGCGTATAGGCACCCATGTAGACCGGTGCGACGACGCCGCCCTCGCCCTTGAGCTCCATGGGCTGGGCGGTGGACATGGAGCCGAACCAGGACTCCTTCAGGCGCTGGTAGTCGAGCCCCAGCACCATCGCCACGTCGAACAGGGTCTGCTCGCGGACCGGCTTGCCGTGCAGGAGGTTCTGGATGGTCTTCTCGTGGCAGTCGGCTGCGTCGGCGAGCTCTGCCTGGGTGAGTTTCTTCTCGACCATCGCGGTGCGAATGATCTGCACCGCCGCAACGCGCTCCTTGCTGCTCGGCGTCAGTTTCATGCGGCGGCCCACCCCGTGGATAGCAACTTTCTGCAATATACTGGATTTTGCCGCTGCCCCAAGGCTCCTGCGGAACAGAGTCAACGAGGGTCCGCCGGCCAATGAAAAAGGCGGGCCGTTTGCGCGGCCCGCCCCTGCAACTCGAACGTGCGACAGATGTCAGCCGCGGCCGAGCACCGCGATCGTGACCGGAGCCACGCCCGACTGCGTCATGCCGATGACGCCGGCAGCGCCGCGGGAGAGGTCGATGATGCGGCCTTTGATGAAGGGGCCGCGGTCGTTGATGACCACGGTCACCGAGCGGCCGTTGTTGCGGTTGGTGACGAGAACGCGCGTGCCGAAGGGCAGCGTGCGGTGTGCGGCCGTCATGGCGCCCGGGTTGAAGCGGGCACCGGACGCCGTCATCTGGCCCTGCCAGTAGTAGGACGCCATGCCGTGCGAGCCGCCCGAAGAGCCGACGCTCGCGACCGGGTGGTGCTTGGCCGAGCGGCGATCCACGCCGCCCCGGCGAGAAGCCTTCTTGTGGCTAGCCTTGCTCGCATGGTGGTGGGCCTTTTTGTGGGCCATCTTCCTGCAGGATGTCTTCTTCGCCTTGTGCGTGCTGCCACAGGCAGCCCGCGACCCCGTGTACTCCGAATGGGCCGCGCTCGCCGGGCGAGCGTCAACGAAACCAACCGAAAGTGCAGCCAGGGCTGCAAAAGCGAGATACCGCATAATTGTCTCCATCTTCCCAGCGACAGTGCTGCGGCTCGAATGCGGCTTTACCCCCGTCAGGCCGCCGGCTCCCCCGAGGAACCAAGGTCGGGCCTTCCGCCTCTTGGGCGGGTCGTCACTTGTTCACCAAAGTGATGGGCAACCGATACGCAGAGAATTCCTCAGCACAACTCCAGAACGTGTTCTGTCGCTCCGATATTCCGGGGCTCCCTTATCGAGCACCCGTTCTGGTGGCGCGCACCTGATCAGCCGAATTGGGCAAAATCAACGGTTGGAGTTGAACGTCGTTTTATTTCGATACGGGTTGTGTTGATTTAGTTTCGTTTTTTATTTTGCACTGCAAAAACTGCGACGGCA
>CAZMUG010000165.1:0-5576 GCA_964569165.1 uncultured Gaiellales bacterium
CCTGCGGTAGCGCCGCCGCGGCGCAGACGTAGGCCGCGGCGCGCCGCTGCGGCTCGTTCAGTGACCCTGGGGTCGCGGTCGGTCGGGCCGGGAGGTTCGAGACGGCGGCGTCGACTCGGTGAACGGGACGGGCTCGACCCGGATGTGCTCCATGCGGGCCACGTACGTCCGGTAGGCGCGGCGCGCCTCTCCGTGGCGGCCGCTTCCGGCAAAGGCGGCGACGAGGCCCAGATGGGCCGGCTCGTCGAAGGGGTCGAGCTCCAGGACGCGGAACCAGTAGCGAATCGCCGCGTCGTGGTTGCCCGCGCTCTCGGAGAGCCCCGCCAGAGCGGTGGCGGTGGAGACGTAGGCGGCGCGAGCCTCCTCCCGTACCGGCATGGCCCAGTCGTCGTACCTGTTCTCGGCCAGGAAGTCGCCGGTGTACGAGCTCTCGGCCGCCTCGAGCAACGTCCGCGCCTCCTCGTCCCTGCCGGCGGCGACGAGCCTCAGACCGCTCTGCGCCCGGGCCATGAACTCCTCGACGTCCACGGCGACGGCGCCGAGGTTGAGCGCGACGGTCTCGTCGACCGTCACGAGCAGCTCACCCTCGTCCAGGCGATGGTCCGGGTCGAGCACCGCGCGGATCCTGCTGAGGGCGACGGAGAGCCTCCCAGGCGTCTTCGTCGGCTCCTCGTCTGGCCACAGGGCCTCGATCAGCGCGCTCCGCGCGACCGGCCTGCCGCGCTCGGCGACGAGCAGCTTGAGGGCGTCCCGGGCCTTCTTCGACTGCCAGGCCGTCGCCGGCACCGCCACGCCGTCGCGGAAGATGCGGAAGGCGCCGAGGGTCTGGATCGCGAGCGGGGTCGCGCTCTCCGGCCCGAGCGCCAGCAGCAGGCCCGCAGCGCTCGCGGCCGACTCGCGGACGCCGAGCGCGCGAAGTCGCCTGGTCGCGATCAGGGCGCCCGCGTGATCGGGCGGGCTCGACAGCCGCGCCAGTGCCAGCTCGACGGCGGCCGCGCGAACCTCGTTGCCCAGCTCCCGCCAGAGCGTGAGCGCCTCTTCCAGGGTGGGCAGCTCGCGGACGGGCACGGCCGCCGACAGCGCGCGAAGCTCGAGCGCTTCAGCGAAGTGGATGTCGGTCGGACGCGTGATCTCCGCGGCTTCGGCCGCGAGACGCGCGGCGCCCTCGCGGTCTCCGCGGGCGAGAGTCACCCACCCCAGCGTCAGCACCGACTCGGCAGCGTTGAGACCGATCGCACGCCCGGCATCGGCAGCGCGCACCGCGAGCTCGAGCGCCCGGTCCGGCTCGTCCCGCACGAGCACGCGAGCGAGACGGGCCTGGTTGGCGGCGAGCCCCTGTGCCTCCGGGTGCCGGTCGATGATCGAGAGCGCCTGCTCGTAGCACGATCGGGCACGAGCCAGATCGCCCCGGGCGGCGAACAGCGCCCCGAGATCATCGAGCGCCCAGGCCATCCGCGTGGAGCCATGGCGCTCCCACAGCGCTCGTGCGCGCTCGAGATCGACGAGGGCCTCGTCCAGCCGTCCGAGGAGGCGCTTGACCGCTCCCCGCGCCTGAAACGCCGCGGCGCGATAGAGGTCGGCGCCGGCGAGCTCGGCGACGGCGACGGCCTCCTCCGCGACCGGAAGGGCCTCTCGCGGCGGTAAGGGCCCCTGGACGAGGAGGAGGATGCGGACGCGCTGGTGCAGGTCACCCGCTGCCTGGGCCGCCTCGAGCGCGCGCCGTGAATGCTCCTCGAACGCATGCTCGTCGCGAGCGACCGCAACGAGCGCGCACGCGTAGTGAGCCGCGGCGAGGGCGCGCGGGTCAGCGGCTTCCCTCGCCGCGTCGAGGGCCGAGGAAGCGGCCTCGCGCGCGTCGTCGAGATTCGCCTGATTCCAGAGCACGATGCACGTGAAGGCGAGGAGCTGCGCCTCGTCGGCCGGCCTCGAGCCGTCGCTGCGACCACGCCGGTACGCCGCGAGTGCCTCGTCGTACTCGCCCCGGTCCCAGTGAATCCGGCCCATGCGCAGGGCAAGCGCAGCCGACACCTCGTCGCCCGCAGCCGCACGCTCGAAGCATGCGAGCGCCTCCTGCCACTCGCCGCGCAGGCGATGTGCATCCCCGATCGCCAGCTCGATCGATCCCCGTCGCTCGTGCGGCGCCAGCAACTCGCCCGCACGGAGGACGTCGTCGATCGCGCCCGCGGCAACGGCGTCGGGCCCGCGCCGCGTGAGCAGGTCGACGAGCGCTTGGCGATCGCCGGATGCGACGGTCGAGCGCAGCGCGAGCGCGACGTTCCCTCGTGCCTCGGCCCACTCGGCCACGCACCGATACACCCGCTCTCGCTCCCCGGGGTCGAGAGGCCACCGGCTGTCGACGAACTCGCGCAGGAGCCCGTGGATCGTGAATGCGTCGCCTGGTCCCGGCTCACGGTGGACGAAGACGCCGCGCATCGCGAGCTCCGCCAGGACGGTCGGGGCGTGCGGAGCACCGAGGCGCTCGCAGAGATCTGCATCGACGCGCGGAAGCGGCGCGAGGAGACGGAGCGTCTCGCGCACGACCTGCGGCTCCCCGGAGAAGACCTCTCCGGCCAGATAGGCGAACAGCGGGCCGTCGGGCGCCGTGAGGCCGGCGAGCACGTGCTGTCGCTCGTCTGCCGGAGCGACGCGGAGCGACTCGCCCGCGAGCCGGACTCCGGCCGGCCAGCCTCCCGTGAGCTCGTGCACCGGCGCAGCGAGGTCCGCCGCTCCGAGCGTGGACGTGAGGAACGTCGCGACCTCCTCTCTCGAGAAGGCGAGCAGCGCGGCGTCGACCTCCACGACCTGTCCGCGACCCCGCAGGCGGTCGATCGGGAAGGGGATGGGGGCACGTGACGACAGGATCAGATGGAGCTCGGGCGGCGCCTGGCGGCAGATCGACTCGATCAGCCGGGACGAGTCGCAGCCGACGGGGAGCTCGTGCAGGTCGTCGAGCACGAGAACGACGTCGGTGCGAAGCCTTGCGTCCAGCGACTCGCAGAGTCGGCTTGCGAGCACGTCGACACGACTTGCGTCGCCGGCGCCGCCCGCGGACTCGACCGAGAGCTCGAGGCCGTCGGCCACGGACGGCGCCGCCCGCCGCAACGCCTCCACGAGCGAGGCGGCCAGGCGAGGCAGCAAAACGTCGCCGCTGTCGAGGGTGCACCAGGCGCAGATCGTGTCCGCGGACCACGCGGCCAGCGCGGTCGACTTCCCGAACCCCGGGCCGGCAACGACGGTGGCGACACGTCGCCCGAAGACCTCGTCCAGCCGGCTGTACACCGCGTCGCGTCGAACGTGTGAGCCCGCGAGCGACGGCGCTCCCAGCTTCGAGTCGCGAACGTCTGCCATGCCGTGCCCGACCTGCGGTCCTCCGGTCCCGCCTTCAGAGGTCCGGCTGACTCTACAGCGCCCCTCGCAAGCCGTTGTCGCCGACCGCCCGTCTCCGCCACCGCGTCACCGGCGGTTCTCGTGCCGGGCGCGAGGTGGCCGCGGCTATCCTCGAGGCGTGCGCACGCTCCAGGGCTTCACCGTCGTCGCAGCCGCCGGCCTGGCGCTGGTGGCGACGGCGGCCTGGGGCTCGCCCGCCGAGCTCGGCGTGTCGGCACGGCCGGCGCCCGCCACGGCCGAGGCGGTGCCGAGCCGCCTCGCCCAGGCGCGCCGTGCGGTGCGGACGGCCGAACGCGCCGTCCAGGGCGGACGCGCCTACGACATCGAGAGCGATCTGCTGCGCGGCGTCCGCGTGTGGGAGGTCAAGGTCGCGCAGGGTGCCGTGCGACCGCACGAGATCGACGTGAGCGCCGACGGGCGCCGGATCCTGCGCCGGCAGCGCCGGGCGAGGGTCGACCTGGACGCCCGCAGGGTCGCGCAGGCAAAGGTCACCCTGGGGTCGGCGCTGACGATCGCCGGAGCGCGCGCCCGGACCGGCACCTTCGACGAGGCCGAGATCGAGCGCGAGCACGGCCGCCTCGTCTGGGAGGTCGTGTTCGAGCACTCCGGCGGCCGCGAGGTCGAGATCAAGGTCGACGCGCTCACCGGGAAGGTCGTCTCCGTCGAGAACGACTGACGGCCGCGGCGGCTGAAGAGAGCGGCGGCGCGAGTGGCTCAGCAGGTGCCCTGCCGGGAGTTGTTGCCCTCGTTGACCTCCCGAACCGAGCCGTCGGCGTCCGCTATGGCCGTCAGCGGCGCGCGGGGCTTGGAACAGACGCCGCCCGGAATCGCGACGAAGAGGCTTGCACCAGGTGCGAGGCCGTTGACGGACGCGTCACGCGTGGCCACGCCGATGAACCGGACGACGAAGGCGCCGGCCGCCACGCTTCCCTCGTTGCGTACCAGAGCGCCGTTCGCGGATACGGCGGCGACGACCAGGTCCGGGAGTGGCGGAGGCGGGGGCGGGGGCGGTTCCGGCCGGAAGGGGTGCGACTTGATCGCGGAGGTCGAGAACACGATGGCAACGGCCTGCAGCGCCGTGCGCCGGGCCTTCTTCTTTCCCTTCGGCGTGAACAGTGCGACGGCCGGGAGCCGGTAGCGGCCGAGGCTGTCCGCGGCGTGGACGCGGTACGTCCGCGTCACTTTCCTGCCCTTGCTCAGTACGACGGGCCGCAGCTTGCCGAGTGCGCGGAACCCCTTCGGGAGTGCGTCGATGAGCTGGAGACGGCCGCCGGTGCGTGGCGTCACGACCCACTGCACCGAGAACGTCTTGCCGGGTGCGATCGCGCGGGGGATTCGGCGCGTGGCGACGAACGACGGCGTTCTCAGCGTGCAGACCGCGGCGTTCCTCACGAGCGAGCAGGGGCCCCCGTCGGCCTCCGGCATGACCGTTGCGGGAGGCGGTCCGCTGACCGGAGGGAGCGGATCGCAGGTTGCGACGTTTCCGATCCGGAACGTGATCTCGGGGCGGGACACATCGGAGCTGACGCGGAGCGCGAGACCGCTGGCGCTGCCGCCTGCCGTGCCGTCGAGGTCGAGCCAGAGCGGGCGGGCAGCACCGTCATCGCGATCCCAGAGCCTGCCCGACCCGGGGGTTCCGCCCCCGGCCGGGACGATGTAGAGCGACCGGTCGTTGTTCGTCCCCCCGGCGATGTTGGGCACGATGAGCAGCTGGCCCGTCGGGTCGGTCTTCACGTACCACAGCGCGAGCCCCTGGTCGGGTAACGAGAAGCTCCCCTGAAGCCACGGGTCGCCGTCGTAGTTGAACGTGGCGGGAAGCCGGTGCTCCACCATGAAGTACTCCTGGGTACCGCGTCGCGGATCGTGGATGAGATACGACTTCGGGACCGCGGTCGGCGTCAGCTCTGCCGCTCGCAGCCGGTAGCAGCCGGCGTCCGAGAGGGTCAGTATCTCCGGTCGCACCCAGCCGAGCCGGAGCTTGTTGTACGGATCGAGGTGCAGCTCGAATCGGTCGTCCTCCGGGTCGGTGATGGTCGGGCGCCCATGAGCGAGTACCGCCAGTTGTTCCCGGAGCCGCCGTACGCATCCACGAGGCCGAGCGTATGCAGGAGCTCGTGCGAGAGCGTTGCCGCGCTCGACGACTCACCTGCGCCCACCGTCCGCGAGCACACGAGCAGAGACGGGCTCAG
>CAZMUG010000166.1:0-5489 GCA_964569165.1 uncultured Gaiellales bacterium
ACCGCCGCCGGGATCGCAGACGCCGCAGACGCGGCCGGACTGTCGACCCCGGACCTAGAAGCGATTGCAGATCGCTTGCTGGCCCGCTACAACGCCGCGTACGCCGACCGGATGCCCCGCGCCATCACCGCGCACGTTCAAGCGTTTGTGACCCGCTCAAACGGAGCCCGGATTGCCAAGGTTACGCTCGAAGCGCACCAAGGCGAGAAGGTGCTCAAGACCCGTTCGGTTGCGCACCAGATCGCGCCGTCCGTTCGCGTCCAAATCGCAGAGGCTGCAATCGTCGCCGAGGCGCTTCGGATGCTTCGCGGCTCCGCTGATGTTTACGTACTTTCGACCTTTGATCTCTCGCCTGAAGCACGCCCGGTCATTCGCGGTAAGCGATCCGTTTGGGATGCACTTGACGCCGCCGAAAAAGGCCACAACGTGACCTGGCATTGCCGCCGGAAGGATCGCCAGTAACGAACCTCTGACCCGCCCCGAAACACGCTCAACCCATGGTTAACAACCGAGGGTCGGGCGTGCGGACAAGAACAAATCTCGCCTCTTCCACTCCCGCCCTGCAACTCATAGCAACCACACTACTTATAGCAGCGACAATTGTATACGATACGGTACACATTGAGCACAAGCCTTGAAATATTCATATCTGACGGTACTATAGAGAACCACGAACACCCTGTATACAGTGAGGCATTCCTGCACTGCGCCGGAAACTGATTGACTTGTTTGTATATATCGGGTGTACAGTTCATGCGTTTGGCCGTTAACTTATTGATTATACGCACTTTATAGGAATCGATGACCGGATGCCTGTTTCCGGATCAGAAACCAACTTTGTAGGAGGTTCACGTCCATGCCACTCTTGCGAAGAACACGTCGACGGAAGCGGCGGCTCGAGGACGATCCGACGACGCTTCGCCTGTTTGCGGATTGCCGTCCGGAAATCGAAGCCCTCGTGAAGAACTCCGGCGGGAAATCGGCGGGTGAAATCATCCGGGAGCTCGTGTCGGAAGCCATCGTCGCGCGGCGCCTCAAACGTCTCGGACGAACCGTCCGATCCGCCAATGAACTTCCGCCCGAAGCGGGCGATCTCACGCCTGATCTCGAGCCGTCCGACTCAGTCCTCTCCGGCATCTTCGAGCGCCTCGACAGAATCGAGTCGGCAGCGGTCTCGGGCCTCGACGTCGGGAAGCACGTGCTCGAGCGCCTCGAGGACGAAGCGACCCGCCTCGAAGCGGTCTCCAGATTCGGGGCGCAGTCCGCGGCGCAGGGCGCCGCACTGCTCTGGCTGCTCATCAGGTCGCATCCCGAATTCGCGGACAAGTCCGATCAGGAATTCGACGAGTCGCGCCGACACATTGCGCGCGTCATCCTCGGAGAACTCGACGCGACGGTCGATGGCGAAGTCGAGTCCGGCCCGTCTCCGGCCTGAGTGGTCGGATTCCCGTACGTCGTGGACCGAAAACTCGACCACGTGCGGTCCACATTCCGGCTTTGCAAGTCCGATCCGATCGGCCGTCCACCGAGCCGGCCTGAAGTCTGGCACCCGAGTTGCTGACACATCTGGCGCCGATCCGGAGTCACGGGATTCCGTCTCCCGGCACACTCGCGACACCGGAGCAAAACACCAATGTCCATCAATGCACAAAGCTGCCGCTTCCACCGCGCCGAGTACGGCGAGGAGTTTCACGTTCCTTCCGAGCTGCTCTCTGACGACAAGTCCGCCGCCCACGCCGTCACGCGCCTGCTCGGCATCATCAGGGGCTGCAACCACGACGGCTATCTGCTCGAGCATCATTCGATCGACGTCGGAAACCTGTGCGGCCGCTTCGCACGACACCTCGGTTTCACCGACGCCGAAGTCGAAACGGTTTCGACCGCAGGCCTTCTTCACGACGTGGGGAAGGTCTTCACGAAGCTCGACGTTCTGACCGGAACCGGAAAGCTCACCGAGGAGATGGTCACGGACATGAAACGCCATCCCGCCGAGGGAGCGGCGCTTATCGTGCACCCCGAGCTTGCGCGCGTTTCCGAGCTCGTCCTTCGCCACCACGAATGGCCTTCGGGTGCTGGATACCCAAACGCGATTGCAGGCCACGAGATTCCGCCTCTCGCGCGAGTGATCTCCGTCGTCGACTGGTATGCCGCGTGCCGCGAGCGCCGAACGTACCGGCCGGAGCTCGTCCACGAGCGGGCCATGGAGCTCACTTACTTCGCCGCTCACGAAGGCAAGATCGATCTGCTGCTCACGGAGCTTCTCGAGCGAATGCTGGCCCGTGAGTCCTGGCGTCCGTGCTCTTCGGACCCTGAGCGCGTCGTCCACGCAGCGCCGTAAGCGATCCGGGAAGGTTTCTTGCGAAATTCTTGCGATTTGCCCCGGCAACCACGACGACCGGATTTCTGCCTTATCCTCACGGTTCAGACTCTGCAAGATTAACGGGTTTTCGGCGCGCCGAAACTCCCCTTCTGCCAGCCTAATGAAGTCGACAGGCCGCGGACCAACTCACGCCGATTCACTCCGGATTCTGGCATCGCGGAGGCTTTCGGTATGGCATTCAGATTGCGTTAAGTGATCGCGAAACCAATCGCCCAACCAATCCCAATTGACATGAGCAAAAAGTACTCCCTCCCTCATCGCTCCATCATTACCGTGTCCCAGGAGGGTGATGTCGCCCGGATCATCCTCTCCGACGCGACGGACCCGGGTTCACCGCGCCACGTATCTGAAGAGCGTCTGGCTACGTCGAGCGTCATCGACCGCGTCGTCGAACTGCGCGATGAGATGACCCGAGTCGGTGCACGCCCTGAGGTCTGGATTGACGTCGGCGGTCACCTCGTCTACACGACGACCGTTCCAGTGCCCGCGTCAATGCACGATGCCAGGCACGAAGTCCAGGTCGCCGGCGCCCTCACCGCCGCGTCGCTCGACCCAGCAAGCGCGCCAGATACCTCTGTCCGCGCGGTTGTCGTGGGAGGGCGCTGCCACGTCGCTGCCACTCCGACCGAGAGTCTCGGCGTCTGGGAATCCGCGCTCGAAGGCGGCGACGGCCACCTCGTACCGCGTGCCGTCGGACTCTGGCGGCTCCTCGAGCGATCGCACCATGCCGAAGTCGCGGTCGGGACAACACTCGCAATGAGCGTGACGGGTGACACTCTCGCGGCCGTATGGATGTCGGACGGTGTGCCCGTTGCCGTCATGCAGTGGTCGCTCGAGCAGCTCGCGAGTGGATCGATCGCACGGCACGGCCGGTCGGCTCCTCCTGAACTCGAATCGCGCGAGGAGGCCGTCCTCGGTCCCGTCACCGACGAAGCGCTCGCCCGCCTTCGCGACCATCTCGTCGAACTCTCCGTCGGTCCTGCGCGTCTCGACCGGGTGTACCTTACCGGCTCACACTGCAAGGTGCCTTCAGTTGCTGCGGCGATTCGGTACGTCTATGGCGCCGACCTCCGGATTGAACCGCTCTGCGCCGCGCGTGCCATCGAGATGGCGACCGACACCGACGAACAGAAGCAGCGCGCACGCGAGATCCTCGACGACGAGCAC
The DNA here is from genome assembly GCA_964569165.1 of uncultured Gaiellales bacterium. Classification (GTDB taxonomy): domain Bacteria; phylum Actinomycetota; class Thermoleophilia; order Gaiellales; family Gaiellaceae; genus GMQP-bins7. The sequence goes on from CAZMUG010000166.1 coordinate 3,548, forward strand.
CGCCTTTCGAGTCTGTTCGGCGTCATCGCGACGGCCGTCTGCCCCGATCCGAGTCCCGTCTTCTCGAACGTCACCGAATCTCCCGTTGCCGAGCCGAAGTGGAACCTCTATCCCCTGGCCGCGCTTGGCCGTTCGGCTCTCCTGCCCGTCGGGCTCTGGACGGCTGTCGTTCTTTCGGTTTTCGTCGGACTCCACTTCTACGTCGTCCGTCAGGTCGCCGACGCCAATGCCGTTCTCGCCCGCGAGAACGAACAGGCGGCCGAGTTTCACAGGTATGCGCTCGAACGCGCCGAGAAGGAAGCCCAGGCCCGCCACCAGCGCGCCGTACTCGTGCTCGTCGACCGGGAACGCGCCGGCCAGCCGGTCCCCATAGAACTTCTCTCCGACCTGCTCGCGTGTTATCGCCAGGTTCCGCCCCCGCCTCCGGTCGCAGGCGGTCCACGAAGCGAACTCTCCTTCTCGCTCGTTGCCTGGAACAGGAAGTCCCGCCAGGCGACGATTTCGGGGACGACGAACTATCAGGAGAATGCCCGCGCCCTTGCCCGCATTCTCGGCAATCATCGGGGCGCCGCGGCGTTTTCCAGTCTCATTCCCGAAATCGCCGAAGTTGCCGGCAAGGTCACGGCAGACGATCCGAATCCCTGGCCGACCTATACGTTCACATTTACGGCGACCTATACGTCCGGGTCCGAGCCCGCGCCGACGCCTCCTCCACAGGCCCCTGCCCAACCGGCTGCGTCGGCTCCTCCTGTTGCGGCTGCGGCCATTCCCGTCGTTGGAGGTGGTCATGTCCAGTAGCGCACTTCTTCTCAGGTTCATCGACTGGCGCCTCGTTCTCGGCGGGGTAGTTCTTGGACTCGCCTGCGGGTGCGCGCTCTACTTCGGACTGACGAGCTCCGAAATCGTCACGCGCGACGACATCCGCGGTCGCATTGCAATCGTCGCCGCCGAAAACGAGAAGAGCCGGCAGCAGATAGACGTCTACCGCCAGTTCGAGATCGAGGCCGAGGAGGTCGCCAAGCGCTACCAGGAGGTTCTCGGTCAGGTTCCGACCGAAGCCGAGCTCGAGGGCGTCCTCGACGAAGCCGGACGGCTCGCCGATTCGTCCGGCGCAACCGTGACGGAGTTCAAGCCCGGCAAGCCCACACCGATCATCAATCCCGAGATCGCGGCGGGCAAGCTCGAGGCCATCTCCGAACAGCCGATCCACCTCGAGGCGCGTACGGATTTCACGGGATTGAGGACGCTCGTCGAGCGGCTCAATTCCTCGAACCGCCTCATCTCGATTACGAGCTTCTCCATCCGACAGCAGTCGATCGGCGCAGGCGACACGCTCGAGGCTTCCGTCGAACTATCGACCTACTCCAAGCGCGTCGACCCGACACCCGCCGTGCCGCCCGCAACCACCGGGCAACAAGTCGCCGCCCCGCGGTAGCAATTCGCCACAGGAGTTCCACCATGTTCTGGAAGAGGAAGCCAAAGCCCGAAAGCCCTGGCAAGCAGCGACGTGCGCGAAGCGCCTCCGAGACGGCAAGCGACGGGCTCGAGGCCATCCGACGCTCACGCGCCCGAGGCGACGGCGCGACGCTTGACTTCTCGGCCACACCGGCCGGACCGGCAGATCCGGTCGAGACGCGACTCATGCGCTCGGACGCATCGGGGGCCGGATGGGGCCGGCACTCATCCCGAACGGAGGTCGAGGAGCTCCCCGACGACGTGCATTTCAACCTTCCTGACGAAGTCGTAGGAACACTCTCTCCGTCACTCGCGCGGACGCACATGCTCCTGCCCTACCGCATCGAGCAGAACGTTCTGCACGTTGCCTGCAACCGCGAACCGTCGGCGAGGGTCACCGCCCGCATCGAGCACGAACTTCGCGTCATCGCAGGCCTCGAACTCTCGCCGCGCTTCCGGCGTGTTCCGTCGGCTCCACTCACCAAAC
>CAZMUG010000167.1:0-5487 GCA_964569165.1 uncultured Gaiellales bacterium
GACGCGGTCGCCGAGCGCGGCGCGCAGGTCGTCGCCTCGGCCGCGGCCGTCGCGATCGCGCAGCGCGACGTCTTCACGTTCGCGGTGTCCGGCGGCCGGACGCCCTGGGGGATGTTCGCCGCGCTCGCCGGGCGGCTGCCCTGGGAGAAGGTGACGATCTTCCAGGTCGACGAGCGAGTCGCACCCGCCGACGACCCCGACCGCAACCTGACCCAGCTGTCGCGCGCGCTTCCCCCCGGAGGCGCCGCCGACGTGCGTCCGATGCCCGTGTGGGCGGAGGACCTCGAGGCCGCGGCCGCGCTGTACGCGGACGCTCTCCCCGACCGGCTCGACCTCGTCCACCTCGGGCTCGGCCCGGACGGGCACACGGCCTCGCTCGTGCCCGGCGACCCGGCGCTCTCGGTCCACGACCGCGACGTGGCTCTTGCAGGCCCGTACCAGGGACACCGGCGGATGACCCTGACCTACCCTGCGCTGAACCGCGCACGGCAGCTGCTCTGGCTCGTGACGGGCGAGGACAAGACGGATGCGCTCCGCCGTCTCCGGGAAGGCGACCGCTCGATTCCCGCCGGGTGGATCTCGACGGACAACGCGCTCGTCGTCGCCGATGCGGCTGCAGCAGGATCCGCGCCATGAGCGACGAGACGACGCGCACCTACCCCTACGAGCCCGACGCGCCCGCCGTGCTCGCGGTCGATGTCGGCGGCTCCCACGTGAAGGCAGTGCTGAACGGCATCGACGAGCGCCGCCGCTTCGTGTCCGGCCCGAAGCTCACCGCGCAGCGGATGGTGGACGGGGTCCTCGAGGCCACGCGGGACTGGGACTACGTCTGCGTGTCCGTCGGCGTCCCGGCGCCCGTCAAGGACGGCACGGCCGCCCAGGATCCGGCCAACCTCGGCAAGGGCTGGGCCGGGTTCGACTTCGGGGAGGCCTTCGGCAGGCCGACGAAGGTCATCAACGACGCGACCATGCAGGCGCTCGGGAGCTACGAGGGCGGGAGGATGCTCTTCCTCGGCCTCGGCACCGGGCTCGGCTCGACGATGATCCTCGATCGCGTGCTGGCGCCCCTGGAGCTCGGCCATCTCCCCTACCGCAAGGGCGAGTGGGAGGACTACGTCGGCGAGGCGGCGCTCGAGCGCCTCGGCAGGAGGCGCTGGCTGAAGAACGTCCACGAGGCGATCGTGCAGTTCACGCGCGCGCTCCAGCCGGAGTACGTCGTCGTCGGCGGCGGGAACGCGCGCTACGTCGAGGACCTCCCGCCCCACTGCAGGCTCGGCCGGAACGTCGATGCGTTCCGGGGCGGCTTCCGGCTCTGGGTCGAGGAGAGCGCCGCCTGACCTTCGACGCCGCGATCGACCGGCGTCAGCTCGGGATCGAGGGTAAGAAGAGGACGGCCGCGACGTAGGTCGCGAGCACGAGGATCGAGTCGCTCCCCAGGCCCGCGAACTTGGTGTCGTGCCGGACGAGGAGGCCGTACGCGAACATCGCGGTCACGACCGCGCCCGTCGCCCCGAGCCAGAGCGACTCCGCGCTCGCGGTCGGCAGCACGGGGTCGCCGGCGAGCAGGTCGGCGAGCAGGAAGAAGGTGAGCTGCATCGCGTTCCCCCCGTAGATGTCGCTCATCGCAAGCTCGACCTGGCCGAGCCGCACCGCGGCGATCCCGCTCGAGATCTCCGGCAGCGCGGTTACGGCGGCCAGAATGGTCGCGCCGAACACCACCCCGTTGACCCCCATGTCGTCGGCGAGCTGATTCCCGGTTTGCTCGAGCGTGACGCCGGCGACGAGCGTGACGAGCGACGCGACCCCGAAGACGCCCAGCACGAGCGCCGTCGTCGAGGCCTTGAAGCGGTTCGGGGCCTCGCCCGCGGCCGGAGGCGGCTCGGTCGCGGTCGCCCACGCGCGCCTCGAGCGCGCGCGGTTCAGTCCGACGATCCCGAGCAGGAAGAGCACGACGATCCCGATCGACGCGGGGCTCACCGGGCCGACGGCGGTCGTCTCGGGGAGGAACCCACCCATGACGGCGATCGTCACGAGGCCGATGACGAGCATGGACTCGAACAGCGGGCTCGTATCCGCGACGAGCGAGGTCAGCGGCTGCTTCTTCCTCGACGTCGCGTCGAGAAAGACGAGCACCAGTGTCTGCATCGCGATCCCTCCGAGGAGGTTCCCGACGGCGAGCGAGAGATGGCCGCTGAGCGCGGCGGACGCCGTGATCGCGAGCTCGGGCAGCGAGCCCGCGAGCCCGAGCAGCAGCATGCCGCCGACGGCTTCGCCGAGGCCGAAGCGATCGTCGAGGACGTCGGTCGCCTTCGACAGATAGATGCCTGCGACCCAGGTTGCGACGCCCGCGAGCGCGAAGACGAGAACGAGCGCCGGTGTGCCCCACGAGCTCATGCCCCGGCGAACCTACAACACGCCGGCAGCGCGACCCTCGGCCCGCTCCCGGGCGCCTGCTGTCACGCCTCCGAGGGCACGGCGCCCGCCTGGATCGCCGTAGGGGCCGTGCCCGTCACGTCCTCGGCGTGGTAGGCGGCGCGGAGCGCCTCCTCGGCGTCCTTCCTCGGGAAGAGGAAGAAGACGAGCGCCATGCCCGTCGCGATCGCGGCCATCGCCCCGAGGTAGGCCCACTGGTCGCCCTCGAGGAACGATTGCTGCGCGGCCGCGGTGATCTTGTCCGCGTACCTCGGGTGCTGCGCGGCCAGGTTCTCGGCGCTCGCGAACGAGAGCTGGAGCTGCGCCTGCGTGGACTCGGTGACGTGCTTCCCCGACTGGTCGACCAGGCTCCCCATGGCGCTCGCGTACCCCAGCGTCAGGAGGGCGCCGAGGACGGAGGTCATGACCGCGCCGCCGAGGTCGCGCTGGAGGTCGGCGGTGCCCGACGCCATGCCGACGCGCCGTACCGGGACCGAGCCCGTGAGCGAGTTGGAGGACGGCGTCCCCGCCAGGCCGACACCCGCTCCCAGGAAGCAGAGCGGCAGCGCGACCTTCCAGTACGCGGCGTCGTCCGTCCAGAGCAGGAGCATCAGCGCGAAGGCGACGAGCAGGAGGAGCTGGCCGCTCAGGAGCGTCCGGCGGGAGCCGTTGGACTGGACGAGCTTCGCCGACCGCGGGGCGACGAGGATCATGAAGACGACGGCAGGCAGGATCGACGCGCCCGCCTCGAGCGTCGAGTAGCCGAGCACGTTCTGCAGGTACTGCTGGTTGACGAACGCCGCCGCCATGAGCGACCCGAAGACGATGATCCCGGCGCACGCGGCCACCCAGAACGTCGGCCGGGCCGCGACCTGGAGGTCGTAGATCGGGTTGGCCGCCCGGCGCTGGCGCAGGAAGAACGCGACGCCGACCACGAGCGCCGCGGCGAGCAGCGCGAGCGCGACCGCCTGCTCGTTCGGCACGGGCAGGAAGTTGATCGCCACCACGAGCGCGCCCACGAGCACCGCCGAGAGGAGGCCGCCGAGGTTGTCCACCGGCTCGCTGGACTCGTTGACGTGGGCCGGGACGAGCTTCAGCGCCAGCAGCAGCGCGACCACCGCGAGCGGGACGGTCACGAGGAAGACGGAGCGCCACTCGAAGACCTCGAGGAGCGCGCCCGAGACCAGCGGGCCGAGCGCGGCGATGCCGCCGCCGAGCGCCGACCAGAGCGCGATCGCCTTCGTGCGCTCCTGCCCCGACCAGAGCGCGGTGACCAGTGCGAGCGTGGTCGGGTACGCCATGCCGGCCGCGAGCCCTCCGGCGACCCGCGCGAGGAAGAGGACCTCGTCCGACGGCGCGAGCCCCGCGACGATCGAGGCCGGGACGGAGAGGCCCATGCCGAGGACGATCATCAGCTTGCGGCCGTAGCGGTCGCCGAGCGCACCGAACCAGAGCACGGACGCGGCGAGGCCGAGCGAGTACCCGATCGCGATCAGGTTGAGCGTCGTCTGCGAGGAGTCGAACGCCTCCCCGATGTCCGGCAGCGCGACGTTGGCGACGGACAGGTTCAGGTTCGCGACCCCGGCGACCAGGATCAGCGAGAGGAGGACCGCTTTCGCGCGCGCGGGAGCGGTGTCGGCGGCCGCGTGCACGGCGGGAACCTACCGCCCCGGCCGCGGCGCGCGGCGGGCCCTACGTCGCAGGTGGCCGCGGCCCGCGGCCGTCGCTGTCTCGCTCACGCGGCCAGATTCGCTCCCGAAAGACGGGTTCCCTCCCGGCGATCGGCCGCAGCGGGCGTTAGGCTGACCCGGTGTCCACGGCAGCGGTAGCGCCGAGCCCCGGCGCGCTCCCCGAGCCGTCGCTCCGGCGGCGCCTCCTCAAGATCGCGGCGTGGATCCTCGGGACCCTCGCGCTGCTCGTCGCCCTGCACCTCGCAGGGATCGACGTGTGGGGCTGGTTCCAGGAGCTCTGGGACACGATGTCCGAGATCTCGATCGGGTACATCGTCCTGGGCTGCCTGTTCCAGGGCCTCCAGACCGCGCTCACCGCGCTCGGCTGGTACGGGATCCTCCGCTACGCCTACCCGGGCGGCGCGACCTACATGACCGTGCTCGCCTGCTACGCGGCGGGCGTCGCGCTCAACAACTTCGTCCCTGCGAACCTCGGCACGTTCGTGACCCTGCTCATGTTCGTCGCCGTCGTCCACGGCTCGACGTTCCCGGGCATCCTCGGCGGCTACGTCGTCCAGAAGATCTTCTACATGGTCATCGGGACGCTCATCTACGTCTACCTCTTCTCGGCGGTCGCAGGCTCGTTCGAGTTCCAGTTCGGGAACGAGCGGGATGCCCTGCAGAACCACCCGGTGCTCACGCTCGGGATCATCGCCGGGGCGGTGTTCCTGATCGCCATCCTGCTTCGGATCTTCTGGGCCTGGGTGAAGAAGATGTGGGCGCGGGCCGTCGAGGGCGCGGCGATCCTCACGGACTTCGGCGCGTACGTGAAGCTCGTCCTCCTACCGCAGATGGGCGGATACGCGGCGAAGGTGATGGTGATCGTCGTCTTCCTCGCGGCCTACGGCATCCCGGTCAGCTTCGGCTCGGTGATGAGCGTCCTCGGCTCGAACCAGCTCGCGAACATCGTCTCCTTCACCCCGGGCGGGCTCGGCGTCAATCAGGCGTTCAACACGTTCGCCCTCTCGAGCTACACCGACGACACGACGGCCACCGCCTACTCGCTCGGCCAGCAGCTGATCACGACCGCCTTCAACGTCGGGTTCGCGATCGTCCTCCTCTGCGTCGTGTTCGGCTGGAGCGGCGGCTCCAAGCTCGTCAAGGACTCGTACGAGGACGCGAAGGTGAAGAAGGAGGAGATGAGCGCGGACCGGCGCGAGAAGAAGGAGGCGAAGCGGGCAGCGGCGGAGCAGGAGGGCCGGACGGGGCTCGCCCGGCGGTTCCGCCGCTCGGAGGACGAGGAGTCGCCCTAGGCCGGTTCTGCTGCCGCCGCGGCAGCTCTCGCCGCCGCTTTCTCCGCGGCGCGGTCCTCCGGGCTCGGGAGCGCGACGGCGACGAGCCAGCC
>CAZMUG010000168.1:0-5443 GCA_964569165.1 uncultured Gaiellales bacterium
CGATGTAGAGCTCCCAGTTGGAGAAGTTGAGGACGTCGTTCAGCTCTCCGCTCCCCTCGCTCCCTCCCCCGCCACCACCCCCGCACGCCGCCAGCAGCGACGGGAACGCGAGCAGCGCGCTTCCGGCGGCGCCGCGCCGCAGGAGCTCACTTCGGGTCAGCCGTGGGTTCATGTCCTCTCCTCCTCGGTTGCGCTCTCGTCGCGGTCGACGACGAAGGTCGACTCGGGCGCCCAGCTGAGAACGACGTTGGTTCCAGGGGCGGGCACGCGCCCGCCCACGTCCAGGTTCTGCGCGAACACCTGCACCGTCCCCGCGGCCGTCGAGACGACGACCTGCGTCGCGACGCCGATGTACGCCGTCTCGGCGATCATCCCGGCGAGCTCGTTGGCCCCTCCGCCCGCCCCGATGGTGATCTTCTCGGGCCGCACCCCCGCCGCGACCTTCCCGGTGCGCCCGTTGGAGCTCGTGCGCACGACCGTCCCGTCGTCGAGCCGGATCGCGTCCGGGCCCTCGATCGTGCCCGGCAGGAGGTTGGACACGCCGAGGAAGCCGGCGACGAACGCGGTCGCGGGGCGCTCGTAGAGCTCCGCCGGAGGCCCGAGCTGCTCGATGTGCCCGCCGTTCATGACCGCGATCGTGTCCGCCATCGTCATCGCCTCTTCCTGGTCGTGCGTGACGTGGACGAACGTGATCCCGACCTCGCCCTGGATGCGCTTGAGCTCGACCTGCATGTTTTCGCGCAGCTTCAGGTCGAGCGCGCCGAGCGGCTCGTCCAGGAGGAGCACGCGGGGATGGTTGACGAGCGCGCGGGCGAGGGCGACGCGCTGCTGCTGGCCGCCCGAGAGCTGCTTCGGCTTGCGCTTCGCGAAGCCCGCGAGACCGACGAGCTCGAGCATCTCCGCGACGCGCCCCCGGAGCTGGTCCTTGGGCACGCGCTTCCGCTCGAGCCCGAAGGCGACGTTGTCCTCGATGGACATGTGCGGGAAGAGCGCGTAGCTCTGGAAGACCGTGTTCACGTCGCGCTTGTAGGGCGGAAGGCCGACGACGTCCTGGTCGCCGAGGAAGATCCGGCCCTCGGTCGGCTACTCGAAGCCGGCGATCATCCGGAGCGTCGTCGTCTTCCCGCAGCCGGACGGCCCGAGCAGGGCGAAGAACGAGCCGCGCGGGATCTCGACGGAGATGCCGTCCACGGCGACGGCGTCGTCGAACCGCTTGACGACCTCCTCGAGGCGGACGTCCGGCAACACCGCATCCAGATCCGTCACCGCGCGAGCGTATCGCGGGGACTCACGGCCTGGCAACCGTCAGGTGTCGACGCGGTGTCAGTCCTCAGGCGGGACGACGAGAACGGGGACCGGTGAGCGGTGGACGAGCTTGTGCGGGACCGACCCCAGGATGATCCCGGCGATCGGCCGCTCGCTCGTCGTGCCCACGACGATCATCCGCGCTCCGCGCTCCTCCGCGAGCTCGAGGAGGGCCTCGGTCGGCCGCTTCGGCACCAGGACTCCTTCAGCGGCCACGCCCGACTCGCGTGCCTGCGCGACCGCCTCGTCGAGGATCGGCTGCCCCATCTCCTCGAGCGCGGCCTGGGCCTCACGCCACTCGTCGCCCACGCTGCGAAACGGTGGCTCGACCGCGTACGCGAATACGACCGCGTCGTCGAGCCCGGAGGCGAGCTCGACAGCGCGGCGGACCGCGGCGTCGGAGCAGGCACAGCCGTCGACGCCGACGACGATCGTGCTCACGGCGAACCCTCCGCGACCGCCGGGTCGACCTTCTCGAACGGACGGCGCCCGAAGAACCGCTCGGCGCCGCGAAGCCTCCAGACGACGAGCAGCACGAGCCCGAGGAGGAGAAAGCCCATGCCGATGACGAACGGCACGCCCATCCCGAGGATGTCCTGTCCCGTGTAGGAGTTCTCCGCGTCGGCCAGGTCGATCGCCGACTTGACGAAGAGGTAGCCGAGGATGAGCGCTCCGACGAGCGGGCCGACCCCGATGAAGAGGAAGTTCTTGACCGACTTCAGAAGCTCACGCCGGTAGTAGACGATGCACGCGATTCCGGTCAGCGCGTAGTAGAACGCGATCATCAGCGAGAGCGCGGAGAGCGTGTCCCAGAGCGCGTTCTGCGACCAGATGGTGAGCGGGACGTACCAGGCGATCGCGAGCCCGGCGATCACCACCGTCGAGAACCACGGTGTGTGAAAACGCGAATGGACCGCTGCGAACGAGCGCGGAAGCGCGTCCTGGCGCCCCATGGAGAACGAGGTTCGCGAGGACGGGATGATGGTGGTCTGGGTCGACGAGATCGCTGAGGTGGCGATCGCGAGGATGATCAGCTTGTCCCACGGCGAGCCGAGGACGTCGGCCCCGAGGACGGCGAAGATCGCGTCGTCGTCGTCGTACTCCGCGAGGGTCTCCAGGCCGGCATAGGCGATGACGGCGACGGAGACCGAGACGTAGGTGACGAGGAGCATGACCGTGGAGACGACGGCGGCCCGGCCGGGAGCGTGCGCGGAGTCCCGCGTCTCCTCGGTGAGGTTCACGGCGCTCTCCCAGCCCCAGTAGATGAAGACGCCGATGAGCAGGGCGGAGACGAGGGTCGACGTCGAGTCGACGGCGAAGGGAGAGAGCCAGTCGAGCTGTGGCTTCGTCGAGCCCTCCGGCGCCCGCCCGTCGTAGACCTTGTACAGCGCGACCCCGGCGAACAGCAGGAGCGCGCCGATCTGGAGGAGGATCATGACGTCCTGCAGGTCCGCGGTGAGCTCCGTGCCGCGGATGCAGATCAGGGTCATCACGACGATGTAGGCGACGGCGAGAACCATCACCGCGGTCTTGGACCCGGCGGCAGCGTCCCAGCCGAAGAGCTCGTACGTGTACCTCGCTCCGACGTCCGCCAGCGAGCCGACGACGAGGATCCCGGTCGTGATGACCGCCCAGCCGCCGATCCAGCCGAGCCACGGCCCGAGCGCACGCGTCACCCACGAGAACGTCGTCCCGGCGTCCTGGTCGGCCCGGTTCATGTAGTAGAACGCCGCCGCGATCAGGAACATGGGCACGAACGACGTCAGGAGCGCGCCCGGCGCCTGGAAGCCGGCGATGACGACGATCGAGCCGATGACGGCCGCCAGCGAGTAGGCGGGCGCGGTCGAGGCGAGCCCGACCGAGAGCGCCTCGCGGAACCCGATCGCGTCGTGCTCGAGCTCACCCCCCTCCGGCGGGAGGTCGGCGCCGTGTCCGTAGTCCTTCACTCGGCGAGCTTCACGCAGACGTGCTTGATCCGCGTGTACTCCTCCATCGAGTAGATGGACATGTCCTTCCCGTAGCCCGACTCCTTGAAGCCGCCGTGCGGCATCTCGGACGCGAGCGGGAAGAGGTGCTCGTTCACCCACACCGTCCCGAAGTCGAGCTTCGCCGCGACCTTCATGGCCCGCCCCACGTTCTCCGAGAACACGGACGCGGCGAGGCCGTAGCGAACGTCGTTGGCCATCTCGATCGCAGCGTCGTCGGAGGCGAAAGGCTGGATCGTGACCACGGGGCCGAAGACCTCGTTCTGGACGATCTCCGCCTTCTGGTCCACGTCCGCGACGATCGTCGGCTTCACGAAGAAGCCGCGGTCGCCGAGCGCCTCGCCGCCGGTCACGATCGTCGCCTTCGCCTCGGTCGCCCGCTCGATGAAGCCGAGGACGCGCTCCTGCTGCTCGGCGGAGATGACCGGGCCCATGCCCATGTCGTCGTCCGTGGCCGGGTCGCCGACGGTCATGCTCTCGACCGACTTCACGGTCTCGGAGAGGACGTCGTCGTAGATCCGCTCGTTGACGAGGATCCGCGAGGAGGCGGTGCAGTCCTGGCCGGAGTTGAAGTAGCCGCCGATCTTGATCGCCTCGGCGACAGTGGCAGGGTCGGCGTCGTCGAGGACGACCATCGGCGCCTTCCCCCCGAGCTCGAGGTGGACGCGCTTGACGGTCTGCGCCGCGTTCGCCGCGATGAGCTTGCCCGTCGCCGTGTCGCCCGTGAGCGAGACGAGGCGGATGTCGGGATGCCGCACGAGCGCGTCGCCGGCGGGGACTCCGTCGCCGGTCACGACCTGGAGCACGCCCGGCGGGATGACCTCCTGCGCGAGCTCGACGAAGCGAAGCATCGTCAGCGGCGTCTGCTCGGCGGGCTTGATGATCTGGACGTTGCCCGCGGCGAGCGCCGGCCCCATCTTCCACATCGCCATGAAGAGCGGGTAGTTCCAGGGGCAGATGCCCGCGACGATCCCGAGCGGCTCGCGCCGGATCATCGAGGTGTAGCCCTCGACGTACTCGGCGGCGGACTTGCCCTCGAGGTTGCGCGCGGCGCCCGCGAAGAAACGGAGGTTGTCGGACATCATCCCCGGCTCGTCCACCGCGACCCACCAGGGCTTGCCGACGTTCAGGGACTCGAGGCGGGCGAGCTCCTCGGCGTGCTCGTCGATGACGTCCGCGAGGCCGAGGAGCAGCGCCATGCGGTCCTTCGGCGTCTTCGACTGCCACTCGTCCCACGCCTTCTTCGCCGACTCGACGGCCCGCCCCACGTCCTCCGCGGTGGCGCGCGGGACCTCTGCGATCACCTCGCCGGTCGCCGGATTCAGCACCTCCATCGTCTCGCCCGAGGACGAATCGACGAACTCGCCTCCGATGAACATCTTCTGCTGCGCCACCGAAACGCTCATCCCGTGCCTCCGATCCCCGTGAACCCGAGGAGCGTATCGTGCTAGAACGCGCCGTGTGAAGGTGCTCGTCCTCGGTACCGGAGGCGTCGGCTCGGCGTTCGCGGCGATTGCCCGCCGCCGGTCCTTCTTCGAGCGCTGCGCGCTCGCCGACTACGACCCTGCCCGTCCGGCAGAGGTGATCGCGACCCTCGACGACGGCCGCTTCTCGGCACATGCGATCGACGCGTCGTCGAAGGACGCGATCGTGACGCTGATCCGCGAGACGGAGGCGGATGCGGTCCTCAACTCGGTGGATCCCCTCTTCAACGTCCCCATCTTCGAGGCGTGCTTCGAGGCCGGCGTCACTTACCTCGACATGGCGATGACGCTCTCGGAGCCGCATCCCACGAAGCCGTTCGAGGAGGCCGGCGTGAAGCTCGGCGACTACCAGTTCGAGCGCGCCTCGGCGTGGGAGGCGAAGGGAATCCTCGCACTCGTCGGCATCGGGATCGAGCCGGGAGCTGCGGACGTCTTCGCGCGCCACGCGGCGGACGAGCTCTTCTCCGAGATCGACGAGGTCGGCATCCGCGACGGCGCCAACCTCGTCGTCGAGGGGTACGAGTTCGCGCCCACCTTCTCGATCTGGACGACCATCGAGGAGTGCCTGAACCCGCCGGTGATCTGGGAGAAGGACCGCGGCTGGTTCACGACGGCGCCGTTCTCCGAGCCCGAGGTGTTCGACTTCCCCGAGGGCATCGGCCCCGTCGA
>CAZMUG010000169.1:0-5442 GCA_964569165.1 uncultured Gaiellales bacterium
CCCGGGGAAGAGGATCGAGTCGAGCACCTCCGCGCCGTCGTCCACGAAGCAGCCGGGCCCGACGATCGACCGCTCCACGTGGCCGCCGGACACGATCGACCCCTGCCCGAGCATGCTTCCCTCGACGAACGAGCGGCGTCCGGTGAGGCCCCGGGACACCTTCGCCGGGGGAAGCGCCGGCAGGTTCGTGAACACCGGCCAGGAGTCGTTGTAGAGGTTGAAGACGGGGACCGGCGTGATCAGGTCCATGTTCGCGTCGTAGTAGGCGTCGAGCGTCCCCACGTCGCGCCAGTACCCCCGCTCCGGGTCCTCCTGCCCGGGGACGTGGTTCGTCGAGAAGTCGTACACCCGGGCGCTCCCTGCCTCGGTCAGCAGGGGGATGACGTCGCCGCCGATGTCGGTGGGCCGGTCGTCGTCGCCGCCCGGGGTGACGACGTCGATCAGCGCCTTCCGCTCGAAGACGTAGTTCCCCATCGAGGCGAGGCAGCGCGTCGGGTCGCCCGGCATGGGCGGTGGATCGGGCACCTTCTCGTGGAACCGGATGATGCGGCCGCTCTCGTCCGCCTCGATGACCCCGAAGGCGCCCGCCTGCTCGCGGGGGACCGGGATCGCAGCCACGGTCACGCCGGCCCCCGACTCGACGTGCTGCGCCACCATGGGCCGCGGGTCCATCCGGTAGATGTGGTCGGCGCCGAAGACGCAGACATGGTGCGGGCGCTCGTCGCTGATGAGGTTGAAGTTCTGGTAGATCGCGTCCGCCGAGCCGAGGAACCAGTGCGGGCCCCGGCGCATCTGCGCCGGCACGGGCGTGACGTAGTTCCCGAGCAGGGTCGAGAAGCGCCAGGTCTGGGAGATGTGCCGGTCGAGCGAGTGGCTCTTGTACTGGGTGAGGACGACGATCTTGAGGTAGCCGGCGTTCGCGAAGTTGGAGAGGACGAAGTCGATCAGACGGTACGAGCCGCCGAACGGCACCGCGGGCTTCGCGCGGTCGGAGGTGAGCGGCAGCAGGCGCCTTCCCTCCCCGCCTGCGAGGACGATCACGAGGATCCGGGGCTCGCTCGCCACCCCACGAGCGTAACGGCGCGCGCCGAGCGTGTGCCGGGACGGCTACGAGGCCAGGCGTCGGTACACGTCCGCGTACCTGGCGGCCGGCGCGGCCCAGGACCAGTCGGTCGTCATGCCTCGACGCTGAGCCGCCCGGCGCAGGCCCCCGTCGGACCAGCCCTTCGCGGCCCGCACGAGGGCGGCGCGGAAGGAGGCCGTGTCGGCAGCCGGCGCCCGCCAGCCCGTCCCGTGCACCGGGTCCTCGTCGAGGTCGACGACCGTGTCGTGGAGGCCGCCGACGTCGGTGACCACGGGCAGCGTCCCGTAGCGCATCGCCTGCATCTGCCCGAGGCCGCAGGGCTCGAAGCGGCTCGGCATCGCGAAGAGGTCCCCGCCCCCGAAGAACTGGTGTGCGAGGGGCTCGTCGTAGGCTTCGACGTACGCGAACGAGGCCGGATGCGCCTCGGCGGCACTGCGGAGCGAGCCGGCGAGGGCGGCGTCGCCCGAGCCGAGGATCGCCAGGCGGAGCCCGAGCTCGTCGAGCGCCGGGACGAGCGGCAGGAGGAGGTCGATCCCCTTCTGCTCCGCGAGGCGCGTGACCGACACGACGAGCGGGCCTGCACGTTCCGGGAGCCCGAGCTTCGCCTGGAGAGCGCGCCGTGCTTCGGCCTTGCCCGCCAGGTCGTCGGGGGCGAAAGGCGCGGGTAGGTGCGGGTCGCGGGCGGGATCCCAGTCGTCCGCGTCGATCCCGTTCAGGATCCCGACGAGCGCGTCCCCCCGGCCGCGCAGGAGACCGTCGAGGCCCTCTCCCGACTCCGGGCGCAGCACCTCCTCGCGGAACGTCGGGCTGACGACCACGATCGCATCGGCGAGCACGATCGCCCCGGCGAGCGGATTGCAGGCACCGCCGCGCGCAAACGGGGCGGCGTGCGGCCCGAGGCGCCCGACCCATTCGAGCGCCGCCCAGCCCTGGTAGGCGAGGTTGTGCACCGAGAGCACGACCGGGACCTCGCCGTGCGCCCACGACGCCGCGACCGCGGTGTGCCAGTCGTTCAGGTGGAGGACGTCCACGCCCCGCGAGAGGGCCGCGACGGCAGCGGAGAACGCGAAGAAGCGAGCGTCGTTGTCGGGCCACCCCTCGCCGGAGCCGTCCGTGTAGGGATGTGGTCGCACGATCCCCGGAACGGAGACGAGCGTCAGGGATCCGAAGCCGGCGTGCTGCCCGCGGCGGGCCACGGCCGGCTGCGCCCACCCGGGGACGTCGAGCTCGATCCGGGTCTCCCCGGAGAGCGGAGCCCCCGAGTAGTCGGGCAGCACGACCTCCACGTCCACGCCCTGTCTCGCGAGCTCGCGGGCGAGCCCCGCCGCAGCCTGGGCGAGGCCGCCGACCGCGGCGACGGGTGTCAGCTCGGCGGTGGCGAGGAGCGCCCGCATCACGCCGCCCGCAGCAGGACCAGCGAGCGCGCGTCCGCCTCGAGCCGCCCGCGCGCCGGATGGGACGACACCGGAGCGTCGGGATCGTCCGTCCGCAGCTCGAGCTCCCAGCGGGCGCCAAAGCGGCGCGGCGGGAGCACGAAGGAGACGGGCTCGGAGGACGCGTTCACGAGCAGGAGGAAGGAGTCGTCCACGACGGCCTCCCCGTGCTGCGTCCGCAGGCCGGTCTCGGCGCCGTTCAGGTAGAGGCCCACGATGCCCGGCCCCGCCGTCTCCCAGTCGCGCTGCGTCATGCGCCGCCCGTCCGGCCGGAGCCACCACGAGTCCGGCAGCGCGGCCCGGTCCGAGCGGCCGTCGAGGAAGCGCGAGCGCCGGAACACCGGATGCCGGCGGCGCAGGTGGACGAGGCGGCGCGTGAAGTCGAGGAGCCGCTCTCGCTCCTCGTCGAGGTCCCAGTCGACCCAGGAGATCTCGTTGTCCTGGCACCAGGCGTTGTTGTTCCCGCCCTGGCTGTGACCGATCTCGTCGCCGCCGAGCAGCATCGGGACGCCGAGCGAGAGCAGGAGAGTCGCGAGCAGGTTCCGCTGCTGGCGCGCACGCAGCCGGCGGACGTCGGGGTCGTCCGTCGGCCCCTCGACACCGCAGTTCCAGGAGCGGTTGTCGTCGGAGCCGTCCCGGTTGCCCTCGCCGTTGGCCTCGTTGTGCTTGCCGTCGTACGAGACGAGATCGGCGAGCGTGAAGCCGTCGTGCGCGGTCACGAAGTTGATCGAGGCGGACGGGTGCCGGCCGTCGTCCTGGTAGAGGTCGCTGGACCCCGTGAAGCGCCGCGCGAACGAGGCAACCTCGCCGTGCCCGCGCCAGAGGTCCCGCATCGTGTCGCGGTAGCGGTCGTTCCACTCCGCCCAGAGCACCGGGAAGTTCCCGACCTGGTACCCGCCCGGCCCGACGTCCCACGGCTCCGCGATGAGCTTCACCTGCGAGAGCACCGGGTCCTGGTGGATCACGTCGAAGAACGTCGCGAGCCTGTCCACGTCGTGGAGCTCGCGCGCGAGCGCCGAGGCGAGGTCGAAGCGGAAGCCGTCCACGTGGCAGTCGATCGCCCAGTACCGGAGCGAGTCCATGATCAGCCGGAGGACGCCCGGGTTCACCGGGTTGAGCGAGTTCCCCGTCCCGGTGAAGTCCACGTAGTGGCGCCCGTCCTCCGTGAGGCGGTAGTAGGAGGCGTTGTCCACGCCCTTGAACGAGAGCATCGGCCCCAGGTGGTTGCCCTCGGCCGTGTGGTTGTAGACGACGTCCAGGATCACCTCGATCCCGGCGCGGTGCAGCGCCTTCACGAGCCCCTTGAGCTCGCGCACCTGCTCGCCGCGGCTGCCGGTCGCGGCGTACGGGGAGTGCGGCGCGAAGAACCCGATGGACGAGTATCCCCAGTAGTTCACGAGCCCGCGGTCCGGCAGGAAGTGCTCGTCCGCGATGTGGTGGATCGGCAGGAGCTCGACGGCGGTCACGCCGAGCGACGCCAGGTGAGCGATCGCCGCGTCCGAGGCGAGGCCGGCGTAGGTCCCCCGCAGCTCCTCGGGCACGCCCGGGAGCCGCTGTGTGAACCCCTTCACGTGGACCTCGTAGATGATCGTGTCGGCCCAGGGGGTGCCCGGGTGTGCGACGCCCTCCCAGTCGAAGGCCGGGTCGACGACGACGCACTTCGGGATCGCGTCCGCGTCGTCCTCGTCGTCGAGCTCGAGGTCCGCGTCGGGCGCGCCCGTCGGCACGTACGGCAGCGTGCTCGCGACGCGATGGTCGACGACGCCGTCGATCGCCTTCGCGTACGGGTCGAGGAGCAGCTTCGCCGGGTTGAACCGGTGCCCCCGCTCGGGAGCCCACGGCCCGTGTACCCGGTACGCGTAGCGCTGCCCCGGCCCGGCACCGGGCAGGTAGCCGTGCCAGACGTGTGCCGTGCGCTCCTCGAGGGGGATGCGCACCTCCAGGTCCTCGTCGTCGAAGAGGCAGAGGTCGACGCGCTCCGCATGCCGGGAGAAGAGCGAGAAGTTCGTGCCCTCGCCGTCCCAGGTGGCCCCCAGGGGGAACGGCCGTCCGGGCCACGTGCTCACGGCTCACCCCCGGGTCCCGGGCCTGCGGGGGCAGGCCCGGGATCACGAGCGCCCTGGAAGCGGCCGGTGGCAAGCCGGGACGTCCGGCGAAGACTCACCGGGAGAGGCGTCACGAGGCCTCCGGAGCGAGCCAGACGACGCCGAGCGGCGGTAGGGTCACCTCGCCGGAGAACGGCCGGCCGCTCCAGGGCGTCTCGTCGACGACGACGCGCCCCAGGTTGCCGACGCCCGCCCCGCCGTACTCCCGCGCGTCCGTGTTCAGGATCTCGCGCCACTCGCCCGGCTGCGGGAAGGCGAGGCGGTATCCGGGCCGGACGGCGCCCGAGAAGTTGCAGGCGCAGACGACGGGGCGCCCCTCGGCCGAGAAGCGGGCGAACGCGAGCACGTTCGCGTCCGCGTCGCTCACCTCGAGCCACGCGAAGCCCTCCGGCTCCGAGTCGAGGGCATGCAGCGACCGCTCGGCACGATAGGTCCGGTTCAGGTCGCGGACGAGCCGCTGGACGCCGCGGTGACCCTCTCGCTCGAGCAGGTGCCAGTCGAGGCTCGAGTCCGCGTCCCACTCGCGCTCCTGGGCCAGCTCGCCGCCCATGAAGAGCAGCTTCTTGCCCGGATGCGCCCACAGGTAGGCGTAGAGCGCGCGCAGGTTCGCGAGCTTCTGCTCGGCCGAGCCCGGCACCTTCGAGTAGAGCGACCCCTTCCCGTGCACGACCTCGTCGTGCGAGAGCGGGAGCACGAAGTTCTCGCTGAAGGCGTACATGAGCCCGAACGTGAGCTCGTCGTGGTGGAAGCGCCGGTGCGCCGGGTCCCGGGAGAAGTACCGGAGGGTGTCGTTCATCCAGCCCATGTTCCACTTGAACCC
>CAZMUG010000170.1:0-5370 GCA_964569165.1 uncultured Gaiellales bacterium
GGGCGACCAGTTCCTTTCCGGTGCCGGACTCGCCGGTGACGAGGATGGTGCTGTTGGTCGGCGCGACGGTCTCGATGAGATCGAACACGGCCCGCATGGGACGGCTCCGGCCGACCATGTTGGCGAAGGCGAATGAGTCCCGCATCGCCTTCTTGAGGAGCGTGTTCTCCTGGCGCAGCAGGCGCCGCTCCATGGCATTGCGGACCTTCGCCTTCAGTTCCTCGATATCGAAGGGTTTGGAGATGTAGTCGTACGCGCCGAGCCTGAGCGCCTCGACGGCGGTTTCGGTCGAGGCGAACGCCGTGACCATGATGCCGACCAGGTCGGGGTCCTGGCGCTTGGCCTCGCGCAGGACGTCCACACCGCTCAGGTCGGGCATCCTGATGTCGCAGATCAGCAGGTCGATCGGCTCGCGTTCGAGCGTCGCCAGCGCCTCCCGGCCGTTCTCGGCGAGCCGGACGGCATATCCCTCCCGGCGGAGCATGATGTCGAGCATCTCGCGCAGGGACCGTTCGTCGTCCACGACAAGGATGCGTCCCGGAGCGGCTGCGGTAGTGACGGAGTCTCTGGCCATGGCATCAGGGTTCCGGCGCCCGCGCGGGCAGACGGACCTCGACGATCGTACCTTCCCCCGGCTTCGACGTCACCTGGATCTCGCCCTCATAGTCTCGGACGATCCGGTGCACGATCGCCAGGCCGAGGCCGCTGCCCTTCGAGAAGGTCGAGTGGAAGGGCTGGAAGATCGAATCGAGGTCCTCCTCGGCAATTCCGACCCCCTGGTCCGCGACGACGATGACGGCCTCGCGGCCGTCGCCGTTGACGCGGGTCGACAGCGAGAGACGACCGCCGCCCGGCATGGCTCGAAGGCCGTTCGTCGAAAGGTTCCAGATGATCTGCCGGATCTGGCCTTCGTCGGCCTCGCACAGGACGGGTTCCCCTGGAAGGTTCACCTCGACCGTGTGGTGCGACGCCACCTCGGAGCTGTTCCGCAACAGCATGGCCGCGTCGTTGACGGCCCGGCGCAGATCGAGCGTGGCGATGTTGAACCGCTGGGGCCTCGCGTACGCCAGGAAGCTCTGAATCGTCTGGTTCAGGCGGGCCGATTCGCGCAGCACGATGTCCATCAACTGCGCCTGCTCGCTGGACAGGGAGAGATCGTCGCGCAGCATCTGGATCGAACCCGACATCGAGGCGAGCGGGTTGCGGATCTCGTGGGCGATGCCTGCCGCCATTTCGCCCACGGCCGCGAGGCGCTGCTGCATCCGGGCGTCCCGTTCGAGGCGGCGGATCCGCGTCACGTCCTGGAAGGTGAACAGGAGTCCGGCCCGGCCGCCGGGCCCCTGCAGCGGAGTCGCGCTGAGCCCCAGATCGATTTCGCGCCCGTCGACCCGCCTGAACCGATAGTCTGCCCGTTTGCTCCCTGACGCGTCGGGGTCGGCCTCCAGTTCGGCAACGAAGGCGGGGGGAAGCTGGAGCAGGTCGGCGGCCGCCTGTCCGAGGGCGGCTTCTTCCGAGTGTGCGGTGATCGCCGTGGACGCCGGGTTGAACGTCAGCACCCGGCCGTCGAGGTCCGTGGTGACGAGTCCCATGGTCAGGCTGTCGATCACGCGCTGGTTGAAGGCCTGGAGGTTGGCGATGGCGGTCGAGGCGTCCGCCAGGTCCCGGTCCGCGCGCCGGAGCCGATCGGCCAGCGACCCGCTGAGCAGGCCCACCGCCAGCAGGCCCAGGACGTTGATGACGACGGTGAACTGCCCGACCTGGGCGGGCGGCAGCGCGATGGCCGCGGCATTGCCCCACGCGGTCCACGGCTGCGCGGGCGCCAGCGAGTACTGGACGACGACGAGCAGCGCGTACAGCAGGGAACTCGCCGCCGCCTGGAGTACGGCGCCGCGACGATGCAGGAGGGTCGCCGCGCCGATGATCGGCAGGACGTACAGCGTCGAGAAGTAGCTGGCGACCCCGCCCGTTGTCCAGACGAAGCCGGAGACGAGCAGGGCGTCGAGGGCGAGCTGGAGGTCGACCAGCCAGACGTGCCGGTCGGCCAGACGAAGCGTCAGGGCGTAGATGCCGGACAGGCCGTACGCCGCGGCGATGAGGGCGTAGAGCGGGCTCGGGTCGACCTCGGGCCGCGCGTTCAGTTGCACGAGCACGGCCGAGCCGAGCAGGAGGGTGCTCACGATGAGT
Source organism: uncultured Gaiellales bacterium (assembly GCA_964569165.1). Lineage (GTDB taxonomy): Bacteria > Actinomycetota > Thermoleophilia > Gaiellales > Gaiellaceae > GMQP-bins7. The sequence goes on from CAZMUG010000170.1 coordinate 2,185, forward strand.
CTGACGGCAACGAGTACCGTCAGCTTCCGCCGCACCGATCCTGCCGGCATGCCTGCGCCTTCCGTCAGGTCAGCTTCGAGATCAGATCGAAGATCGGCAGGTACATCGCAATGACGATGCCGCCGACGATGACGCCGAGGAAGCCGATCATGAGGGGCTCGAGCAGCGTCAGGAGGCCGGCGACGGCGGTGTCGACTTCCTCCTCGTAGAAATCAGCGATCTTGGACAGCATCGTGTCGAGGGCGCCGGTCGCCTCCCCGACGCCGATCATCTGTCCGACCATCGGCGGGAAGACGCCTGTTTCCTTCAGCGGCGCGGCAATCGTCTCGCCCCGCTCGATGCTCTTCCGCGTCGACATGATGGCATCCTCGATCACCGCGTTGCCCGAAGTCTTCGCGGTGATGTCGAGGCCGTCGAGGATGGGCACGCCCGAACTGATCAGGGTCGACAGCGTCCGGCAGAAGCGCGCCACGGCGATCTTCCGCAGGATGATGCCGAGCACGGGCGCTTTCAGCAGGAGCCCGTCGATCGCCCGCCTGCCGCCGGGCGTCGCGTAGTACTGCCGGATGCCCCACGCGAGGGCCACGAGGCCGACGACGATGAAGGGCAGGAACTTGACGAGTGTGTTGCTCATCCAGATGACGATGAGCGTCGGCAGCGGCAGCGTGGCGCCGAGGCCCGCGAACAGCGCGGCGAACGTCGGGATGACCTTCCAGAGAATGACCGCCACGACGATGACCGCGATGGAGATGACGGCCACCGGGTAGATCATGGCCGACTTCACCTGGCCGACCAGCTTGACGTTCTTCTCGATGTAGACCGCCAGGCGCTTCAGGATCGTGTCGAGGATGCCGCCCGCTTCGCCCGCGGCGACCATGTTGGTGTAGAGCGAGTCGAAGGCGTTGGGGTTCTTGCGCATCGCGTCAGCCAGCGCGGCGCCCGACTCCACGTCGGACCGCGTCTGCAGGATGATCTGCGCGAAGCGTTTGTCTTCTTCCTGGCTGCCGAGGATTTCGAGGCACTGGACCAGGGGCAGGCCGGCGTCGATCATGACCGAGAACTGCCTGGTGAAAATCGCGAGGTTGCGCGCGGCGACCTTCTTGCCGCTCTTCTTGACCGCCTTGGGCTGCGCCTCGGCGCGGGCCTTGGCGGGCGTGATCCGCGTGACCAGGATCTGGTCCCGGCGGAGCGCGGAGACGGCGGCTTCCATCGTGTCCGCTGCCCGCTCGCCGCTCACGACCTCTCCTCCGCGTGTCCGTCCCGAATAGGCAAATGTCGGCATGGCGTCCGTCCTTGGTCTCGGGCTCTCTCAGCCTGTCAGTGCCGGTGCGCGACGGCGCGGGGCAGGGACGCCCCGCCCACGACGCCGACCCGGCGGTGAATCATCTCGCGCAGTTCGTCCTTCATCGACGAGGCCGACAGCGCCGTCTCCAGCGTGATCTGGCCGGCCTGGAACAGGCTGGACAGCGACTGGTTCATCGTCTGCGTGCCGAGCTTCTCCTGGCCCGCCTGCATCGAAGAGTAGATCTGGTGCACCTTGTCCTCGCGGATCAGGTTGCGGATGGCCGGCGTGGGCACGAGCACCTCCGCGGCCACGACCCGGCTCCTCGTGTCCGCCGTGGGCAGGAGGGCCTGCGACACGATGCCCTCGAGCACCATCGAGAGCTGCGTGCGGATCTGGCTCTGTTGATGCGACGGGAACACGTCGATGATGCGGTGAATCGTCTGCGCCGCCGAATTGGTGTGCAGGGTGGCGAAGGTCAGGTGGCCGGTCTCGGCGATGCGCAGCGCCGACTCGACCGTCTCGAGGTCCCGCATCTCACCGATGTAGACGATGTCGGGATCCTCGCGCAGGGCCGATCGCAGCGCCTGGCCGAAGCTCTGCGTGTCGACGAGCAGTTCCCGCTGGTTCACGAGGCAGTTCTTGTGGGGGTGGATGTATTCGATCGGGTCCTCGATGGTCAGGATGTGCTGGCTGCGCTCCATGTTGATCTTGTCGATGACCGCCGCGAGAGTCGTGGACTTGCCGCTTCCCGTCGGCCCGGTGACGAGCACCAGGCCGTTGGGACGCTCGGCGAGGGTGCCGACCACGTCGGGCAGCCCGAGCTCCTTCAGCGTCCGGATCCGCTCGACGATCACCCGGTAGGCGGCCGCGACCGCGCCGCGCTGGCTGAACACGTTGCACCGGAACCGCGCCATCCCGCGGACGCCGAAGGAGAAGTCGAGTTCGAGCGTCTCCTCGAAGCGTTTCTTCTGGGCGTCGGTGAGGACGCTGTACGCCAGCTGTTTCGTGTCGGACGGCGTCAGGTCGGGCATGGGCAGTCGGTGCAGCTTCCCGTTCACCCGTACCTGGGGCGGCGAACCGGCCGTGAGGTGCAGGTCGGACGCCCCCATGTCCATCGTGGTCCGCAGCAGTTCCGGCAGTCGATGTGTCATACGCGTCACCAATCCCTAGACGACCGTCTCCCTCAGCACTTCCTCGACGCTGGTGACGCCGGCCTTGATCTTCTCGAGACCGCTCATCCGCAGCGTCAGCATCCCCTCTTCGATGGCCTTCTTGCGCAGTTCGAGACTGGAGGCGCCGATGAGAATCAGCTCCCGCAGCCCGTCCGAGATCTCCATCACCTCGTAGAGGCCGACCCGGCCCTTGTACCCGGTCTGGTTGCAGCGGTCGCACCCCGCGCCCGCCATCGGCACCACGGTGTGGGCATCGTCCGGGCTGAAGCCGACCTTGACCAGCGCCTGCGGGGGCACCGGGGCCGGCTGCTTGCAGGACGCGCAGACGCGGCGCACGAGCCGCTGCGCGCAGATGAGGTTGACCGAGCTGGAGACCAGGAACGGCTCGATGCCCATGTTCATGAGCCGGCTGATCGTGCTCGGGGCATCGTTCGTGTGGAGGGTCGAGAGGACCAAGTGCCCCGTCAGCGCCGCCTTGACCGCGATCTCGGCCGTCTCGAAGTCGCGGATCTCGCCCACCAGGATGATGTTGGGATCCTGGCGCAGAAACGACCGGAGGGCCGCGGCGAAGTTCAGGCCGATGGTCTCGCGGATCTGGACCTGGTTGATGCCCGGCAGGTTGAACTCCACCGGGTCCTCGGCCGTCATGATGTTGGTTTCCGGCGTGTTGATCCTCGACATCGCCGAGTAGAGCGTGTTGGTCTTGCCGCTGCCCGTCGGACCCGTGAC
>CAZMUG010000171.1:0-5354 GCA_964569165.1 uncultured Gaiellales bacterium
TCGTGCGTGACAATCTTGACTACGTTCCCGGGCACTACACAGCGGTGCTGCCCTACTTGTTCGCCACGATTGCGAGCGCCTTTATCCTATTTTCGATATCCGGAAGCTTGGCGCGGGCTTGGCGATTCTCGAGCCTCGGCGACTACATCCGACTTTCCATAACTTGCTTCCTGATTGTGGGATGCGCGCTTGCTTGGGGTTTTGCCTTCAACAGACTTGAGGGCGTCGCACGGTCTCTGCCAATTTTGCAGGGGCTGTTCTCCGTCTTTCTTCTCGTTGGAGCGCGCGTTATTCGCCGGGTCTATTATTCGAACAGGAAGCAGAGTTCAACGTCGTCTCCCTTATTAGGGGGACATGAGACTGTTCTCGTCATCGGACTCACACGCGTTTCCGACCTTTATGTTCGCTCGGTCGCAGAGTTTGCACCTTTAAGCATTCGCATCGCAGGGTTCCTCGATACGAAGATCAAGAATGCCGCAACGTCGGTTCATCAATCCAAGGTCCTCGGTGTCCCGGAAGACGTCGAAAGGGTCGTTGCGGATTTGCGGGCTCAGGGCGTGATCGTCGATAAGATCGTGGTCGCTGTTCCGTTCAACACACTTTCTGCCGAGACAAAGAGCGCGCTTAACACCCTGGAAAGTTCATCTTCGGTCAAAATACGGGTTCTGTCCGAAATTCTCGAACTCGATGCGCAAGAAGATGCGTCCTCGAAGGCCGTGCACTCGGAGTTCATCTTTTCGCAAGAAGAGCTCAAAGCATTACATGCTCGGCCATACTGGATCGTAAAGCGCACGTTCGACGTCGTTGTGGGAACCTTGATATTGCTGCTCACGGCACCTCTCATGCTGTTGGTCGCCGTTGTGGTTGCGTTTGATTTGGGGTTTCCCGTTCTCTTCTCCCAACAACGCCCAGGTCGCGACGGCGTGCCAATCGATGTTCACAAATTCAGAACGATGGGCGCCTCGCATGATGAAGCTGGCCGCCGCATTCCGGATCGCAAGCGCGTTTCCAGGATTGGTCGCTTTCTGCGACAAACGAGACTGGATGAACTTCCTCAGCTCGTTGATATCGTTTCGGGTGAGATGTCGTTCGTGGGTCCACGACCTCTTCTTCCGATTGACCAACCGCAAGAGTATTCGTCTCGACTTCTCGTTCGCCCTGGCCTTACCGGTTGGGCGCAAGTCAACGGCGGCCGGCATGTATCTGCGAGCGATAAGGCGGCCATGGATGTCTGGTACGCGAAGAATGCATCCTTGTTACTAGATCTCAGGATTATGTTGCGTACGGCAATCACTGTCGTCCGAGGAGAGAGGACAGACGACGGAGCGATCGCGCGGGCTTGGCACGAGCTGCGGAATAGCGGCCTCTCGGAGGATTCCGAGTTGACGTCAACTGTCACGGCTCCTTGCGCTGGGCGGGTTGCCTAGTCCCGACGTTTTTCGCTGTCGGTACGGTTGTTTTTGAGTTTGTCTCGGGAGTGCAATTCACCCTGAGTGCGGTAGCTTGGATAGAGCTCCTCCAAGGCCGACAACGCACAAACAGGATAGACGGCCTCGACGCACCACTATCGTCCGACGACGTTATCGCGTCCTTCACGGCTTTAGCTTCAGGGATTTTGTAATGCGTCGAGAGGAGACCATCCTGGTCAGCGGCGGAGCTGGCTTCTTGGGCTCGCACCTTTGCGATCGCCTGATCACCGACGGGCACACGTCGTTTGCCTCGACAACTTCTTCACCGGGTTGAAGCGCAACATTGAGCATCTGAATGGACATCCGCGCTTCGAACTATTGCGGCACGATGTGACGTTCGCGCTCTACATCGAAGTCGACGAGATCTACAATTTGGCGTGTCCCGCTTCTCCATGACAGGAGCGATTGCCGGATGTCGAACAAAAAGGTGCTAATGATCCCCCGCACTGCATTCAGCAAAGCCTCGGTTTCGCGAGGGCGCAAGTGAAGGCTGGCTTTCGCGTGCGAACAGGCTTGAACGGCAGATCCCTTCAAGACCCGGAAGTTCGCGCCGACCCACCTCGGGCGATATGAACTATTTATACGAGATGATATGAAACGATTACTTTTCGTCGTTGGGACGCGGCCTGAGGCTATAAAGATCGCTCCCGTTCTAAGAGCACTCGAGGAAATCTCGGCGAATGTCGGAAGCATAGAATTCCGCGTGTGTGTCACCGCCCAGCACCGGCAGCTTCTGGACCAAGTTCTCGAATTATTCAAAATTTATCCTGACTATGACCTCAATATTATGCGAGGTGGCCAAGACCTCACGGATACTACGTCGCGCGCCTTGACTGGACTCAGAGATGTTCTGACCGCGCTCAAACCCGATTGCGTCATTGTCCACGGTGACACCAACACTACGCTTTCAGCATGCTTAGCAGCTTACTATCAAAAAATACCAGTCGCTCACATCGAAGCAGGACTGAGAACGAACAATATCTATTCGCCATGGCCGGAGGAGATAAATCGTCGCGTCACATCCGTAATTGCGTCATTACACTTCGCCCCCACGGAACGGGCACGGAGCAACCTAATTGCGCAAGGCGTGTCCCCCGATTCTATTCACGTTACTGGAAACACGGTCATCGACGCGCTCTTGTGGGCCACTTCACTATTAGATGCGGAAAAGGTAGAGCAAATATCTCAAGCATGGTTTCCGAAACTTGACACAGCCAAGCGTCTGATTTTGGTGACGGGCCACAGGCGTGAAAACTTCGGGGGCGGTTTTCAGAACATCTGCGATGCTCTAAAGCGGATCGTCTCTAGAAAGGATGTTGAAATCATCTATCCAGTTCATCTGAACCCAAATGTGCGAGTCCCCGTTAACGAATATCTTGCCGGAGACTCAAGTATCCATTTGATCGAGCCGCTGGATTATCTCCCATTCGTATACCTTATGACCCGTTCTCATTTGATTCTAACCGACTCGGGCGGGATCCAAGAGGAAGCCCCAAGTTTGGGGAAGCCGGTTTTGGTAATGCGGGATACAACGGAACGCCCGGAGGGGATAGAGGCGGGAGCTGTGAAGCTAGTCGGAACCAATTCCGACACTGTCGTCGCCGCGGTGAATATGCTGCTTGATGACAAAGAAATTTACGACAAAATGTCAACGGCGAGCAATCCATATGGCGATGGCCGGGCAGCGAGCCGAATTGCATCACGACTCATCGAGTGGCGATAATCCGTGCCATGATCAAATTTGGCCCTGCAGAAGCTGCGAGTAAGGTATTTCTCCTCGCGCGCTACTCTCGTGAAGCTTGAATGATCGCCGCGCTCGCCTCAGCGAGAATCCGAATCGTAAAGTCGCCTTTGGCGATGCGATTCCTCCGCGGCTCCTTTTGGAGCGCTGCTGGAACCGTTGTATCCAGCGGCATCACCTTGATCACGATGGTGTTCCTCGCCCGGTTGTTAGAAAAAGTCGCCTATGGCGAATTTATTGCCATCCAAAGCACCGTGAGCATGATTGGCGTATTTGCCGGATTTGGCGTGGGTGCGGTAGGAACGCGCTATACGGCCGAACTACGGAACCGCGAACCTGCCCGACTTGGCAGAATTCTCGCTCTCGCAGAACGCATCGTGCTTGCTTTCGGGATTGTGGCAACAATTGGACTGATATTGGGTTCGCACTGGCTGACATCCCGTCTCCTGAATGCGCCCACGTTAGCTCTACCCTTGTGCATCGCGGCCATATCCGTGCCGCTTACTACACTGGATGCCTATCAAAAGAGTGTTCTCATTGGCCTGGAACGCTTGAGGACCTTTGCCGTAGGTACAATCGGTGCTGTCTTGATAGCGCTGCCTATCATGCTCTTGGCGGCAAACCAATACGGACTGGTCGGTGCCGCTGCTGCTGTAGCCATAAGTGCCGCCTGTCAGTTTCTCATTAGCCGCCACCAGATGATTAGAGAGCTAAAGACGTTTGGAGCCGAACCCAATTCTTCAGGATGCCTCGAAGAGAGGCCTATCCTTTGGCAATTCGCCTTTCCGGCCTTGCTGGCCGGCGCGATGGTGTCCCCGGCACACTGGGCCGTGCAAGCGATGCTCGTGAATACAGACGAAGGCTATGCAAAACTTGCCTTGTTGGGAGTGGCTATGCAGTGGTTTAACGTGGTTATGTTTCTGCCGGCCACTATAGGCCGTGTGGTTCTGCCGATCCTCACCGACCACGTCGCCACGAACGACTACACAAGTACACGAAGAATTCTTCTGTACGCGATGGGCGCTAATGCGCTCATCGCTGTGCCTATCGCACTTGTTATTGCGGTATTCAGCCCTTTCATTATCAGTCTGTACGGAACAAGCTTTGAGGGCGGATCTCTTCCTTTAGCTCTCGCAGTCGCCACCGCGGCGCTATTAGCGGTCCAAACACCGGTGGGCAATCTTATCACCGCGAGGTCGCGTATGTGGCTAGGGGCGCTAATGAATGCGGGGTGGGCAGGATCTTTTATCTTTTTCGCCTACCAGTTCATTGATAGCGGAGCTACTGGTGCAATGCTCGCCCTGGCTGGAGCTTATGTTCTGCACACTCTGTGGGTAGGCTGTTACGCGATACATCAAATCCGGCGGAGTCTACAATAATAAAGGGCACCTGAATGCCGGTCTTTTCTCGTTTGGAGATTATCAGGAAAAGAAAGGCCCACGGCGCACTTTGCCGCTTAAGATCGCTTACTTTCGGAGGGCCGGGATCTGTACTTAATTTAGAAAATTCCGCGAGGCTAAATTCTTAGCGCCCATTTAAACAACAAAAACAAGCTGCTCTCACCCCGTGATATCAGTTTAAGGATCTCTGAATCATGAGTTATTGCGAGTCCCACCCGTTTGACCGGTCCGGCCAAGCGGCGCTCTCCGATTTTGAAACGCCCGCATGGCGCGAGCTCTTCGCCCGCCTCGAACAACAGCAAGCACGTTTCCTGAAGCACGGAGCGTCATTTCAGAGTCCGGAGTACCCGTGGCCCCGAGATCCACTGCACAATTGGAGCCGCTGCTGGGAGTATCCCTACGCCTACTATCACCTCGCAACCTTCCGGCGGGCTTGGCGTGAGAGCGCTTCGCCCGTGGTCGTCGACGTCGGATGTGGCGTAACCTTCTTCCCCTTCGCACTTGCGACGGTCGGCTACGATGTTCGGTGCAACGACGTTGACCCGATCTGCCGTACCGACCTCGAGCGCGCAATTCCGTTAGTTGGCACGGCACCGGGTCGCGTGAGCTTTGGCCTCATCGAAGGCGACACCGCGCCGGACGGTGCGCCGCTCGGTACCTTCCGGCCCGATGATGCCATCAACCGTGCCGAAGTGATCAAGATCGTGTCACTCGCGCGGAAGCTGACGCAGTAGCGTCGATTCC
>CAZMUG010000172.1:0-5337 GCA_964569165.1 uncultured Gaiellales bacterium
TCCCGATCTCGAACACCGCGTCGGGGCTGATGCTGCTCGAGAACCGGGACTGATGAGGCCCCGGGCAGTCCGCCCGAGGCCGACCCCGCGAGCGCGCGTCGTTCAGCGATTGACCACCTTGTTCCACTGATCCACGATCGCCGTGCGGTTGGCCGCGTAATAGTCCCAATCGACGCGCCTGAGCTTGTCGGCAGTGGGCACTGTGTCGACGACGTCCTTGGGGACGGCAGCCTTCGCATTGACCGGGCGCCCGCCGCCCGCGCGCGCCCATGCCTCCTGGGCGGGCACGCTCAGCATGTGATTGATGAACGCTTCCGGCGCTGCGCCACCACTTGCGTTCTTCACGCGCGTGATATTCATCGACACCGCATAGGCCCCCTCGGCCGGAATGGCGAAGCGCAAGTCGGCCAGGTCCGGGTCCCTCATCATCGCGAGGACGTTCCCGCTGAAATAGGGGGTCGCCCAGATCTCGCCGGTCTTCAGCCAACCCACCGCGATGCTCTCCTGATCCCAGAGGCCCGGCCCGCTTCGGCGAATCTGGTGTGTCGCCTCGAGGCCCGCCTCGGGTGACTTGAGGCTCCCTCCCTTGAGTCCGGCCAGGGCGTCGAGCGTGTAGATCGAAGAGTTGTAGGTGATGTTGGGGGACGAGACGTGGCCTTTCAGGTCGTCGCGCAACAGGTCAGCCCAGGAAGTGATCGGCTTCTTGACGTGCTTCGCGTTGTACGCGATCCCCCAGGAACCGTAGGTCGCGGGCACCGCGAACTTGCCAGCAGCCGACTGGACGCGGGGATCGACGTCGGCGAGGTTCGGGATCTGTGCGCTGGACAACTCCGTGATCAAGCCCGAGCGTGCGACGATCGGCAGCAGCACGTCGAGGAAGATCGCAACGTGCAGGTTCGGCTGGTTCCGGTTTGCCTGCATCTGCGTGAAGCGCGGGTTGTCCCAGGACTCGATGATCTTCACCGATTTCGCTTCGGGATAAGTGTCGAGGAAGCCCTTGCGGAAGTTTCCTCCCAGCAGACCCGGGTACCAGCCGACCGCAATTTCCTGGGCTTGCGCGGACGCGAAGGAAGGCATCAGGGACGCCGCGGACGCGGCCGCGGCGGCGCCCAGCAGGGCGCGACGATCCAGATCGATACTCACGTTGACCTCCTTTGAAAGTCGTGTAGGGCGTGAACGGCAGGCATCCGCATCAACCGCCGGTTCCGCCGAGATGGCGCAGCCAGCCGAAGCGGTCGATTACCATGGCGACCAGCAGGCCGAACACGACGAGGACCGTCGAGACGGCGGCGACCACCGGATCGTTGACGTCGAACAGGTACTGGTAGATCGCCACCGGAAGGACGATCTGCACCGACTGCGTGACGAACAGGCTGACCGTGAACTGGTCGAGCGAGACGATGAACGCGAAGATCGCGCCCGAGGCCAGGCCCGGCACCAGCGAGGGCAGGACCACGCGCCGAAACGTGTAGAGAGGCGCGGCCCCGAGGATCTCCGAAGCGTCGATCAACGCCTGCTGCAGTCCCATGACGCTGGTGAGCACGGCCCGGAACACGAACGGAAAAACGATCAGCGCGTGCGCGGCCAGCAGAGCGGCGAAGCTATCGATCAGTCCGAAGCGGTTGAACGAATAGAGCAGTGCGATGCCCACGATCAGTGCCGGAACGATCAAGGCGCTGAGGAAGACGAACTCGAGCAATGCCCGCAACCGCCCTGGCGCCATCCGCCGCAAGGCGAGTGCGGCAGGCACCGATACGGCCGCCGCGACCGCGGTGGCGAGCGTCGCGAGCACGAGACTGCGCAGTGCCGGACCGAGAAACTTCCCCGAATCCCATGCCGCCTCGTACCAGCGCAGCGAAAAGCCCGTCGGCGGGAACGTGAAGTACGACCTGTCGCTGAAGCTGAACAACACGACCACCATCATCGGCAGCACCAGAAACAGGTAGACCGCAGCCGCGGCGATCGTCCTGGCGGTGCGCAGCCCGCGCCCGGCGATCATGCGTGCTCCTCGTAGCGTCGAAGCCAGCGCTTCTGCACGCCGTAGGCCAGCAACACGACGAGCAGGAGCACCATGGCAAGCGCCGTCGCGCGTGGCAGGTTGAACAGGACGAGCGCGTCGGTGTAGATCGCGACCGACAGGTACTTCACCGCCGTGCCGCCCAGGATCAGCGGCGTCACGAAGGCGCCGAGCATCAGGCTGAAGACCAGGACCGAACCGGCGATGACGCCCGGCATCGCGAGCGGCCAGGTCACGTCGACGAACGCCCTCAGCGGCCCGGCCCCGAGGATCTCGCTGGACTCGATCAGGCGGCGGTCGATCGCCACCAGCGACGTGGTGATCGAGAGGATCATGAACGGCAGGAACACCTGGGTGCCGCCGATGATCAGGCCCATGTAGTTGCCAGAGAGCGCCAGCGGCTCGTCGATCAGGCCCGATCCGATCAGCAGTTCATTGAGCAGCCCTTTCCTGCCGAGAATGAGCAACCAACCGTAGGTGCGCACCACGGTGTTTACGAGCAGCGGCGCCGCGACCAGGAAGTACAGCAGCCCGCGCCACTTCGGCGGCGCATCGGCAATCGCGGCGGCGACCGGAAAACCGAGCACGATGCACGACACCGTCACCAGGGCTGCCGCGCCGAACGTCTGCAGGAAGATCTGCGCGTAGACGCCGCCCTGCACGATCGACGCATAGTTGCCTAGCGTGAATCCGGGAAGGATCTGCCCGAAGTCCTCGCGCCGGAAGCTGATGACCGCCATCTCCAGCACGGGCAGCACGAGGAGCACCACGATCAGGACCAGGCCCGGACCGAACAGGAGCCCGGTGATCCAACCCCGCCTGGCGCGGCGCGATGCATCGCTCATTGCGGTTCAGCGCGGAAAGGCAACCCGGCAGCCGGCCAGCGAGGCCAGCGCCGCGCCGCCGGGCGGGAGTTCGGCGGAAGGCGCGCCGAGGCTTCGAGCCTTTAGCGACTCGCCGTTGGCGAGGCGCACGAGGTACAACGTCGAGCCGCCCTGGTGCGCGCAATCCTCGATCCGGCACTGCACACCGTGCGCCCCGCTCGCGGCAGGCAGGAGACTCACGTGCTCGGGCCGCACGACGAGCGTGATCGCGCCTCGCGCACCGTCGAGCGGCAGCGGCAGGAAATGGCCGCCCTCGAGCACGACACCACCTTGCGCCGCGTCGTACTCGCAACGAAGCAGAGTGACGTCGCCGACGAAGTCGGCTACGAACTCGTTGGCGGGCCGGTGGTAGATGCGCATCGGATCGTCGAGCTGCTCGATGCGCCCCGATCGCATCACCGCGACCCGGTCGGACAGGAACAGCGCCTCGTCCTGGTCGTGCGTCACGAAGAGGAAGGTCGTCCCGGTCTCCCGATGGATGCGCTTGAGCTCGACCTGCAACTGCCTGCGCAGCTTGAGATCGAGGGCCCCCAGTGGCTCGTCGAGCATCAGCAGTTCGGGACTCGTCGCGAGCGCGCGCGCGAGTGCGATCCGCTGCTGCTGCCCGCCGGACAGCTGGGCCGGCCGGCGATCGCGCAGGTCGGGAAGCCTGACCAGATCGAGCATGCGGTCGACTACGGTGCGCACCTCCGACTCCGCCTTGCGCTTGACGCGCAATCCGTACGCGACGTTCTCGGCGACGGTCATGTGCGGAAACAGCGAGTACTGCTGGAACACCATCCCGAGGTTGCGCTGGCGCGGCGGAAACGCGGTCACGTCCTTCCCGTCGATGAGCACCGACCCCGAGTCGACGCTCTCGAGCCCTGCGATGATCCGCATCAGCGTGGTCTTTCCGCAGCCGCTTTCGCCGAGCAGGGTCATGAACTCCCCGTCGCGGATGTCCAGACTGATGTCGTCCGCCGCGGTCGTGCCGCCAAAGCGCTTGACGATATGGCGCGCGGAGACCTTGAGCCGTGGCGAACGGCCCGGCGCCTCGGCGATTGCCGCGGCGACGAGCGCGGTCATGGGCGCTTTCCGGCACTCGGGACGATCATCGTCTCGTCCGAGTGGTACTCCGGCTTCTCGTAGTAGTGCGGACCGTCGTAGATCTCGAGCAGCAGGCTGTCCTGGTGCGCCAGCGTGGGGCCGTGCGCGTTGTCCTTGGGGTTCATGTAGAAGTCGCCGGGGCGCAGCACGATTCGGCTGTCCGTGTACTCGTACTCGCCCTCGATGCAGTACATGAACTGGTTCGACGCGTGCGTGTGCTTGACCGGAATGCCCGACCCCTTCGGGAATTCGACCAGTGCGATGCTCGCGCCGGTGTCGGGGTGCACCCAGAGAAAGTACTGTCGCAGCGGGGTGGTCGGGAACGTGATCCACCCGTCGGGATCGAGTTCGTCCATGCGGACGAGGATCTCCCCCAGCGGCGACTTGACGTGGATTTTCTTGGAGTCCATGGGTCGGATGTCCTGTTGCCGAGTTCTGGCCTGCGACCGGGGTCAGGCGTTGACGAAGCCTTCCAGATGCGCCCGCATCGCGACGACCGCGTTGTCGGGCCTGTGTTCGGCGACCGCCTTCAGGATCGCCTCGTGCTGGGCCTGAACGGCCTGGTACTCGGTGCGATCGGCGATCGGGATGAACCAGAGCAACGTGGATCGCTGGTGCAGGGATTCGACGACTTCCGCCAGCACCGGGTTGCGGCTCATCCGGGCCAACGCGCGGTGGAACTCCTGGTCGAGTCGCAGCAACCCGTCACGATCCGAAGCCGCGATCAGTCCGCGGCCCGTCGCCAGCAGCGCCCGCGTCGCCTCGATCTCGGCGTCGGTCGCCCGATCCGCCGCGAGCCGGACCACGGCTTCCTCCAGCGGCCTGCGTGCCTCGACGAGATGGCGGATGTCGGTCGGAGACCAGGTACGGACGAGCACGCCCTTGCGCGGACGAATGTCGACCAGGCCGTCGTACTTCAGCCGATGAAGGGCCTGGTGAATCGGCGTGCGTCCGAAGCCGGTGGTGGCGGCAAGTTCCTGCTCGTTCAGGAACGAGCCCGGCCCCAGTTCCATGCTGAGGATCTTCCACTTGAGCAGCCGGTAGGCATCGTCGGCGAGCGAGCCTGAGACAGTCCGCGCGGAGCTCTTCGCGTCTTTGCGGCGACGTTTTCCGGCCAGGGTCGGTTCGAGCACGCGCGTCTCTCCTGCACTTCGTGGCCAGTCTACTGAGATTCCATTTGATATGTCAACTGATGTATCAGGCACTGCCGCCCGCGCCCTGATGCCCCCCAACCTAGCCCGGGACAACCGCGTTGGCGAGCGTTCCGACCCCGCTCACCTGCACCTCGACCCTGTCCCCGTCTTTCATGAACATCGGCGGACTGCGCCGCATGCCGACGCCCCCCGGCGT
>CAZMUG010000173.1:0-5320 GCA_964569165.1 uncultured Gaiellales bacterium
TCTCGTAATGGCGCGGCTCGGTGGTGCGGATGAAGTCGTCGTTGGAAAGGCCGAGCACCGCGGCCATCTCGACGAAGCGGGCGGTGTTGCGGTCGGCGAGCGCGCGTGGCGCAAGACCCTCCTTCACGGCCGTCTGCTTCATCTTGAGACCGTGCTCGTCGGTGCCGGTGAGAAAGAACACGTCCTTGCCGTCGAGGCGCTCGAAGCGGGCGATGGCATCGGTGGCGATGGCCTCGTAGGCGTGCCCGATGTGGGGCACGCCGTTCGGGTACGAGATCGCGGTCGTGATGTAGAACTTCTTTCGGTCGCCCATAGGGCCTCGCTCAGTCGTCAATGACCAGGTTTTCATCGCTGGATGGATACGGGGACGAACCCGTCACATTCGCGCGTCGTGGATCGGCGCTCTCATTGACCAGGTCATTTCTCGCGCGAGCTTCCGAAGGAACGTCAGGAACGCGACGCCTGCTCCAAACGGGAGAAGACGTCGAGGATCAGGGCCTTGCGGTCGAGGTTCAGGGCCGCGGCATCGGCCTTGTCCGCGGCCACTCTTTCCCACAAGCCGGCCCAGGTGGCAAGCCGTGCGGGGCCGATCAGACGGTGCGCGAGGGCGGCTTCCGGCGCCGGGCCGTCCCCGCGCGCTTCCGCGTCCACGAGGCGGGCGACGGCTCCCATCAGAAGCTCGAAGAAGAGCTCGTAGCGCTGCTCGGCGGCGGGGCTCGCAAGCTCGTCGCCCAATGCGTGAACGGCCCCCCAGTCCAGCACCGGAAGGCCGGCGAGCAGCGCCGAGATCCGCTCGTGCAGCACCACGCCTTTGGCCGCGTGCAGGGAGAGGAGCCGGCGCACGCTGCCTTCGGCGAGGCGGGCGAGACGCTCCCAGTCCGAGGGCGCCGGGGCGCCGGCCGCCACCTCGTCTCCGCTCGCGGCGAACGCCTGCGTCACGGCGCGGCGCAGGGCCTCCTCGCCGAGCGGCGCCAAGTCGAGCGTGCGCACGCGCGAGCGGATCGTCACCAGGAGACGGCCCGGGGCGGAGGCGACGAGCAGGAACACGGTGCGCGGCGGTGGCTCCTCGAGCGACTTCAGGAGCGCGTTGGCGGCGGAGACGTTGAGCTCCTCGGCGCGGTCGACGATGACGACGCGCCAGGCCTCCTCTCCGGCGGTGCGGCCGAGGAACGACTTCAGGCGGCGCACCTCGTCGACGGCGATGGCGGACGGGAAGCGCTTGGTCTTCTGATCCCAGACGCGGCGGATGACAAGCAGGCCGGGATGGGAGCGCGCGCGCACCTGGCGGGCGGCGCGGGTGTCGGGCGCGATGTCGAGCGTCCCGGGCGTGCGCTCGGCGGGATCGGCGAGGATGTAGCGCGCGAACTTATAAGCGAGCGTCGCCTTGCCGATGCCCTCGGCTCCCGTGATCAGCCAGCCGTGGTGCATGCGGCCGGAGGCGAACATCCGCTCGAGCGTCTCTTCCGCCGCCTCGTGTCCGTAGAGGCGCGCGGTTGCGCGCGGGTGCGGGAAGCCGTCGAGGCGGTCGGCCTCGGGCAGCTCCTCGATCTCCTGGACGGCGGGCGCGCGGGCCATGGTCAGCTTGCCTCCCGACGGCGCGCGAATTCCCCTCCCCGTCTTGTCGAAGGCCGGTCTTCGACTCGACGTGGGGAGGAGTTAGGGGTGGGTGGACCCCCAACGTCCGCGCTGCGGGTTCCCCCCCTCCTAACCTCCCCCACAACGGGGGAGGGATGCCGTCGTGATTGAAATGCGCGCGTGGTCATCAGCGGGCTTCCGCGAGCAGGCGTGTCTCGACGGCGCGCCACACGTCGTCTGCGATCTCGCCGGGTGCGCGGTCGGCGTCGATGAGAAGGCAGCGTTCAGGCTCGGCGCGGGCGACGGTGCGGAACCCCTCGTGAAGCTGGCGATGGTAGCTCGCGCTCTCAGCGTCGAAGCGCGAAAGCGCGCCGCGGCTCGCCGCGCGCTGCAGTCCCGTTTCCGGCGGGAGGTCGAGCACGATCGTCAGGTCCGGGAAGGTCGGCGCGACGCTTCCGGCCTCGATGGCATCGATCAGGTCGCGCGGCACGCCGCCGAGGGCCCCCTGGTAGACGCGTGAGGAGTCGATGAAGCGGTCGCAGACGACCCAGGTGCCATGGGCGAGCGCGGGCCGGATCACCTCCGCCACGTGCTCGGCGCGGGCGGCGGCGAACAGGAGAAGCTCGGTGACCGGCACGGGCCGGGTGTCGAGCACGAGGGAGCGGACGGCCTCGCCGAGTGGCGTTCCGCCCGGCTCGCGCGTGACGACCGTCCCGAGGCCCGCCGCGCGCAGGCGCTCGGCAAGCAGGCCCGCCTGCGTGGACTTGCCGGCGCCCTCGCCGCCTTCGAACGTGATGAACTTTCCTCGCTTCATTCCGCGGGACACTAGTCGGAGAAGACAACCGAGGGAAGCGCACAGAATGCCGTTAACCTGCGTCAGGCATCGATCCCAACGGTGGGCCGGGCGGACGGAGGACCTGAAAAATTCAGTCCCGATCCAGCAGGGCGCGGATGTCGGGCATGATCGCCAGGCCGAGGTGGAGAAGCGAGTCCACGCCGCGCCAGTAGAAGCTCGCCTCGTCGACGTCGTTCTCCGCATAGAGCGGCGTCTCGCTGACGGCGATCGGCTCGCTGCTGCCCGGCACCATGCTGGTGACGCGGAAGACCGCCACATGGTCGCCCTTGCGCACTGGCGGTTTCAGCGGGCCCTCGTAGACGATCTCGCCGCGGATCTTCTGGTTCAGCGGGAATTTCGGGAGGATGACCTCGAGGTCGCCGTCGCCCGCCAGCGGCACGTAGAAATCCGTGCCGCCCCAGACGCGCGCATAGCCGACCGCCTCGCCGGCGTCGAACAGCTTGGCGCTGGCCACGCTCTTGATGCCCCACTCCAGCATGCGCCGTGTCTCGCTCTGGCGCTCCTTCTCCGTCTCGAAGCCCATGACGACGCCGATCAGGCGGCGGCCGTCCGAGACCGACGAGACCACCATGCCGTAGCCCGCCTCGCTCGTGTGCCCGGTCTTCATGCCGTCGACGCCGATATTGGCGGAAAGCAGCGGGTTGCGGTTGTAGAACTTGTGCTTGCGGTAATCGAACTGGCGCTGGCTGAAGACCTTGTAGCGGTCCGGGTAGGTCTTGATGATGTAGCGGGCGAGCTCGGCGAGCTCGCGGGCCGTCATCAGGTGCTCGGGGTCGGGAAGGCCGGTGGCGTTGCGGAACGTCGATTTCTCGAGGCCGATGCGGCGCGCCTCCGCCTCCATCATCTTGGCGAAGTTCTCGACCGAGCCCGCGAGCCCTTCGGCAACCGTCATGGCGGCGTCGTTGCCGGACTGGACGGCGATACCCTGGATCAGCTCGCTGATGGGCGTCTTGTTGTTGATCGGGATGAACATCGCCGCGGTGCCGGAGGGCGCGCCGCCCTTGCGCCAGGCGTTCTCGCTGGTCTGGAACTCGGTCTCCAGCGTGACCTTGCCGTCCTTCAGCGCCTTGAAGAGCACGGCGAGCGTCATCAGCTTGCTCATGCTCGCGGGCGCCACCAACTCGTCGGCCGCCTTCTGGTAGATGATCGAGCCGGACTCGTAATCCATCAGGATCGCGTTCCTGGCGGTGGTGGAGAAGCCGCCGGACTGCTGCGCGCGGCCGGCGCCGGACAGGGCCGGCAGCACGGCCAGTATCACGGCGGCAAGCGTCAGCAGGCGTCTCATGGTCATCCGTTAACTATGGTGCCGGCGGGCCGCAAGTCAATGCGGGCGCGGGGCTATTCGGACGCGTCGCTGGATGAGGACGTCCAATCCTTGGCGTGCATGAAGATGGTGCCGTTCTCGAATGCGCGCGCGTCGTAGAACGGCAGCATGCGCTCGAAGCGGACCGTGACCGGCTTCGTGTCGTCGGCGGCGCCGCCCTTGAGGCTGGCCAACCCCCCGGTGTCGCGCGCCAGGGTCGCGGTCAGCGTGAACGCGTAGGGGCCGACCTCGCGGATGATCTGCTCCGGCTTCTCGTCGTCGCCGCGCGTGTAGAAAATGACGGATTCCGTGCGGCTCTCGCGCCCGGCGAGCGAAAGGGGGGCGAAGCCCGTGTAGCTCTTCGTGCGCGTGCGCTCCATGGACCAGACGCCGAGCTCGGCCGCATAGAAGTTCTTCGTCTCGTTCGTTCGCGGATCGGTCACCGCGAGGTCCATGTGCAGGATGGTGCCGGTCTGCGCCCCCTCGTTGGTGATCGTGACGGGAACCTGGATCATCTCGAAATTGGTGTTGTTGTAGGGCGCGGCATAGTAGACGACGCGCGGCACGAACACGCGCAGCTCGGCGTTCCGGAGCGTCGTGTCCCAAAGGCTGTAGCCGGAAAAGAGCACGGCGACCGCCGAGAGCAGCGTGGCGCCGAGGCCCGCGGAGAATTGCCGCGCGTTGTCCGTTGTGATGCCGGCAGCATCCTCGGTCGCCCCGGATCTCTCCCGAGCCATGGCGGTCCCTCCCTCATTCGTTCCCCGTCGCGCCCCGCACATGGCGAACCAATTCCGGCGAACGTGTGACCCGGCGAGGGGCTTCTCCTCGCCCTCTTGGGAGATGGGTAGGTTGAAAATCACCCGTTCGAGTAGGACGATGGCGACTGTTGCGGCGTAGCGGCGCTCGCCTTTATATCGTCGGCGTTACATCCAAAGCACGTCACCGATCCTCCGTGGGGAGACCTTGCGGACGAAAACAGAGTGACCGCCATTCCGGGGAACGCACCATGCCGAGCAGCAAGGTCATGTCAGCCGACGATGCCATCGCGCGCATCAGGGACCGCGACGTCATCGCCACGACGGGCTTCGTGCAAAGCTGCATCCCCGAGATGCTGCATGCCGCCCTCGAGAAGCGCTTCGTCGAAACGGGCGCGCCCCGCGACCTCACGCTCATCATGTGCGCGGGCGCCGGCGACAGCAAGGGGCTCGGCACGGGCCGGCTGCATCACGAGGGACTCCTGAAACGAGTCATCGCCGCCAACTTCGGCCGCATGCCGAAGGTCGCACAGGCTGCGCAGGAGAGCAGGATCCAGGGCTACAACCTGCCCCAGGGCGTCATCTCCAAGCTCTACCGGAGCTGTGCTGCGGGCAGCCCGGGGCTGTTCACCAAGGTCGGGCTGCATACCTACGTCGACCCGCGCCTGGGCGGCGGCAAGGTCAACACCGCGACCAAGGAAGACCTCGTCAAACTGGTCGAGGTCGATGGCAAGGAATGGCTCTTCTACAAGGCGACGCCGATCAACGTCGCGCTGATCCGGGCCACGAGCGCCGATCCGCTCGGCAACCTCAGCATGGAGAGGGAGTGCC
>CAZMUG010000174.1:0-5286 GCA_964569165.1 uncultured Gaiellales bacterium
CATGAGCTCCCAGCTGATGCCGTGAGAGGAGCGCACCGCATCGACAGCGAGCCGGGTGATCGTGAAAGACGTGTTCAGTGAGGTGTCCGGCGGGGGCGATGGTCTCCAGTCTCTGACGGCACCTGTTCATCATGAGATTGAATGGTTCGGGGCGTCATCTTTTCCGCCGTCCCGCCCCTTTGTCTCCCGTCGGACGTCGCGTCCACTGCCCTCTCGGTTCCGTCGTCAGGTAGTCGATGAAGGCCCGGCTCTTTTTCGGGATGAGGCGACCGGGCGGGAGCACCGTATACACCCCTCCATCACCCTTGACCGTCCAGCCGCTGAGGAGCTCGACCAGCTTGCCCTCATGCAGCGACGTCCCCACCAGCCAATCGGGGGCAAGAACGATCCCCGCCCCATCCACCGCCGCCGCCAACGCCGCTTCCGAGTTGTCGGTGATGAACCTGCAGACTGGCCGGACGAGCTTTCGTTTTGCGCCAGACTGCAACCGCCAGTCGGGCCACGATGAGTTGCCGGTAAAGCCCACACAGGCGAACCGAGGCAAGTCCTCAGGCCGCTTCGGCGTTCCGGCGGTTCTCAGATAGTTCGGAGACGCAGCCAGCAACATCCGGTGGCCGCCTATGCGCCGGGATTGTAGCGAGCTGCTCGGCAGAACGCCCACTCTGACGGCGACGTCGAAGCCCTCGGCGACCAGATCAACGATCCGGTCCGAGAAGCGGAGATCGACGCGGATGTGCTCATACTGTCTCAAAAAACCCGCGATAAGGGGGGCCAGCCACAGCCGTCCGAAAGTCACCGGCGCAGATATGCGAAGCAGACCCTGCGGCGCTGCCGCCCTTTCGGTGACCTCTATGTTCGCTGCCGACAGCTCTTCAAGGATGACCTGCACCCTCTTGAGATAGCTCTCTCCCGCCTCTGTGACCGCCACGCGCCGTGTCGTGCGGACCAGCAAGCGCACACCCAGCCTCGCCTCCAACTGGCTGACGCGCCGCGAGATCACCGATGCATCGCGCTCGATCCTCTTGGCTGCCGCCGCAAAGCCCCCAAGCTCGGCCACGGCAACGAACGCCTCGATTTCCTCAAGTCCGCCGCGATCCAATTCCTGCATTTTCTGCACGGGTTAAATGGCCTGAGTGACGATTATCAAAGGCTTCGTAGGGTTTATCCATGGCGTCGTCAACGCGATGCAAAGGAGACGCGCCCATGAAGACTTTCGTTTCTATCGGCACCGGCCCCGGTATGGGCTTCGCGACCGCCGAGCGATTTGCCAAGGAAGGGTACGCGGTCGTTCTCGCCGCCCGCAATGCCGAGAAGGTTCGGGACCTTGCCGAAGAACTCTCGGGCAAAGGATTGAAAGCAGAAGCCGCGACGGTTGACACATCGAATGCGGCAAGCGTCGAGGCGCTGATCGCCGACGTGAAGCGGCGGCACGGTTCGGTGGATGTCGTCCACTACAATGCGGCTTCAATGCGCCAGGAAAAAATCGGCGACCAGCCGACCGACACGTTCGCATTGGACTTGGCAACCAACATCGGCGGCGCGCAGGCTGCAGCGAAAGCGGCGGAGAAGGCGATGGCCGGGCAGGGATCGGGCAGCCTTCTGCTGACGGGGGGCGGCTTTGCCCTTGCGCCCTCCGCCGACTACATCTCCCTCAGCATTGGCAAGGCTGGCATCCGCGCGCTCGCACTCGGCCTGTTCGATGACTTCAAGGTCAAGGGCATTCACGTCGGCACCGTCACGGTCGCCGCTTGGGTCTCGCCCGGCTCGGATCACGCAGCCGCTGTTGCCGAGCATTTCTGGAAGCTCCACAACGAGGATCCCGGCGCTTGGACGAACGAGATCCAGTACAGCTGAGCACTGGTCCACGCGCCGAGCCGCGGAATGCCCGGTGGCTCGGCGGGTGCGCCGCCACGCTGTCGGTGTTTGGGATCTAAACCGCAAAGCCTCGGGAAGAAGTCGCACGCAATTCTACCATGACAACGCGTCATCCGCCGCGCCATGAGCGTCCAGCAGTGCCAAATCGATCGGAGATCGCTCATGAGATGTCTCGTTGCCGCCGCCCTGATCGCCATCGCGCCCTGCAGTGGGGCCTATGCCGACTGCAAAGCCGAGGTCGATCAGGCATTCTCGAAGCTGCGGGAAAGCAAGGGCTTCCGGCTCGAAACCAAGATCGTCAACGAGCAGCAGGGCACGCTGAACATGACGGTCGACTATCAGCTTCCCGACCGCATGCATCAGCGGGTCTCGCTCGGCGATTCTCCTCAGACCATGGAAACGATCGCCATCGGCAACAAGGTCTGGTCGAACCAGGGACAGGGCTGGACCGAAGTGCCGGCCAACTTCGCCGAGGCGATCTCCCAGCAGCTCAAAGAGTCGGTGGGCGAACCGTCGAAGAGCAAGCTCGCCTACGAATGCCTGGGCGAGACGACGTTCGAGGGAAAGCCCTATCTCGCCTACAAGGCCGTTCTGCCCCCCGTCGCCGAGGAAGCCGTCAAGGGCAATCGGGCCAAGCCGGCTGAGACCGCCGGCACACAGACCCTCTATATCGACAAAGTCTCAGGGCTGCCGGTGCGCAACGTCGTGACAAAGGATGACGGCTCGGACAAGCGGCTGTTCGACGGCACCTTCAGCCTGCCCGACGATCTCCGCATCGAGGCGCCGGGCTGATCTCGCTTCAATCCATGCCACGGCGGCCCGACGGGCCAGGAAGGTGGTGGATCGCGATCCGCATCAGCTCCGGAAGGCTGCGCGCGCCGAGCTTCATCTTGATCTGCGATGTCGTGTTGGCGACCGTCTTGTAGCTGATGTTCAGCTCCTCGGCGATCATGCCGTACGACTTCCCCTCGGCGATCAACGCGAGCGTCTGCAGCTCGCGCACCGTCAACGCCTGCAGCGGGCTCGCGTTGAGGCGCGTCTCGCTGAACGCAATCTCGGATGCGACCTCGTGGCTGAGATAGGGCCTGCCGGAACGCACGGTGTTGAAGGCTCTCAGGAACTCCTCGGACGGGGCGTCCTTGAGGAGGTAGCCGGTGGCGCCCGCCTCGAGCGCGCGGCGGATGATCATGGGATCGCTGTGCATGCTGAGCACGAGGATCGGCGTCCTCTTGTCGTGAAGCCTGAGGCGGCGCACGAACGAGAGACCGCCGAGCGCCGCCGTCTTGATGGAAAGATCAACGACGACGACGTGCGGGCGGTGTGCGCGATACTGCCGGTAGGCGTCGGCCAGGCCGCTGGCTTGCAGCACGCGCGCGAACTCCGCTTCCTCGAGCATGCGCGCGCAGGCCTGCAAGACGAACGGGTGATCGTCGATGATGAGCACGCGGAGCGGTTCGGTGCCTTGCGTCATGGGAAGTGCCATCGGTGGTGTCCGTCCTTGAAAGTGATCACGACTTCGACCCGTAGCGGGCCTTGAGGGTTGCGATAGCCTCCGAATGCGCGACGCCCGTGGCGCGGAGGTTGAAATAGTGCTGGCTGATGGCGCCGAAGCCTTCGGTCTGCCCGAGCTTCGCGCCGATGCCGGTCAGATCGTCGAGAATGCGCACGGCGGTCTCGGAAATTCCGATCTGCCGGAGCATCTCGGAAACCTGCACGGAGCGATTTGCGATCATGCGCTCATTTTCGCGGTAGCGCGCGTGCGCCTCGGAAAGCCGGGCTGCGATACGCTGCACCTCGGGATCGCCGATGGACCGCGGCTTGTCCTCGCCACGGCTCGCAAGCCATTGCGCAGGGCTGATCGGCGCCGACACATCGAGCCAGTCGACGCGATGCGCGCCCGCACCGTCATGCCCAGCGTCCCGACGCTCGCCGGAGCGCGGGGCATCGTCTCCGCATCCCGCGAGACCGACGCTCATCAGGCAGCCGAGCGCAAACGCCGTCGATCGCGCAAGGCACACGGAGCGCATACCGATGGGAAGATCGTGCAGCACGGTCTTTCGGGTCTCCCTTGCGATCAAACGTGGCGCGAGATGATTTCCGCGTCGTGCATGACACCTGAGACACCACAAGATGACTTATCGGAGCGATCACAATGACGTTACATAGTTACGTTTTTTCCCGTAACCCGGACGAACCCGGCCCGTTTGCAAATTTGTCCCGCCGATCTCTGCCAGTCGGACTAGAGACCACATCGTTTATCGCCGTCTAGCGTGCCCTTGCGGATCGAGATGCATGACCGAGCAGGGCGGAACAAGCCTTTGGCGGTCAAGCGATCGGAACCGTTGCCGCGACGGCGCCCGGACCTAACCGGACGCCATCGCAGCAGTGGAGGCGGGCTTGGCGATCGGACCGCGCTTTTGCGCGGTATTTCGCTCGGAAAGCCGCCTCGGCCTTGGGATGGATAACGCGAGGTTTTGGGAATGATGAAGCACCTGGGTAAGGGGCTGTTGGCGGGCGCGTCCTGCGTTGCGCTCACAGTCGCCATGGCATCGGCTTCGTTCGCCAACGACAAGCTCGTCGAGCTGTCGAAGAGCAACGAAAACTGGGTTATGCCTGGCAAGAACTACAGCTCGCAGAACTATAGCCCCAATACGCAAATCAACACCGAGAACGTGAAGCAGCTCCGCGCTGCCTGGTCGTTCTCGACGGGTCTGCTACACGGGCATGAAGGCACGCCCCTCGTCGTGAACGGCGTCATGTACGTCCATACGTCGTTCCCGAACCACACGTTTGCACTCGATCTCAACGATCCCGGCCATATCCTGTGGCAGCACAAGCCGAAGCAGGATCCGGCCGCCCGCTCTGTGGCCTGTTGCGACCTCGTCAACCGCGGCCTCGCCTACTGGCCGGGCGACGGCACGGTGCCCGCGCTCATCATCAAGACCCAGCTCGACGGCCATCTCGTCGCTCTCAATGCCGCGACCGGCGAGGAATACTGGAAGGTCGAGAACGGCGACATCAAGGTCGGCCAGACGCTGACCCAGGCGCCGTACGTGATCAAGGATCTGGCTCTCGTCGGCTCATCCGGCGCCGAGCTCGGCGTGCGCGGCTATACGACCGCCTACAACGTCAAGACCGGCGAGCAGGTCTGGCGCGTCTACGCAACCGGCCCCGATGAGGATATCGGCCTCGCGGCTGACTTCAACAGCGCCAACCCGCATTTTGGCCAGAAGGGCCTCGGCACCAGCACGTGGGAAGGCGACGCCTGGAAGATCGGCGGCGGCACCAACTGGGGCTGGTACGCCTATGACCCCGAGACGAACCTCTTCCACTATGGCTCGGGCAACCCGGCGCCGTGGAACGAGACCATGCGTCCGGGCGACAACAAGTGGACCATGACCATCTGGGGTC
>CAZMUG010000175.1:0-5278 GCA_964569165.1 uncultured Gaiellales bacterium
GGGAATGCCGGAAGCGACAGGATCGACGGCGGCGCGAGCTCCGACTTCCTCGACGGCGGCGTGAAGACGAGCCGCCTACAGCCGGGATCCGGACGCGATTACTGCATCAACGGTCGCGGCGCCGGAAGCTGCGAGATCGTCGGGGTCCCCGAGATTCCGGTGATCGGTGATCGCGCCCCGGCGTCGCTCGTCGCCATGATCCCGCCGGGAGGCCCCCGGTCAGGTGTGAAGATGGCGGCACCCCGAGCGATGCGCGCCACGCTTCAGACGCTCAGCGCACGAATCGCACGCACGTCGGCACTGTTCGGAGCGGTCGACCCGGAGTCCAAGAGCGACCTCGACAAGTGGGGAATCCTTCAAGCACCTCTCCCGATGCTCCAAGCGGGCCCGTCGGCGCCGGGCGCCTTTCGGTACGTCGGGCAGCCTTCGTGTTTCACGTCGAAGCGGCCGTATCGGACCACGGTGGCTCCCCCGGAGCTGCTCGAGCCCATCCTCAGGGACGGTGCGCCGGAGAGCGCTTCATGGCGGGGCGTGCTGTTCCGCCAGCGTGCTCGCGGGAAGCTTCAGCGCGTCCGGGAAACGCCGTGGCTCGCGGGTGTGCTCCAGGGTGAGGGCTACCGAACGGGATACCCGACATGGCTCATCCGGCGCGGCGCCGAGTACGACTTCGCTCCGCGGTCCTTTCAGTTCGCCGTTCAGGAAGGCACGTACGTCTGGGCCGGGGTGATCGAGTGGAGCCGGACGAAGAAGCGTGTCCAGCATCACATTGCGCCTCACGTGGTCTACACGCCCAAGGTTCAGCCGGACAAGAACTGCCACTTCGGCTAGCAGGTCTCCCGGTACGGGCCTCCAACGAAGTCGCGCCACTCGCGCTCGGTCAGGTTGCGACCGGCCACGGCGCACAGCCGGTCTTCCATCGCGTGCACGTCCGCCCACAGGATGTTGTCGTAGAGCGTCACGATGCCCCCCTTCGTGCCGACCGCCAGGTACTCGCCGTCAGGGCCGAAGTCGAGGTCAGCGACTGGGCCTCCGGGGACCGACAGCGCGGGGGCGAGCTGGAGTCCGGACTCGGAGTCGACGAACAGGAGCTCCCCGGCGAGGGAGCCCACCTCCAGCGAGCTCGTACCGATCGCGAGCGTTTCGCCGTCGGGGCTGAAGGAGACAGAGAGCTCTGCGTTCCTCTCGATCTCGACCGAGAATGTCGCCGTCTTGGTGCGGGAGTCCCAGACCACCACCCGCCCGTTGAGCCCGGTCGCGACGAGGCGTCCGGAGCGACTGATTGCGACTTCGGTCGCGGCGGTGTCCTCGAGCGGCCGGTACAGGAGAGAGTCATCGCGCATGTCCCAGACGCTGGACCCGTCATCCGCCGCCACCGCCAGCAGCGCTCCGTCGCCGCTGAAATCCAACGATCCTGGCACACCACGGACCACCACCGATCTCTCCGCATCGCTGTTGCCCGCAGGTCGAAGCACGACTCGATCTGGCTCGCCCCAGGCCACGACGCCCTCGCTGCTCATGGCGAGTGCGGCGATCGGGGCCTCGGTGTCCGGGGGGCGCAGCGTGCGCCTGTCCCCGGCCTCGGAGTAGAGGTGGACACCACGGCCGGCCGCGACCACCTCGCGTCCGGCAGCGTCGACCGCGATCTTCGACAGAGGGCCCGTCCTCAGCATCGTCTGCGGCGTGGGGTCGCCCGGAGCCCAGAGCGTCGCGAGGTCGCCGAGCGACGGGCCGATGACGACCGCGTTCGCGCTCTGCGCGACGTCGAGGTCCGCGATCGGTGCGACCTTGGCCTGGGCCTTCTCGATGATGCTTCGCTGCGTGTCCCAGAGCAGGGTTCTCCCCTGCTCGCTCGTTGTCACCAGGTGTGAGTCGCCGTAGAAGTCGATGTCGCGGACGTCTCCGGCGGGTCCCGAGAGCTGCTCGGTCGCGACCGCGTCCTTCAGGCGTCGCAGGTCGACCAGGCCGTTCTCGCCGCCTAGTGCGATCGTGAGGCCGTCAGGGGAGAGCCCCAGGGACGTTGCCGAGGTCGCGAGACTCCATGTACGTCTGGATCGAGAGGGGAGGGCCCAGACCGTGACCCGATCTCCCCGTGGGCTCAGGACGACGACCCGACGTCCCGCGCTGTCGAGCGCCAGCGACCCGGGAGCCTCCGGGACGGGCAACCGGACGGCGGTCTCATCGCCGCGCGTCGCGGCGACCTCGAGCGTCCGGAGACCCGCTACGGCCACGTGGGACCCGTCCGCTGAGAACGCGGCGGTTGCGATTCCGTCTGCGTGGCGCAAGATCGTCCGGCGTCGGCCCGTGTCCTCGTCCAGCTCCACGACGCGTCCGGGCCCGACAGCGGCAAGCGTGCGTCTGTCCACGTACGCGAGTGCCAGCACGCCGGCGAAGGGGAACCTGCGAATCAACCTGGGCGTCGAGGCTACGTCCCAGATCGACAGGGAGTCGGGGTCGGACACGGCGATGCGGTTCCCGTCGGCGCTGAACGCGGCCGACTTGCCGTGCGCTACCGGTATGAGGCGCCGCTCGGCGCTTCCGTCGTCGAGCGTCCAGATGGACACGCTCTCTCGCCCCGTCACCGCGACACGGGATCCGTCGGGTGCTGTCGCAACGCTTTCGGCCGGCTGGTCGGCGTCGAGGACGCCTGCGACACGATCGCTGCGGATGACAGCCGCGACGAGAGCGCTCCGAGTCTCGGGACCTGGCCGCGCACGGTAGGCCTCGACGCTCAGGAGCGCGGCGAGGTCGAGTTGATCGTCGAGCTTCGCCGATGCCGTCTGCACGAGGCTCCGCGACAGCGCCAGGTCCCGCTGCCGCCGCGCTTCGTTGCGCTGGATCAGCGCGAACGCGCCGAACAGGAAGGCGGCGACCGTGAGGCCCGCGAGTGCGGCTCCGGCTGCCCGCGCGATGCGCACCGTGCGCCGGTGCTGGCGAACCTCCTCCCCGGCGATGACGTCCTTCTGGACGCCGTGCAGCGGCGCTGCCAGCTCGGCGACCGCGTCGCGAAATCGTGCGTCACTCAGCGAGAGGTGGTCAGCGTCGTGCGCCCACCGGAGATCGATGTAGCGCGGCTCCTCCGTGAACGCCCCCTCGAGGCTCTTCGGGAGCCCCGTCGTGCGTTCCCAGTCGAAGTCGTTCGTGCTCGCATCCCAGACGAGCTCGCCGTCGGTCAGAGCGAGGAGAAGATGGCCGCTCGGCTTCGTCGAGCGCCAGTACTCGGCCTCCCGCGTCGTCCACGGCGAGGACGCGGCGCCCGGCGAAGCCAGAAGTATGAAGAACGACGAGTTGTCGAGCGCCTCGGTGATCGAGGACCAGAGCGCGGGATTCGCCGACAGGCTCGCCTCGTCTCGAAAGATCCGTAGGGCACGCGGGCGATACCAGGGCTTGGCGAACCTCTGCAGACCGCGCTGAAGAGCCGGAGCGAGGGCGCCATCGATCGCGTGGCTGTAGGAGATGAACGCGTCGTAGCGGTGCGCGGCCCTGGGAGCTCTCGGCTGCCCCTCGCTCGCGGTGGTGCTCAACCGGTGCTCCATCCGCATCGCTCGCTCCGTCCGCGTGGCGTGTGCAGCTCGCAGCTCGTGACCGCTTCGAGGGGGGCTGTCACTACTGACCGCGAGCCCTGAATCGGGACGGCAATGCGCAACACGAGCCTGGCCGTGGATGCAGGACCATCGGATTCCCGGCGAGTAAACAGCCCGAGTCGCTGGCCGTCAATGTCCTGAGTCGATTCGACACCGCAGCGCCGAGCGGGCTGGATCCGCGTGGGCACCTTCACCACGCTTCTTGTCGGCTCCGTTCGCCGTCCTCTGAGACGCCTCGCAAGCCCGTGGCTGCCTCACGTCGCATCACCGAGCCGTGCAGCTCCTCGGCTGTCCGCCCTTGGAAAATCTGGCGTTCCGCGCGAGGATTGGCCTCGCAGTGGACGTCGCAACCGCCATCGGGATCGCGGTCGTTCTCTGCTACGGGGCGTATGCGCTCGTCCGCGACGGCGGGGCCTGGTTCCGGCGAAGGAAGGAAGGGTCTCGGCCGTCTGCCACTCCGCCCTTCGGCCCCCGGCCTCCCGGTCCGGCAGTTGGCGCGACTGCGGGCGCCCGGGGAGGTGTTCGCGACGACGCGGCCAAGCTCCGCGTTCAGCTGGGCGACCATCCGACTCGCGAGGATCTCGAAGCGAGCGCACAGTTCGGGCAGGCGGTCAAGCGCCTGTCCGGTAGGGAGCTGACCACGGCCGAGCTCGCTGCGCTCGCCAGGGACGGAGACCGCTGGGTCTCGCGGATCGCGCTCGGTGCGCTCGTCGGGAGGTCGAATCTCCCGTCGGACTGGCCGGGCTACGTCGTACGGCGGCTTCGCCAGGCGCCGTACGATCAGGCCTGGTTGTTTCTCCGCAGCCTCGAGCAAGTTCCCGAGCCCGTCGTGGGTTCCGTGCTGGCCCAGATCGAGTACGTGCTCCATCGAGACGTCGCCGAGCTCATCCAGGCACGAGCCCGAAACGGGCGGGAGGTCGTGAGCGCCGCGACCTTCGAACACGTCCCGGTGTCCCAGGCGTGGGCGATCGAGGCGCTCCTCGACGAGTGGGACACTCTCGTCCCGGAGGTCAGGGAGGCATTCGACGAATGGCAGGCAGCTGCCGCGGACTCCGAGTTCCTGGATCAGTTCGCGCGTACGTGGAAGCGCCCGTTCGACGCACCGCCTGCGCTGCTCGTGGGCACGCGAGCGGAGGCCGTGGAGCTGATCCTCGACACCGTCTCGAGCGAGCCCGCCGAGTCGCTCCTGCTCGTCGGCGAGCACGGGGTCGGGAAGACGGCCCTCCTGCGAGCAGCACTCGAAGCGGTACCGAGGAGCTGGCTCGTCTTCGAGGCCACGGCGTCCTCCGTCAACGCCGGCGCGATCTACGTCGGCGAGCTCGAAGGCCGCGTGCGGCAGATCGTGGAGCGCCTCCGAGGGCGGTCGGCCGTCTGGGTCCTCCCCGACCTCGAGGAAGCGCTCTGGTCCGGACGGCACAGCCAGAGCCCCACGGGGCTCCTCGATCATCTGCTACCGCACATCCAGGCGGGCGAGCTGCGCGTCGTTGCGGAGGTGACTCCGACGTCGTTCGAGCTCGTGATGGCGCATCGCCCCCAGGTGGGAGCGGCGTTCAAGACGCTTCGCATCAGGCCGCTCGACGAAGAAGCTTCGATCGCCGTCGCATCGCATGCCCTCGAGGCCGGTCACTCGAACGTGGCAATCTCGGACAGCGTGCTCTCGGAGTCGTTCGAGCTCGCCCAGCAGTTCTTGCCGGGAT
>CAZMUG010000176.1:0-5261 GCA_964569165.1 uncultured Gaiellales bacterium
CCCACCAACTCACGCCATGAGATCGGAGCGCTTTTGAGGGGATACTCGATCGATCACCGACGTCCTTGTCAATATTCCCGAGTGTCTGTGCGGAGGCTACAGGACTACTGCGACCGTAGGCAACAAGTGTTCCGGAGGCTCGTCGCTCGATCCCACTAGGAGACATTTGGCGCGCATTCCTGACGTCGCTCACTCGGGCCATCGATGTCGTCGGCTATCGGGGCGATCGCGTTTCTGCTCTACGATTTCGGCAGAAATCCGTACGCTCTGAGCAGCCGGTAAGTGGCCTGACCGTCGATGATGCAGAACTTCCTCGAACGACTGCCGGGCGTAACGACTAACGATCGCACAGTCTCTCGAACTGCCGGTCCAATCGTGTTCGCGTGCTGCACCACCGAGATGTCGGCGCCTGCTTTCGTCAGACGGTAGATCTGATCACCATTCTTGCCGCACATCGCCGGCACCATCTCCTGGAACCACGTCGGCCCCTTCAACAAGAACGCCGCCGAGCGCCGTCGGCCTCCCACCATGACATTGCCCGAGTAATGGTCGTTCTCTTCCCCGCCCCAGTCACATTTCACGGGCTCGGTCAGCAACGACGCGATGACCGATTTTACGTGCGCCTCGGGGACAGTCTTCATTGCTGTCATCCATTCGTCGGCACTCGCCACCGTGATGTCTTTCATGCGGGCGAATTGTTCGATGTCCTCTGGAAGGATTTCTCCAAAATCGTACCCCAGCCACAGGGCTTCGCTACCCGCCTTCCCGTTGCGCGGATGATCGAGCCAAGGCGCACCCATCACAATCGGCTCGATCTCGAACTCGTCGCCTCTGTCATGCAGCAAGCCAACTATTGCCTGCCGATAGCCTTTCCCGAAGCCTTCCGCCAGAGACATACGCCCCGTGTCACTCACCCGATGCTCGGTGTGGTAGACCACGGTTACCTTCTTCGTCGGCTCGACGTCGAAACGCACAGCGTGTCTCACTCTCTTTTCGTCATATACGCCTGCACATGCTTCGAGCCGTTCGGTGCTCATGAATAAGTGCCGTGGCCGACCGAGCATCATGACCTCTGCCAGCGGAGGAGCTGGCAATGCGGAGCACACATCGATCAGCATCGTGACGAGCAGATGATCGTTAGCCAGCACAGTCATGTGGTCTATGCCCGGCTTCTGCTTGTCGAAAAAATCCGATCTTATCGGACCGAGCGCCCCGATGGCGAGACGTCGGTTCAGGAATCCCATGTCGATGTGACTGAAGAAGTCGGCAATTCGCAGGTGTTCTGGCAACTGCGCTACGCTCATCACGATCTCCTCAACGGCAGTCCCACAGCCAGTGTCGAGGTTATCCCCCGTAGGCTGATTCCACTCATCATGCCTTCAGATCCCAGTGGGCTGTTGAATTTCGAGATGTGCCACTACGCGCTCGATCGCGGCAATGGTCCTGTGCGAGGCCGTCAGTGCAGTGAGTTCGTCGATCGGCGGCCCGCCGGTGCGGTGCATGATGTAGCGCATTAACGGATATGGACCACAGCACTGCGAGCGCCCCGGCACGAGGATGACGACGAAGCTGTTGCCGTGAATTTCGAAGACCGGGCTGCCGAGAGCGGCCGCCTTACCGTCGGCAGCGATGACGGTGCGCAGCGCGCGCCCACTCGGACCATAGATCATCGACATGACGGACATGCTGTCGCGGAAGAAGACGAACGTGGTCGCCGACGGCCACGGTAGCAGTTGTTCGTCGATTGCGCGCTCGCCGCCTAGTAGAGGCGTGCCCCGCAGGTCTATGTCGGCTCGTTGACTAGCATCTCTTTCCCACAGGTAGGAGCGGAGCCGCTCCGTATATGGGAGACGAGCGAACGCAGGTCCGAACAGCGTGTGGCCGAACCCGATCGCAAGCTTCGCCTGGAAGCGCGTCCCGTGATCCACGAACATCGACAAGGTGACGTTGGCGCTCCGCTCGGCAAGGAGCGGCGCGATATAGGCGCGGTCACAAGCCGACTGCTCGGTCTCTGCCGCGCAGCCAGCATTGATCTCGGGGCTGTCGGTTCTCGTCAGCAGCCGGAACTCGGCGCGTGGGAAGGTCTTGCGGACCGAAAGAATTGCAGTAGCGACCCAAAACATGTTGGCGCGCGAGAAGCTGAGATAGACGCGGCCAGGATCGTGCCGGCGACGCAGGGGATCGCCGCGGGCGAATCCGGTGAAGTGGTCATCATCGCTATCGCGGAAATAGAAGATCCGCTCGCCGCGCGGACCGGTCCATGCCTCGCAAACCTCTCGGGCGTCCGGGGGCTGCGCCCGATTGACACCCATGTAGACGCACGGCAGCGGGCGCGGCTGCGACGTGTCGAGCCATGCCAGCGCGGCGCTGATCTGCTCCACGCCGTTGAAAAAACTCCTGATGAACTCGCCGTCCACGTAGCGGCCGGAGAGGGAGTTGCAGCGTCGGCAGACGTCGCGCGTTTTGAAAAAGTCGGGGCAGAGTTCGCCGCCCAGCCGGTCGGGCCAGACGTGTTCGAGCGTGCGCTCCCCCAGTGTTGCGTCATGATCGCGGTAGATGCAGCGAAAGCTCGTGGAGGACATGTGGCACTGGCCGACTGTGCGACGGAGACGGTGATGCGAATCAAACCGAGGATACTGCGGCTGTGCCCGAGTGTTGCCATGGAATCGGCTATTCTCCGCAGCCATGGATCGGGCAGCCCCAAATCAACGTGTCAACGATCCGCGCATAGTCGACGACGGACCGGCGCAGCCTGCGATCGTGCGCGGTGATGGGGTCACGGACACCGAGCGCTACCTGGCACGTCTTGCGGATCGGAGCTTCCTTAACCTGTGGAGCTATCCAAACGTCTTCATCGACAAGAGGGTGGGAGGCAGAGGTGACGGCAAAGAGCTATGCGATCTGCTCGTGGTCTGCGGTGACCATGTACTGATCTTCAGTGACAAGGCGGTGGCTTGGTCTGATACGGGCGATGTCAAGTTGGCATGGCGGCGATGGTACAAGCGGGCAGTTCATAAATCCGTCGATCAGATCCGAGGCGCACAGCGCTGGATCAGCCAATTCCCGGACCGTCTCTTCATCGACCGCGCCTGCACGACGCGATTGCCAATCTCGTTGCCGGCTGCAGATCGTATGAAAGTCCACGGTATCGTCGTCGCTAATGGGGCGGCCGCAGCGTGCCGCAATTATTTCGATGGCGGCAGCGGCAGCTTGATGATTGCGCCGGCAATCAAGGGGGAAGCGCACTACGCCGACGACAATGTGGAGCCGTTCGCGATCGGTGATGTCGATCCCGGTGGTCCATTCGTGCACGTCTTCGATGAGACGACGCTCGATGTGGTGTTGGGTGAGCTGGATACGGTTCTCGATCTCACGAGGTACCTGGCCAAGAAGAAGTGCTTGATCAGGTCGGGTCGGCTGATCTCGGCAGCAGGTGAGGAGGAGCTTGTCGCGCAGTACATGGTCCGCATGAACGGGCAAGGTGAGCACGACTTCACCAAACCGGACGGCAGCGCTTGGGCAGACGGCGAGCACGTCAGCTATGGCAGCGGCTTCTATGCCGAGCTGACCTCGAACCCGCAATACATCGCTAAGAAGGCGGCGGACGAAGTCTCCTATGCGTGGGACAGATTGATCACGCTGTTCACTGACAACATGCTGGCGGGCACTACGCTCGTTCCGCAGCAGCAAGTGGCAGACGCCGCATCGCAGGAGATTCCCGTTCGCCACATGGCGCTGTTGCCGCGTTTTCTACGGCGCACCTACGCGCAGTTCCTCGTAGACGCGTTGAAGGAGGGACAGAAGGCCGACAAGTTCATGCGGTTCTTCCTTCCGGGGCCCGGACATCCGGTGACCGACATTGCGTTCTTCGTCGTGACTGTGAAGGTGCCGGGCATTCAGCTCGCGGGCGGCTATCAGCAGTATCGTGTCGTCCGCCAGCGAATACTGGAAGCCTACGCGCTGACGCTTCTGCGCAAGCATCCGCAGCTCAGAGGCGTGATCGGCATTGCGACCGAACCGCAGCCTCCTCAAGGCGAGAAGCCGGGTTCGTCCGAAGACTTGATCTATGCCGAGCAGCCAGATTGGTCGGATCAGTGCGTCCGCGACCTGGAGCAAGCGAAAGAAAGGTTTGGGATCGATCAGCCCGGCAATCAGCGGGCGCATGCCGTGTCAGCACGAGAATTCCCAGAGGTAATATTGGGCCGGGCAGCCTCGGGAAATCTGACACGGCGGGAACGCCGCGCTCGGGAAGCTGAGCGTCGACGCCAACAGCGCAAGAAGCGCTAAGGTCCGCGGTCGCCGGAAAGACCGTCCGAACAATAAGAGTCGCCTATGCCGAAATACATTGACCAGGATACAGGTGAAGCGTTCCCACTCTACCCGACGGCGGAGTGGTTGGCTGATCGGCAGCGCTTCGAGGAGGAAGCCTGCAAGCATCCCGCGAAAGAGCTTCGGCGCGCCATATACAGCAATGGCTCCGTGCACTATCGAGAGCAATGCCAGCGATGCGGCGAGTATGTCGGAAGCTCGATCCCGAAGGCGAAGGCACCGGCCAACGTGCCTGACGCTGATGCAGGCCTGCGCGATCGATACCAGCGCGAGCGCGATGTGCGGCGGCGCGACATCGATCAGAAGCACATCCGCCTTCAGCGCAAAGACGGCAATGTCTTCCGGCAGAGGCATAGAGATTACTTGGCAAGCCGCGCATGGAAGACCAAGCGAGACAAGGTGCTGCGGCGGGCCGATAGCGTCTGCGAGGGTTGCCTTGAGGCGAGGGCGACGCAGGTCCATCATTTGAGCTATGAGCGGTGGGGCGATGAGCTGTTGTTCGATCTTGTTGCGTTGTGCTCCACCTGTCACGGCAAGTGCCATCCAGAGAGCAGAGAAGAAGAATGGCCGATTGAGTTGCCATGTCACGGATGCCGCTGGCAGGACTGGGGGAAGGGCGAGCATATGCTGTGCGGGAAATTCGGAACTGCTGCGCTCGCCGCGCTCGCGAATGGCGGACCCTGTGGTCCTGGCGCGGCCGAGTTCGAGCCATTGAAGTAGATGAGCCCTTAGGAGCCGAACTCCCGAGCTTCACGACGTCGGCTTTCTGGTGGCATCCGGACCGGCTCTCAGCTGTGTATCGAGCTTGTTGGACACTGGTCGGCGATTTCCGCTTTCTCTGCTGGTCGGACAAAACGGCGGCTCGTTGGCCATCTCCGATTCGCATAATCGGGCTTACGGCGACTAAAAGCGCATCTGCATAGTCCTCGCAG
>CAZMUG010000177.1:0-3928 GCA_964569165.1 uncultured Gaiellales bacterium
CGGAACGCGCAGGCGACGGTGCTCGCGCCGACCGGCACGATCAGCTTCATGATGGACTGCGACACGACCGGGGTCGAGCCGGACTTCTCGCTCGTGAAGTCGAAGCGGCTCGTCGGCGGCGGCGAGATCACGATCGTCAACAAGACCGTCCCGATGGCGCTCGCCAAGCTCGGCTACGCGCCCGGCGAGGTGGACGAGATCGTCGCGTACATCGACGAGCGCAACACGGTCGTCGGCGCGCCGTACGTCAGGACCGAGCACTACCCGGTCTTCGACTGCGCGATCGGCGAGCGCGCGATCCACTACATGGGGCACGTGAAGATGATGGGCGCCGTCCAGCCGTTCATCTCCGGCGCCATCTCGAAGACGGTCAACCTCCCGGAGGAGATCACCGTCGAGGAGATCTCCCAGCTCCTGATCGAGTCGTGGCAGCTCGGCGTGAAGGCGATCGCGATCTACCGCGACAACTGCAAGGTCGCCCAGCCGCTCTCGAAGAAGGGCGACGCGGGCGCGACGACGCTCGCCCCGGTGTCGGCGGCGATCGCCCCGCACCCGCAGCGGCGACGGCTCCCCGACGACCGCACCGAGGTCGGCCGCAAGTTCAAGGTCGGCGAGTACGAGGGCTACATCCACGTGGGCCTGTTCGAGGACGGCACCCCCGGCGACATCTTCGTGGACATCGCGAAGGAGGGCACGACGCTCGCCGGCCTCATGAACTCGTTCATGATCTCCGTCTCGCTCGGGCTCCAGTACGGCGTGCCGCTCGAGGTCTACGTCTCGAAGTTCAGCCACATGCGCTTCGAGCCCTCGGGGATGACGAACGACGCCGACATCCGCGTCGCGAAATCGATCGTGGACTACATCTTCCGCTGGATGGGCAAGAAGTTCCTCTCCTCCGACCAGCAGGAGGAGGCGGGGATCCTCACGCCCGAGGTGAAGGCGCGGCTGGCGGCGGCCTACAACGAGGCCGGGAACCACGCAGCCGCGGAGGAGATGGTCTCCGGCGCGGCCCCCGCGGGCCAGACGGCGCTCTTCAACCAGTGGGAGGATGCGATCGAGTGCTCCCGCTGCGGCGGCCGCATGGTGCGAACCGGGTCGTGCTACACGTGCCGCGACTGCGGCACCAACACCGGCTGCTCGTAGGAGCACCCGACTGGCTCAGGAAGCGTGTCCGGCCGCACCGCCTCGTAGCATCGCGTCGTGGTCCGCCTCACCGTCGTTGCCGCCCTGACGATCGCCGTCGGTCTCGGGCTCGGCGCGTCCGGGAACGCGACGCACAGCCACTCCTCGTACTTCGTCACGCCGTCCCGCAACATCATCTGCGCCTGGAATGCGGACTTCGACCGACCGTCTCGCACGTACCTCCGCTGCGACATCGGGTCCAGGCTCGATCCGCGACCCCGCCGGCCGAAGTCGTGCGATCTGGACTGGGCGTACGGCCTGTCGATGTCGAACGTCGGGCGAGCGAGCCCGATCTGCGCGGGCGACTCGGTCTTCCACGGCTGGAAGCCGGTGCTGGCGTACGGAGCGACGTGGACGAAGCGGGGGTTCACATGCCGCTCGCGATCCGTGGGCCTCACGTGCCGCAACACGAAGGGCCACGGCTTCTTCCTCAGCCGCGAGCGCTGGCGAGTCTTCTGACGCGCGCTTTGACGCGCACGCCACCCCGCGGGAGAATCGGCGGATGCGCGACGACGACGTCAGGAGCGCATGTTTCGCAGCGCTCGACGTGCTGCAGGCGAAGTGGGGTTGCCGACGTCCCGCATGCCGCGCTCGCGGAGGGATTCAACTTCCGCGGCCGGCTCACGGAAGCTGACATCAGCCTGCTGATCGAGGCGCTCGACTCGCACGAGTACTGGCAGCTGTCGGAGGCACACGAGCGGAACAACGGCTCCTCCACCGTCGAGGACGGTGCGAACGAGGAGATCGATGCCGTCCGCGCGCTCGTGTCGAAGCTCGAGCGCCTCAGGCACGACATCGCTTGAGTAGCGACTTCTCGGCCGTGGCACCGGGGCGCGCCACGGCAGCCAGGTCCGTGTCGATCGCACCCGATGTCCCGGGGCGTAGAGTGAGGCGATGTTCCAGGTCGCGGCCGAGGCCTACGACTCCTACATGGGCCGGTACTCGATCCCGCTCGCGCCGCTCTTCGCCGAGTTCGCAGGGATCCCGAGCGGTGGCAGCGCGCTCGACGTCGGCTGCGGGCCGGGGGCGCTGACCGGCGAGCTCGTGACGCGGCTGGGACCGCCCGCCGTCACCGCCGTCGACCCGTCCGAGCCATTCGTCGAGGCAGCGCGCGAGCGACACCCCGGCATAGAGGTGCGGCTCGCGCCGGCCGAGCAGCTGCCCTTCTCCGATGACAGCTTCGACGCCTCGCTCGCGCAGCTCGTCGTGCACTTCATGGCCAATCCCGCGCTCGGGATCGCCGAGATGGCACGCGTGACCCGCCGCGACGGGGTGGTTGCGGCGTGCGTCTGGGACCACGGGGGCGAGCAGGGGCCTCTCAGCCGGTTCTGGCAGATCGCCGGCGAGCTCGACCCGGACGTGGAGGACGAGGCCGATCTTGCCGGCGCGCGCGAGGGACACCTCGGCGAGCTCTTCCGCGAGGCCGGGCTCCACGACGTCGAGGAGTCGGTGCTCACCGTCACCGTCGAGCACGCGAGCTTCGGCGAGTGGTGGGAGCCGTTCACGCTCGGCGTCGGGCCCGCCGGCTCGTACGTCTCGCACCTGGACCCGGAGCGACGCCACCGGCTGCGCGAGGCCTGCAGCGCTGCGTTTCCCGACGGTGTGACCGTGAACGCGAGCGCCTGGGCCGCACGCGGCCGCGCCTGAGGCGCCGGCCGGTCAGCGCGCTCAGACCCCGAGGCGCTCGGACAGGAGGCGCGCCATGGGCCAGGCACCATGGCCCGTGTTCGAGATCACCGTGGCCGTGAGCTCGCGGCCGGGATCGTGCGCGCTTCGGAACGAGACGCCCGCGTCCATCCCCTCCAGCATCACGACGTCGCTCGACGCGCGCAGCCAGAAGCCGAGGCCGTAACGCTCCGACCCGGCCGTGCTCCGAGGACGCACCATCTCGCGAACGAGATCCGGCGAGACGATGCCTCCCGCGAAGAACGCCATCCAGAGCGACCGGATGTCGACGGCGGTCGAGTAGATGCCGCCGTCCCCGGTCCCTCGCACCGGCAGGTGGAACACGTTCGACCTCCACGAGCCGTCGATCTCGAGGTAGCCGAGAGCAACGCGGCCCGGCAGCTCGT
The DNA here is from genome assembly GCA_964569165.1 of uncultured Gaiellales bacterium. Lineage (GTDB taxonomy): Bacteria > Actinomycetota > Thermoleophilia > Gaiellales > Gaiellaceae > GMQP-bins7. Next base: position 3,255 of record CAZMUG010000177.1, read on the forward strand.
CCGAGCGCAGGAAAGCGGTGTCGCGCAGCCCTGCAGGCTCGCAGACCCGCTGCTCCACCAGCTCGTGGAACGGCGTCCCGCTCGCGCGCTCCGCGATCAGCGCGAGCAGGACGTAGCCGCCGTTGCAGTACGAGAAGCGCTCGCCCGGCGTGAACTTCGGCGGGTGGTCGTCGATCACGGCGACGTACTGCTCCGTCGTCGCGAGCTCGTGCACGGGAACCGGCATCAGGTAGTCGGACAGGTCGAGCTCGCCTTCCTCGTCGAGGTAGTCGCCGATCCCCGAGCGGTGCGCGAGCAGGTGCTCCACCGTCACGTCGTCGCCGACGAGCGGGAGATCGGCGCCGAGCAGCGCGCGGGCGGGTGTCGAGAGCTCGAGAACGCCTTCCTGGACGAGGCTCAGCACCGTCAGCGCCGTGAACCCCTTGGCTCCGCTCGCGAGCGCGAACCTCGTGTCCGGCTCGTTCGGGATCTCGTAGCCACGGTGGGCGAGGCCGTAGGCCCTGGCGAGGAGGGGCTCGCCGTCGTCGACGCGAACGACCCCGGAGAATGCGGTCTCGGAGGCGAGTGCGTCCACCGCCTGCTCGAGCTCGCTCGCGGAGACGCTCACGCCCGGCGGTTGGCGTCGTTGTCGAGCCAGGATCCGACGACGAGCGACCAGAACTCGGGTTGCGGCT
>CAZMUG010000177.1:4028-5218 GCA_964569165.1 uncultured Gaiellales bacterium
GCGTCGTTGTCGAGCCAGGATCCGACGACGAGCGACCAGAACTCGGGTTGCGGCTCGAAGCCGAGCGACTCGTAGAGCGCCTGTGCGTCGCTTGCCTGGAGCCCCACGTGCTGGCCCGGCACTTCCGCGAGCAGCCGGCGGATCATGGTGGACGCGATGCCGCGCCTGCGGTACGCAGACGCGGTCCAGACGTCCACGAGGTAGGCGTTGCACACGCCGTCCGACAGGAGGCGCGCCATGCCGACGACCCGCTCGCCGTCGCGGGCGAACGCCACGTGCCGGGACTGCTCGAACGAGCGCCGGAGAGCGTCGGCGGAGCGTCCGTTGTCGAAGTCGTCGGCCACGAGATCGGCCTTGGCCTGTGCCCAGTCGATCCCCTCGAGCGAGCCGTCGACGACGACGTCAGCCATGACGGTCGTCCGGCGCAGAGACGCCTTTGCGCGCGAGGGCAGCGCGGATGCGAGCGTCGATCTCGGCTCCCATCGACTCGAAGCGCGCGGCGATGCCGTCCGCCGCCGACCCCTCGCCGGCGGTGCGGGTCTTGCCCTCGAGCGAGCGCAGCACCCGCTCCTGGATCCCGGCGGCGAGACGCTCGCCGAGGCCCTCGAGCCGCCGTGCGAGGTCGTCCTCGAGCTCACCAGCGCGGTCCGGGACCGCGGGCTGCGGCTCCACGGGAGCCGAGGGTGCCGGAGCCGGCTCGTCGTCCGGCTCGAGGCCGTCGATCGCGACCTCGAAGACGCGCTCGGGCTCGTCGATCCCGCGCAGGTGCCGCTGGCCGAGCGGGAAGACGCTGACGCCCTCGGGCAGCCCCGAGCCGACGAGCGCCCTGGTCGTCTCCGAGAGCAGGATCTGGCCTCCCCGGCCGACCGTGCAGATGCGGGCGGCGCGCACGACGTCGAGCCCGACGTAGCCCTCTTCGTGCAGCGCGGGCTCGCCCGTGTGCAGCCCCATCCGGACCTTGACGTCCACACCGTCGGGCCACTCCGCTGACGCGTGCTCGCGTTGCGCCTCGACCGCGGCCGACAGTGCGTCCCGCGCGCGCTGGAACACGAAGAAGAAGGCGTCGCCCTGGGTGTCGATCTCGATCCCGTCCTGCGCGCCGAACGCGTCGCGGACGATCCGACGGTGGGTCGTCAGGAGCTCGCGATAGTCGTCGCCCAGGTCCTTGAGGAGCTGCGTCGAGCCCTCGA
>CAZMUG010000178.1:0-5171 GCA_964569165.1 uncultured Gaiellales bacterium
TGATCGCAGAGCGCTCGCGTGCTCACGTCCGTTCCGGGATAGCGCTCGCCGGCTTCCAAGTGTGCACGGGATAGGAGAAGACGCGGCTCCCCGGCTTCCATCGAGGCGAGCGCCGGAAGGTAGCATTCAGCAATAGTGCCGCTCATAGCGATCCCCCGGAGCCTAATCTTCTGAGTGGCTCCGGCGGCGCCAGGGCCGCGGGTAAACCATCAAGATTTATCATGTATTTGACGCGGACGAAACGTCCGCAATCGACACCGGCCGCCGTCAGTAGGGTCGGTGTGAGAGCCGGGAACGTCGTGTTGACCTCGAAGACGGCAGGCGGGCAGCGCAGCCGAAACCTGCGCATATAGAGCGGAGCGGTTTCGTCCCGCCAGCCCGCCGCATCCAGCTTCCGGTGCAGCTCTTGCGCGGACGAGGCGTGTGGAGTGATGGCGCGGATCGCATCAATCAGATCGGGCAGGGAATGACCGCCCCCGACGGCGCCGGTAAGTTGGATCGACGTGAGCCAAAGCCGGCGCCCCAGCGTCGGCTTGAGTTGATTGATGTCGCCGATCCAATGGTGGCGGTTCTCGGAGGTGGTCGACTTGACCTCGACGTCGTCCGCTCCGATATCGAAGTCGTGTTCCTCGCGTGCGGGGCCGCGCCATGATCTTATCGGATCGGGCACGCTACCGTCTTGGACGAAGCGACGGAGGACGAGAAGCTCCCCGAAGAGACCGATCTCCTGCTCTTCGCTGAGCCGTCCGTAGCTCGACAATAATTCTTTCAGCGAGGCGAGCGCATCGGTCACCGCCGGGCCGACATCGATGCGGTGCATTTGAACGCGATCGGCGATCGAGCAAAGCACGGGATACGCATCGAGCAGCATGCGACCGTCTATGCGAAGTTCGAACCACTGCCGGTCGTTCCAGTGGATCGCGACGGCGGATACGTGGCGGTACGTCGACAGATCGGGAACGTTCTTTCGGGGCAACGGTGTCCTGAGAGCCAAGCGGTGCAATGCCGGCTCGATGACGAGGTAGAGAACCGGGTCGCCGTCGATCTTGATCACAGCGGGCGCGCCCGCCGCGAGATAGTCGGCGAGGCCGTCGCGAGAAAGGTGTCGAGCGTGGACGTCGGGATCGGTCATTTGTGTTCCGCTCGCGCCGCCGCCGTGTGGATCGTTTGCCAGATGGCGAGATTGTCGCGTGTCTTGACGCCGTGGAAGGCGCCCCGAAACGTCTCTTCGGCGAGAAGGTAGACGAGCGCTTTGACAAGGGGAGCATCGTTGGGCGTCGGGCTGGCGCCGCCCAGGACAGCCGCGCGATACCGCTTGTTCAGCCGTATCTGCATGGCCTCGCGATCGACCTCGAAGAAGGTGTCATCAACGAGATCTTCCCATTTGATCGTGAGCGGGTTCTCGCCCTCGATGAAGTCGTATTCCTCGGAGATCGCCGTGCGGACGGTTTTTGCAAAGCCGCGACCGGGGCTGATGACCTTCGGCCTCTCGCGCTTCCGCTTCTGACTTTCTCGGAACACACCGCGCGCATCCTCGATGTAGCCGGAGAACCCGACCGTGCCGTCCGTCGCCGCCAGTGCGAGCGAGGCGAACTGTGGTGCCGCCTCGACGCGTGTCTTTTCGGCATTCATGGCGAACAGGGGAGCGAGCTGCGGCGAAATATCGATCTCGACGCGGGCGAGCTGGAGTTCCTTTTCCGGATGAACGGCTCCGTTCCAGCCGCCGTGCTGAAGAAGTCGATTGTTCCGGTAGAAAAAGAAGCCCTGGAACTGCTCGGGTCTACCCGAGGGCAGTCTAAACGTCGGGAAGTTGGAACGCCCGGGCCAAACATGGCACTTGAGCGTCAGTGAGCCACCTTGCCAAGGAGCCGACAGCGTCCGGGGGTAGTCCTTGCGGCCCGACCTCAAGTATCCGAACGGATCGATTGGATCGACGGGGAACAGCAGGCCGGTTTCGCCGAGGCTCACGTCCTCGACGTCGATCGCGATCGAGACGACTCCCGAGGCCATGATCCGATGGAACACCAATCCGAGATGCTGGCGGAGCCGCACCACGCTGTCGTCGACGAACCGGTCGATCGAGTTGCCGTGCGATACCGGCGGGAAGCACTTGACCTCGGTCCACATGACGAGCGTGCCGGATCGAGGCGTCAGAAAGGTCCACGCCCTATCGAGCGCCGACGAGCAAAACTCTCCGCTCAGGACATCACACTCGAAACCTCTCGAAGCACTCTCGATGAGCCATCTCCGTCCGACGGCACGTCCGCCGGTCGGTCTGGAGACGACGGTCAAGATGCGAGCTTGCCCCAGGGAAGCCGCCTTGAGTCCCATCCCGAAATGGCCCAGATCGGACACGTCGTAGCGGCGCTTGCCGCCGACAGTCATGGCGAGGTCGATCGTCGGCTCGTCCATCCCTCGGCCGTCGTCTACGATGCAGAGACCGATGAGCCGCTCACCGTCGCGGACGAAGCGGATGAGGATCTTCGAGGCTCCGGCATCCAACGAGTTGTCGACGATGTCGGCGACGGCGGTCTCGAAACTGTGGTTCAGGCCGATGGCCTGCATGACGCGAGGGTCCGGGGGCAGCGTCTTGCGGCCCGCGACGGGAACGGCGCTTGTCCATATGGTTTCGCGCTCGGAAACCGGAACGGCACGGCCAGCCCCCTTCGGAGATGCCGTCGGAGCTTCCTCGCGAGGATCGGCAGCGCTTCGGTCTCCCCCTATCCCGAGGAGCCTGCGTATTCCAGACCCGATGCTCCAGTCGACCATTCAACGCCACCCCGCATGCACTTGGACGTCCCGTCGAAACCGATCAGCCGGAACGCGATATGATCGAGCGGAGCATGGCTGCGTGCCGCGCGGCAAACTTAGGGGGAAAGGCGTTGCCGATCATCTGCGCCGTGGGGTAGCGCCCTCGCGACATGTCGAGTCTATAGTCGCGCGGGAACCCCTGGAGCAGAGCGGCCTCCCGAATGGTGATCGCTCGATCCTGCTCGGGGTGCAGGAAGCGGCCCTTCGACGGGTTTATGCAGCCGCCCGTAATGGTCGGCGACGGCTCCGACCACGACATGCGGCCGTAGACGTCGTTGAACCCGTCGCACTTTCGATGACAGGGCAACTGGGCGTCTTTGCCGAGGGACGATCGGCTGCCGCCGTCCTTCGGAACCCGGGAGATAAGCTCTTGTACGTGCGGAGCGCGCGAGACCGGATAGTCGTGAGCGGGGTCGTCGGCGCCCCCCGGGGGCGGCAAGCCGGCGATCGCCGAACGAACCGTCGCACGCTCAAGCTCCGGCGGAGCGAATTCGGGGCGTTCCGCAAGTGCGGCCATGAGGATCATCCTGCGCCGGCGCTGCGGGACGCCGAAGTCGGCGGCATCGAACACGCCGACGCGGCTCTTGTAGCCGGCCCGGCTCAAGCTCCCGCGGAAACGCGTCAAGCGGCCGTCGTCGACGAGCCCCGGCACGTTCTCGATCATGATGGTCTTTGGCTTGAACACCTTCATGAAGCGAGTGAACTGAAAGATCAGGTCGTTCATCGGCTCCTCGACGTCCTTGCGGCCGTTGAGGGTCCTCAGCTTGGAAAAGCCCTGGCAGGGCGGACATCCGGCCAAAAGCCCCAGCACTCCCGGCTTCATGCCGAGGTCGGCCATCAGCTCCTCCGGATCGACGTCGACGACGCTCTCCTGGAGAACGACCGTCGATCGGTGGTTCATCTTGTAGGTGTCGCTCGCGAGCCGATCGGCGTCGACGGCGCCCACGACCGAGAAGCCGGCATCGCGCAGGCCAACGGAGAGACCGCCGCAGCCGCAGAACAGATCGATTGCTTTGGGTTTCTGGCGGCGTGACATCGAGAGATCGAGGGGCTCGGGCGGCTGGGCAAGAGTGATTCGGTTGTACCAGCTTAGCGGTGTGGGGGAAGCGATCCAAGGCGGACGGATGATCGGAGCGGAGCTCGTGTGACCGGCAATCCACGGCACCGGCCGCTCTGCCCGGCTGCGCTATCCCTTGAAAACGACTTCGCGATGAAATCGCAGGAAGGCCGCGTGGGGACGGTGCGCGGCGTCCGCTGGGACGATGAGGTGTGCATCGTGGCGGATCAGGCGAGCGGCATCCTCCGGGAGAGCCCTCGCCCGAAGGATGCGATAGTCATCGTTGATCGAGATGAGTCCTCGATCGAACAACCAATGCAGGGTTCCGGTCAGGGCCAGCCCGTTGCGAACCGAGTCGGGGCCGGCGCTCGCCACCGGCTTGATATGTGCGGCCTGCACCTCGGGTCGGCCGCCGCCGTTGATGAGTTTGAGGCCGCTGATTGCGCACCGGTTGTCGTAGGCAAGTCGAACCTGGCGGCGAAAGGCCTCATCGCGGAATGGGCGCGACAAAGTCGTCTCCATCATCGGTCGCTCTACATCGAACGGCACTTGCTCCTCGGCCATGCCTGGGGCTGCATGCGAATTGAGGTTCGGATGACTCGCACCGAGCTCGGTGACGAAGCCGGCCCCAAGGATAAGTTCGAATTCATGTTCGGGGATCAAGCGCACGGCACGCCCAAACGCGCCCTTGCTCGTCTTGCCGTCCTCGCGCATCAACGCATTCTCGTAGAAATGCGTGCCTTCGCGAAACGGCACAGCGCGATCCAGCTCCAAGTAATCGGTCACGTAGGCATAGAAGTGATCGGGCAGATTTAGGTCGGGCTCGATGCGCTCGAGTCGCGCAATGGCGAAATACGCTTGCCGCCCGCCCCGACTTGAGGCCTCACCCGAAGTTCGACGCGGCTCATAGTAGACAATCCAGTCGCCAACCGCCGCCTGCGCTTGCCCAAGATAGGTCCTCGGGAAGTGGTAGCGCACTTCGGGTAGATCATCGTAGGTCGGATTGACCTTTGTCGTAAACACCGCATTGGCCATGATCAGAAGATGACGAGATCAATTGCAGGCGGTCAAGATGTTCATTCTGACGTCATGGCGTCGCCCCAGCCGGTGTCGACGGTTCTTTGATTATTCCCCGGCCTCTGGAAGCGACCACCCTTAGAATGGGCAAGGAGGATGGCATTTGGACGGATGTCCGTCATCGCGAAGCGGCGCGATAGAATACATCGGCACTCGTCTCAGGCTCCCACTACCGACTGGACTTCCCCGCGGAAGCACGCATTGGTGTCGGTGACGGCGGGCACCG
>CAZMUG010000179.1:0-5140 GCA_964569165.1 uncultured Gaiellales bacterium
AGCATCGCCCTTCCGCTTCACCGTCCGCTCGTTCTCCTCGCGGAAGGTGAGCTTGAATGCGGGATTCAGGCCGAAGGTGGCAGTCAATTACGCGCCGATTCGATCATGAAACTGGCCTCGGCCGTCGCGGTCGAGCCAGGTCCGCGCCAAGGCCGCCGCGTCGAAGATGCTCATCCGGACGTCCTCGCTCATCCACGGCTTGCGATGGGCCGGTAGGTGGCGGGCCAGTTCCGGGAACTGCTCCGCCAGACGCGCCGCGATCTGTTCCTTGGTGGCTATCGGAGATGAGCCGCACGCCCGGCGCACGCGCGTCCACGGCACGCGCACGGCGCGGACGTGGAAGCGGCGGGCAAGATCAACCAGGTCGTCAGTCAGGCGCCGGACCCGGTCGCGGCGACGTGCACCGCGCACGGCGCAATCCTCGATCACCAGACACTCCGGCTCGTACCAGCGCAGCAGCCGAACGACGGCGGCGATGCAGCCGGCGTTGACGTTCCTGCCTCCCACCCGCTTGATGCCCCAATCGATGAGTCGGGTCGGCCCCTCGAACACCGCAAAACCGCACCCGCGGTTCGTCGGGTCGATCGCCAGAACGCGTGTCAGTCGGCGACACGTGGTCATGTCCGGTGTGCTCGCCGCGGCCTTGGCGGACGGATCGCTTCAAGGGTGGCGAGCTGGGCGTTGACAAGACGGTTCGACGGCCGTCGTTTCAGGCGGACGATGAGTTCCCGGGTGCGTTTCAGGGTCGACAGGCTGGCCGCCTCGAACGTTCCGGCGAACAGATCGCGCGCAGGCGTGCCGAAGATGATCTCGTAGGCGAACACTGTCAGCAACGACGGAGTCCGGGCGAATCGTTCGTATCGCGACACCTTGGAACCGGCCCGGCAACCCAACAGCCAGGCCACCTGGCCCTGAGACAGGGCCGAACGCCGACGGAAGGTGCGGAGGTAGTGAGGAAGTGAATGCGAGCGCATCGAGCTGGAGACAAATCAAGACGACTGTGCCTCCAGTGTAAAGGCACGGCTCGCAGCCCCAAGGCGGCAGTTTTTGCCGACTACGGCATCGTCACGAGCCCGGCTCGACCGTACCGGCGTCGTGCTTCTCTCTATATTGAACCATGCCAGGTTCCGTCTGTCAGCGACCCGTGCCGAGGACCGGACACGGGTGGACTTGGGGGACGTTGGGGACGTCCCCGAAGGGAGCCACGGCGGGTGACGCGCGAGGAGTCCCGTCAATACTGGCGGCCCGTCCCGGCTGACCGGATGGCTGTCATCCCGCTCCAACGTCCCCCAAGTCCCCCATGTCCACCCGGTTTAGATCCCCGGCGTTCGACGACTCCAGGGGAGACCTTCGCCCGCGATGCGGGTGGATCAGTAGTGGAGGACGAAATACCATATGGGCCAAAGTCGTCCAGGGCCTGATGGACACGCGGAATACAAGGAGATTCATATGCTCCCTTTCAAGGTAACGTCAGCCGACTCCGATGAGGGCGACGTTCTCCTCGACAAGCTCCGCTCAGAAAGCTGCGTTGCGCTTGTCGGCAGCGTCATATCTGATTGGGAGCCATCTCGATTGCCGTCAGGATGCCACCTGACGAACACGGTCGCGAGAATACTGTCGCGCGGCGTTGCGTCGGAAGCTACTGTGAAGCCGCTGTTCGAGGAAATGGCTTTCGAGCACCTGATGGAGGGACTGCAACGGAAGGATGTTGTCGGTAGGAATCTCTGCGGTCTCTACAACCGCGTCTGTCCGAACCCGATCCATCAGACCCTCGCTGACCTAATGGCGCGCGGTGTGCTCGAGCATGTGGTGACGACGAACTACGACGCCAATCTCGAAACCGCCTGCAGGGCCGTCTGTCCGTCGACGCGGAAGCCGCAGGTTGTGGTCACGGAAGAACAGGCTCGGCACATCGACCCGCTGCGTCCGGTCATCTTCAAGATCCATGGGGATGTAACCTGCGACAGTCGCCTCGGTTCCGCGGGCACGCCTTCGATGGTCTTCTCGTTGTCCAGGGAAGGCGAGCTGCCCGAATGGAAGCGCCGCGTTCTATTTCGCCTGTCTGCAGGACGGAACCTCGTCATCTCCGCGTATTCAGGACGCGACTTCGAGATCTGCTCTGAACTCCCGCGATTGCATTGCGAGATCGTGTGGAACTGCTGGAAGGACCCCACGGTTCCGAACGCTCTATCGCCGAACGCCGAGCGGGTGCTCAGGCTCTCGGCAGGCACCGCCCTTGTCGGAGACTTGACCTACGTGTGGGGTGCTTTGGCCAGGCCCTCAGTGAGCCGGGCATCGAGATCCATCCTCGCATCGCCCAGTCCGACTAACCCGGGCCTGGAGGCAGAGGTTGTGACCGACCTCGCGGAGTCGGACATCGACGTGTGGCGTCTTCGCGCGCTGATCGGTGCCGGTTGCGGCGAGGAGGCTGCTGAACTGGCGAAGACCTTCGGAGATGCGTTGCCCGCGGACTCGGATCTAAGGTTCGACGCGCTCATGAACGAAGGGCGGGGGTTGTTCCATCAGGGGCTCTACCGACGCGCGGCGAGCAAGTACCGGGACGCCTTGCAGTTTGCGGATTCACGCGGACGGCGCGACTGGCGCTTTGGCGCGTATCTTGATCTCGTGGAGGCCGAGCGATGCGCCGGGCACTGGCTACGCGCGTGGCGAGTCTTGAACATGGTCCAAGCCCAGGCTGAAGGTGATGAGTGGGTACAGGCCGTCGTCGCACTTCGCCGCGTTCTTGTCCTCCGCCATCTGTATCAGTTGGCAAAGGGCGTTCCCCTTTGTGAGTGGTTGGCCCGGCGCATTCGGCGACGTTGTCGATCGCTCCTTCAGCTTGTCGTAAGCCATGCAAAGGACGGGCATTGGCCGGAGCTTCAACAGGCCGAACTGTGGGCAGGCAGACTGGATATCCCTTTTGCGGACCTGTACAGCGGTCCGCTCAATCCGCTTCCTTCCCGAGCCGGCTACCGTCAGATGGGGTACCTCGTCGCCGAGCTGATGGCAATAAGAGACGGTCTGTCCGCGGGACAGAGTTTCGCATCCGTTGACGACATCCAAGAGAAGGTCCTCACAGCATGGAAGATCGGTGCACGGGCGGAAGTCTGGAAGGTTGTCTGGACGCTCAAGAAGACGTTTGGTCGCCGTGCTGTGGATCCTCAACTCAGGCAGCTTGCGTTCAGAGCGTGGCGCTTGTGCGAGTACACCCTGCCAATGCGTCTGTTCGTCACCATGCGGCCATAGACACGCCCTGGACGCGCGAGGCCTTTCCTCTGAGGGGGTACGCGTGCTTGCTCGGACCACTGTCGTCTTCCAACGGCATCAGCTATTCGAGAACCTCCGGGTTTCTGGTCACGACTTCTGCCGCTCGGTCGAGGAAGGCGTCGGGGTGGTCGCGGACGGCATGGGAGCCTGATCGTCGTTCCCGATGCCGTACTTCTCGTAGAGCAGCGCCAGCTTCGGCATCTCCGACGTCGGGATCACGAACAGGCCGTGGCTCTTCTGGGTTTGGATCAAGAGTTTCCGTCGGATGACGCCGCCGATCCACTTCGTGGTGATCTTGGTGTCGTACTCGCTGCCAAAGCGGTCGGCGAACCACTGGGTGATGTCCCTCACCGACAGCCGGACACCTTCGTCGCTCTCGCTCAGGGCGCGGATGATCTCCAAGACGCGCGCCTCCAGCTCGAGCCCGCGGTCCGACACGAGCTGTTGTTGCAGCCGGCGCGCACACGTGCGCAGGTTGGCACGAGCCGATTCGTCGTTGAGCACGGCGAGTAACGGCGTGAACACCTGGTTGAGCCGGGGTTCCAAACCCCGGTCGACGAATGGCTCGGTAGGACGTTCCTGGTGCCAATGCTCAAAGCGGAAGGCGAGCAACTGATTGCGCAGCGCGCGCGCCTCATCGGTCCAGGCGTCGGGCAGGTTGATCGGGATGTCCGACCGGAGGCGTCCCTGCCCTATCTCCTCCGTCAGACACCGACTTTCGAGGGCCCGATCGGCGAAGAAGCCGCGGGTCGCTACCAGCTTCGGGCCGTACACGGCATAGGCGCGGGGATCGAACTCCCGTCGGTCGATCTGCTCGCTCCGGAGCACCGGAAAGCCCCGGGCGTTGCCGTTGTTCAGGATCTTCACCACCTCCGCGCGTTCATCGCTCACCCGAAAGTCGCTCTCGTCCAGAATCAGCGTGCCTCGAAAGGCGTCCAGGATGCGGAACAGCGGCGACACGGTGGACGCCCCGCTCGCGAAAATGGGTTTGTAGCAGAGTCCGCCGACAATCAGGAGGAATCTCGTCTTGCCGCTCCCGGCGTCGCCGCGCACGCGGAGATACGGCAGCTCGTTGAACCGGTCGTAGAGCCAGGTCAGAAGGACGTAGCTTGCCGCCAGCTGTTCGAAGACCGGCGACAGATCGACGTAGCGGTGGATTGACGCCTGGATGCGCGCCAGCAGCTCGGCTTCGGAGCCGTAGGGTTCAGGTGACGATGGCAGCAGAACGACGCGGTGGCGAAGCAGGTTGTTGCGCGGCGAGTAGGGCACGAGGCGCTGGCCGGACACCGTCAGGTGCGCAGCTGGCTCCCAGCCTTCGGCATTGCCAACGCAGAAGCCAGTCGCGTCGGCGCCAGGGTCGTGCACCATCTCCGCCAACCGGCCGTCCGGCAGAACCACGGATACGGCCACCTGGGGTCGGTCACGCGGCGCGGGTTCGGTCGTCGATTCACGCTTCTCGGGCGTTGGGTTCATGCCGCGAAGCGTCTGAGTGTCTGGACGGCCTCCGGGAAGCGGAGGGATTCGACCCGCATGAGGAAGTCCAACACGTCGCCTCGGGCGCCGCACCCGTAGCAGTGGAACCGCTGCGTCATCGGATAGACGACGAGAGATGGCTGGCGATCCTCATGAAACGGACAGCAACCCGACAGGTTCCGGCCACGCGGACGCAGCGTCATGTAGTGACCCGCGACGTCCACGAGCGAGACGCGCCTCTTGAGTTCGGTCAGTTCCGTGCGGGGCCACGGGCTGTCAGCCGCCGCTGGATTCGTCGAGACCGTCCGGTCCGTGGCGAAATGCATCGGCTGCGACGCCGCCAGGAGCGTCTCGAAGTCCGCCGGCGAGTGGCCCAACCGAACGAAGTAGTCGCTGATGT
>CAZMUG010000180.1:0-5140 GCA_964569165.1 uncultured Gaiellales bacterium
GAGCGGGACGACGGCCCGCCTGATCGACATCCCCCCGCTCGAAGTGCAGGCGCTCAGGCAGTCGCTCGCCGACCTCCGGGCCGATGTGACCGGCCTTCCCACCCCGGCCGAGCTCGCTGCCGTGTACGCGGGGCTCGTGGCCGAGGCCGAGCGGGAGCGACGCTCGCTCCTCGAGGTGTCTCTCGGGATGGGGCTCGCCTTCTTCAACTCCGCGCGCAAGGTCGGGCGCCAGCACGTGCTCGACCCGTACACGGAGGACCTGCAACCGCTGCGCGAGGAGGGGTTCGCCGCCTACGCCGCCCGCGTCGGCGCGCCGTACGCCCGGGCCGTCTCCCGGCACTTCGACCCGAGCCGGCAGACGCTGACCGAGCGAGGCCTGAGGAAGCTGGGGCCGGAGGACACCGTGTCACCCGGCCTCCCGGTGGGCGGCCGGCCGGGGCGCGTCTGGTTGAATCGAGGCGTGGCCCACCCGAACAGCTTCGGCGCGCGCTCGACTCTCGAGGTCGCGGGAACGCGCCGCGAGGTCTTCCGGCTCGATGCGCTGCAGGACCGCTTCGACGTCCTCCGGCTCCCGTACACGCTTCGCGTCCTCCTCGAGAACGTGCTCCGGCACGAGAACGGGACGACGGTGACGGCGGCGGACGTCGAGGCCGTCGCGGGCTGGGTCGCCGCGGCCGAGCCCTCGCGCGAGATCTCCTTCACCCCCGGCCGCGTCCTGCTCCAGGACTTCACCGGCGTGCCGGCGGTCGTCGACCTCGCGGCGATGCGGAACGCGATGGCGGACCTCGGCGGCGATCCGGCGAGGATCAACCCGCACCTGCCGGTCGAGCTCGTGATCGACCACTCGGTCCAGGTGGACGAGTTCGCGAGCCGGCGCGCGATCTTCCGGAACGCGGAGCTCGAGTTCGAGCGGAACCGCGAGCGCTACGCGTTCCTCCGCTGGGGCCAGGGTGCGTTCGCCGACTTCAAGGTCGTGCCGCCGAGCACGGGGATCGTCCACCAGGTCAACCTCGAGTTCCTCGCACGGGTCGTCGAGGAGCGCGACGGCGTCGCCTTCCCCGACACGCTCGTGGGCACGGACTCGCACACGACGATGATCAACGGGCTCGGCGTGCTCGGCTGGGGCGTCGGCGGCATCGAGGCCGAGGCCGCGATGCTGGGAGAGGCGATCTCGATGCTCGTCCCGCAGGTCGTCGGGTTCAGGCTCACCGGCTCGCTGCCCGAGGGCGCGACCGCGACCGACCTCGTGCTCACCGTGACGGAGATCCTGCGGGAGACCGGCGTCGTCGGGAAGTTCGTCGAGTACTTCGGGCACGGGCTGGAAGGGCTCCCTCTCGCCGACCGCGCGACGCTCGGGAACATGTCCCCCGAGTACGGCGCGACGTGCGGCTTCTTCCCGGTGGACGGGGAGACGATCCGGTATCTCCGCCTCACGGGGCGGCCGGACGAGCGGGTCGCCCTCGTGGAGGCGTACTGCAAGGAGAACGCGCTCTGGCACGAGCCGGACGAGCCGCCCACGTACTCGCAGGTCGTGGAGCTCGACCTCTCCGCCGTCGAGCCCTCGATCGCCGGGCCCCGCCGTCCACAGGACCGCGTCCCGCTGCGTGAAGCGAAGCGGGCCTTCCTCGACTCGCTCCAGACCTTCGGCGTGGACTACGGGAACGCCCACGACGAGGCGGTGGCGGAGACGTTCCCGGCGAGCGACGCTCCGGCGGCGACCGCGCCCGGCCACGAGCCCGAGACCGCCGACACGGTCGTGAGCGTGGCACCGCCGCTCGCCCTCGCCGAGCGACCGGACATCGAGGTGACGATGGACGGGGAGACGTTCCACCTCGACCACGGCGCCGTCGTGATCGCCGCCATCACCTCGTGCACGAACACGTCCAACCCCTCGGTGATGATCGGCGCGGGGCTGCTCGCGAAGAAGACCATCGAGCGCGGGCTCCGGCGGAAGCCGTGGGTCAAGTCGAGCCTGGCGCCGGGCTCGAAGGTCGTCACCGAGTACTACGAGCAGGCCGGGCTCACGCCGTACCTCGAGGAGCTCGGCTTCCACACCGTCGGCTACGGCTGCACCACGTGCATCGGGAACTCGGGGCCGCTCCCACCCGCGGTCTCCCAGGGCATCCAGCAGGGCGACCTCGTCGCGGCCGCGGTGCTCTCGGGGAACCGGAACTTCGAGGCCCGGATCCACGCCGAGGTGAAGGCGAACTACCTCGCCTCGCCGCCGCTCGTCGTCGCGTACGCGCTCGCCGGGCGGATGGACGTCGATCTCGCCACGGAGCCGCTCGGGACCGGGCCGGACGGCGAGGACGTGTACCTGGCGGACATCTGGCCGACGCCCGCCGAGATCGCGGACACGATGGCCGGGGCGATCGGCGAGGAGATGTTCCGCTCGACCTACGCGGACGTGTACACGGGAGACGAGTCCTGGCGGAGCCTTCCCGTTCCCGAGGGGGAGCTCTATGCGTGGGAGGCCGGCTCGACGTACGTCCGTCGCCCTCCGTACTTCGACGGGATGCCGCTCGAGCCGGGGACGGTCGAGGACGTCGTCGGCGCTCGCTGCCTCGTCGCGATCGGCGACTCCGTCACGACGGACCACATCTCGCCGGCGGGTGCGATCAAGCCGGACTCGCCGGCCGGGCGCTACCTCGTCGAGCACGGCGTCGAGCGCAAGAGCTTCAACTCGTACGGCTCGCGGCGCGGCAACCACGAGGTGATGGTGCGCGGGACGTTCGCGAACGTGCGCCTCCGGAACCAGCTCGTTCCGGGCTCCGAGGGCACCTGGACGGTGCACCTGCCGTCGGGCGACGAGACGACGATCTTCGAGGCCGCCGAGCGGTACCGCGAGGAGGGTGTTCCCCTGATCGTGCTCGCCGGGAAGGAGTACGGCTCGGGCTCCTCCCGCGACTGGGCGGCGAAGGGGCCGAACCTGCTCGGCGTCCGCGCCGTGATCGCCGAGAGCTACGAGCGCATCCACCGCTCGAACCTGCTGATGATGGGGATCCTCCCGCTCCAGTACCTGCCGGACGAGACCCGCGAGTCGCTCGGGCTGACGGGACGCGAGCTGTACTCGATCACGGGAGTCGCGAACGGCGAGGCGAGCGAGGTGACCGTGCGGGCGGACGACCGGGAGTTCCGCGCGATCGTCCGGCTCGACACGCCGCGCGAGCGCGAGTACCTGCGCCACGGCGGGATCCTCCCGTACGTGCTGCGCCGGCTGCTCGCGACCTAGGGCCGCTTCCGGCCGACAAAGATCGCCCAGCCGAGGTACTCCCGGCCGTGGCGGAGGTACGTCCGCTTCCCCCGCTCGTACCGCGCGCGGATCTCGCCGGCCTGCGGATCGCCGGCGTTCTCTTCGAGCCACTGCTCGACCGCCAGCCAGTGGAGCGTCTCGTACCGGTCCCAGTCGTCCTCCGAGGAGGCGATGACCGAGACGACCGGGATCCCCGTGGTCTCGAACATGACGACGGTGCCCTCGAGCGTCGTCCAGGGATCTCCGCGATCCTCGTAGTCCGCGGGGAGCGGGAGCCGCCGCCAGTACGGCTCCCCCACCACCACGAACCCGCCCGGGCGCACCGCCGGCGCGAGCGCGTCGATCGTCTGGACGAGCCCGCCGTAGACGAAGCTCGCGCCCAGGCAGAGAGCAGCGTCGTACGCCTCCGGGTCGAAGGCCGCGCCGCCGGCGTCCGCGAGGTCGAAGGAGACGCGGTCGGCGAGACCCGCTTCCCGGGCACGCTCGACCGCGACCGCGTGGAACTCCGGTGAGACCTCGACACCGTGCACCGAGCAGCCGCTCTGGCGGCCGAGCACGAGCGCCGGCCCGCCCCGCCCTGAGGCGACGTCGAGCACGCGCGAGCCGGGACCGAGCCCGAGCCTGCCCGCGAGCAGGAGCAGCTTCTCCTCCGAGGTCGGGTTCTGGAGCTCGTGCCCGGACTCCGCGACGACGTAGTAGCGGGGGATCACCGAGCGATTCTCCCATCCTGCAGTAGCCTCGACGACGGTGCGCACGAGCGACCACAGCGACGCGGCCGCGGAGCGGCCATCCTCAGGGATCTCGCCCGAGAGCCGCAGCGCCGACGGCGGGCTCGGCTCACCGGGGACGAGCTGGGGGATCGAGCCCGTCCCCGAACGACTGCGCGTGCTCGGTGGGCTCGACACAGGGCTCCTCTGGGGGAACCTCGGCGTCTCGCTGCTCGTGATCGTCGCGGGTGCCGCGCTCGTCCCTGCGCTCTCACTTCCCGACGCACTCGTCGCGATCCTCGTCGGCTGCCTGATCGGGAACCTGATGCTCGCGGTCGCGGGCGCCATCGGCGCGGACGCGCGGGTGCCGGGGATGGTGCTGATGCGTGCACCGCTCGGGCGTCGCGGCTCGTACCTCCCGACGACGGTCAACGTCCTGCAGGGGATCGGCTGGTCGATCTTCGAGCTCCTGATCATCGCCACGGCGGCAGCGGCACTCTCCGACGAGCTCTTCGGCTTCCGCGCGCAGGCGCTCTGGACGATCGTCTTCGGCGCGGTCGCCCTCGTGCTCGCGCTGCTCGGGCCGATCGGGTTCGTGCGGCGCTTCGTGCGCAGGGTCGCGGTCTGGGCGGTGCCGTTCGCGCTCCTCTACCTCACCTGGTGGGCGCTCGACGGCGCCGACCTCGGCGCGCTCTGGGACGCTCCCGGAGAGGGTGGGCTCTCGGTCTGGCAGGGAGCGGACGTCGTGGTCGCGATCACGGTCTCGTGGATCCCCTACGCGGCCGACTACACGCGCTTCTCGCGCTCCCGCCGCGGCGCGTTCCTCGGCACGGGCGTCGGCTACCTCGTGCCGGACGCGTGGCTGCTCGCGCTCGGCGTCGTCCTCGTCCTCTCACGCGACCTGACCGACCCGGCCGCGCTCCCGGCCGCGGTGGTCGCCGGCGGCCTCGCCGCGACTCTCGCGCTCTTCGCGCTCCTCGTCACCGAGACCGACGAGGCGTTCGCGAACGTCTACTCCGCGGCCGTCTCCCTCCAGAACCTCGTGCCGCGGGCGTCGCAGCCGGTCCTGATCACCGCGGTCACCGCCGTCGCGACCCCCGGGGCGCGCGCGGGCGACCACGTCTCCAACCAGGCGTTGCTGCTCCAGCTCGGCGCGGTCTGAGGGGCGCTGTTAGCGGTG
>CAZMUG010000181.1:0-5138 GCA_964569165.1 uncultured Gaiellales bacterium
GGTCCGGGCCGCGCCCCCGGCCCTCGCGGGAGGCGCCGAGGCCCTCCGCGGACGCCCCGCGGCGGCGCCGTGCCTGGTCCTGGTCACCGAGGCGGGAGTCGCGGCCGCCGGGCGCGTCGTAGCCCTCCGGCATGATCTCGCCCTTGTTGACCCAGACCTTGACGCCGATGATGCCGAAGGTCGTCTTCGCCTCCGCCTGTCCGTAGTCGATGTCCGCACGGATCGTGTGCAGCGGCACGCGGCCCTCGGAGTACATCTCACGGCGGCTCATCTCGCCGCCGCCGAGCCGGCCGGCGGCGGTGATCTTGATTCCCTGCGCTCCGGACCGCATCGCCGAGGCGAGCGAGCGCTTCATCGCGCGGCGGAAGCTCACGCGGTTCTCGAGCTGCTCGGCGATGGACTGCGCGACGAGCTTCGCGTCGAGCTCGGGACGCTTGATCTCGTTGATGTTGATGTGGACGTTCTTCTTCGTGATCGCGTGCAGCTCGCGGCGCAGCGCGTCCACCTCGACCCCGGACTTCCCGATCACGATCCCCGGGCGGGCCGTGAAGATGTCCACCGTGATCCGCTGCTTGTCCTTGCGGATGAGGATGTCGGAGAGCCCGGCGTGCGAGAGCTTTCCGAGGATGTGCTCGCGGATCCGGACGTCCTCGATGAGGTAGTCGGCGAACTCGGCCTTCCCGGTCCACCAGTTGGACTTCCAGTCGTGGATGACGCCGACGCGGAACCCGCCGGGATGCACTTTCTGGCCCATTACGCGGCCGCTCCTTCCTTCGTCTTGCGTCGCCTCGTGGCCTTCGGCTTCGCCTCGGGGGCCGCGTCGGCCGACTTCGCCGGCCTGCGCCGCGGAGTCGCCTGCTCGGGCGCCTCGGCGAGGACGAGCGTGACGTGGCAGGTGCGCTTGCGGATCCGGTTGACCCGGCCGCGGGCGCGGGGCTTCCAGCGCTTCAGCGTCGGGCCCTCGTCCGCGTAGGCCGCAGCCACGACGAGCTCGTCCCCATCCAGGCCGTGGTTCGCCTCGGCGTTCGCCACCGCGGAGCGGAGGACCTTCTCGATGTCCGTCGCCGCCGCGCGGGGCGTGAAGGCGAGGATCGTCCTGGCCTCGGGGACGGTGCGCCCGCGGATGTGGTCGAGCACGATCCGCGCCTTGCGGGCGGACATGCGCACCCACTTCGCCTGTGCGCGAACGACCTGCAGGTCCTCGGCGACGGCGGCCATCAGCGCTTCTTCACCTGGGTCTGGCGGTCGCCCGAGTGGCCGCGGAAGGTCCGCGTGGGCGCGAACTCGCCGAGCTTGTGGCCGACCATCTGCTCCGTCACGAAGACGGGGACGTGCTTGCGCCCGTCGTGCACGGCGATCGTGTGGCCCACCATCTCGGGGAAGACGGTCGACGCGCGCGACCACGTGCGCACCATCCGCTTCTCGCCCGAGGCGTTCATGGCCTCGATCCGGCTCAGGAGCCGGTCCTCGACGAAGGGCCCCTTCTTCGAGCTGCGACTCATCTAGCGCCTCTTCTCCTTCCCGCGGCGGCGACCGCGGACGATCAGCTTGTCGGACTCCTTGTGCTTCCGGCGCGTGCGCTTGCCGAGCGTCGGCACGCCCCACGGGGTGACCGGGTGCCGGCCGCCCTTCGTCTTGCCCTCGCCGCCGCCGTGCGGATGGTCGACCGGGTTCATGGCCGAGCCACGCACCGCCGGGCGCTTGCCCAGCCAGCGGCTGCGGCCGGCCTTCCCGCTCGACTGGTTGGCGTGATCCGAGTTGCCGACCTCGCCGACGGTCGCGCGGCAGGTGAGGAGGACGCGGCGCAGCTCGCCGGACGGGAGGCGGAGGACGCCGTGGTTCCCGTCCTTGGCGACGAGCTGGATCGAGGAGCCGGCGGACCGCGCCATGCGCGCGCCCTGGCCGGGCTTCAGCTCGACCGCATGCACGTTCGTGCCCGTCGGGATGTTCGCGAGCGGAAGCGCGTTCCCAGGCTTGATGTCGGCGTCGGGACCGGACTCGACGGTCGCGCCCACGCGCAGCCTGGCCGGGGCGAGGATGTACGCCTTCGCGCCGTCTGCGTAGTGGAGGAGCGCGATGCGGGCGGACCGGTTCGGGTCGTACTCGATCGCGGCGACCTTCGCCGGCACGCCGTCCTTCGTCCGCTTGAAGTCGATGACGCGGTACTGCCGCTTGTGCCCGCCTCCCTTGTGGCGGGTCGTGATGCGACCGCGGTTGTTCCGCCCGGCCTTCTTCGTGAGGGGCTCGAGCAGCGACTTCTCGGGCTCGGACTTCGTGATCTCGTCGAAGCCCGACACGGTCATGAAACGGCGGCCGGGGCTCGTCGGCTTGTACTTCTTCACGGGCACGTCAGACCCCCGCTCCCTCGAAGATCTCGATCTCGTAGCCCTCCTGCAGCTTCACGACGGCCTTCTTCCAGCCCGGCCTCGTGCCCCTCGTGTAGCCGCGGCGCTTCGGCTTGGGCTGGACCTTGACCACGTTCACCGAGTCCACCTTGACGTCGAAGAGCTCCTCGACCGCCTGGCGGATCTGCGTCTTGTGGGCGTCCTTGTGCACCTTGAACGTGTACTTGCGATCCGTGATGAGCGAGTAGCTCTTCTCCGACACCACGGGTGCCAGAAGCACCTGATTGGGATGGAGGCTCATGCGGACGGCTCCTCCGGCGCCGCGCCGGCACGGGCGAGCACGAGCGGGAGCGCCGCCTCGCTGACGACGACCGACCGGGCCCAGACGAGCGCGGCGACCTCGAGCTCGCTCGGCGCGGTCACGAGCACCTTCTCGAGGTTCCGGAACGACTTCGCGAGGGTCTCCTCCTCGTCCGTGACGACGACGACGGTGGGGCGCTCGCCGAAACCGGACAGCAGCTCGGCAGCGCGCCGCGTCGACGGCTTCTCGAAGCCCGATCCGTCGAGGACCGCGAAGGTGCCCCCCGCAGCGTGTGTGCTGAGAGCGCCTCGGAAGGCCGCACGCCGCGCCTTGCGGTTGACCTTGACCTCGAAGCTCCGCATCCCCGGAGGGAAGGCCACACCGCCGCCCGTCCAGTGCGGGGCGCGCGACGTGCCTGCACGTGCGCGGCCCGTGCCCTTCTGGCGCCACGGCTTGGAGCGCCCGCCGGCGACCAGCCCGCGGCTCTTCGCCCCGCGCGTGCCCGCACGCGCGGCGTTCAGCTCGGCGCGAACGGTCTCGTGGACGAGGTGTGGCCTGAGCTCCGCTCCGAACACGGACGCCTCGAGCGAGACCTCGGCAGCCTTCGACCCGCCGATGACGGGCGCCTTGGGCGCGGAGGCGCTCATGCGCTCCGGATCTCCAGCAGCCCGCTCTTCGGCCCGGGCACCGAGCCCCTGACGATGAGCAGGTTGCGCTCGACGTCGACCTCGTGGACGACGAGGCCGGGCTGCGTCACCCGGGTGCCGCCCATCCGGCCCGACATGCGCATGCCCTTGAACACCCTGGACGGGTACGCGGAGGCTCCGATGGAGCCCGGCTTCCGGATGTTGTGCGACCCGTGCGTCACGGGCCCGCGCGTGAAGCCGTGCCGCTTGATCGTGCCCTGGTAGCCCTTCCCGACGGAGACTCCCGAGACCTTGATCTCGTCGCCCGGCTCGAAGGACTCGACCGTGACGGTCTCGCCGACCGCGAGCCCGCTCTCGCCGCGGAACTCGACGAGGTGGCGGTGCGGGGCCACACCGGCCTTCGCCAGGTGCCCCACCTCGGGCCGCGAGAGCTTCCGCTCCTCGACGGCGCCGAAGGCCAGCTGCACCGCGTCGTAGCCGTCCGTCTCCGCCGACTTCACCTGAACGACGGGGCAGGGCCCGGCCTCGATGACGGTGACAGGGGTCATCACCCCCGACTCCGGATCGAACAGCTGGCTCATGCCGAGCTTCTTGCCGAGGATCGACTTCACAGCTTGATCTCGATGTCGACCCCCGCCGGCAGGTCGAGCCGCATGAGCGAGTCGACCGTCTTCGGGGTGGGGCTGTGGATGTCGATCAGGCGCTTGTGTGTGCGCACCTCGAAGTGCTCGCGCGAGTCCTTGTCGATGAAGGGGCTCCGGATCACGCAGTAGACGTTCTTCTCCGTCGGCAGCGGAACCGGGCCCGTGATCGTGGCTCCCGTGCGCTGCGCCGTCTCCACGATCTGGGACGCGGAGCGGTCCACCTGCTGGTGGTCGTAGCCCTTCAGTCGGATGCGGATCTTCTGCTGCGCCATGTCGGTAGGTGAGGGGCGAGTCGCCTCGCCCCTACGCGATGATCTCCGTGACGACCCCGGCGCCGACCGTGCGCCCGCCCTCGCGAATCGCGAAGCGGAGGCCCTGGTCCATGGCGATCGGCTGGATGAGCTGGATCTCCATGTTCGTGTTGTCACCCGGCATGACCATCTCCTGTCCCTCCGGGAGGGCGATCGAGCCGGTCACGTCGGTCGTCCGGAAGTAGAACTGCGGCCGGTAGCCGTTGAAGAACGGCGTGTGACGCCCGCCCTCGTCCTTCGAGAGCACGTACACCTCGGCCTTGAAGTGCGTGTGCGGGGTGATCGAGCCCGGCTTCGCGAGCACCTGGCCACGCTCGACCTCCTCGCGCTTCACGCCGCGGAGCAGCGCGCCCGCGTTGTCGCCGGCCTGCGCGTAGTCGAGGGTCTTCAGGAACATCTCGAGCCCGGTGACGGTCGTCTTGGCCGTCTCCGGATGGATGCCGACGATCTCGACCTCCTCGCCGACACTGAGCTTGCCCTGCTCGATGCGGCCCGTGACGACGGTGCCGCGGCCCGTGATCGTGAAGACGTCCTCGATGGGCATGAGGAACGGCTTGTCCACGTCGCGTGTCGGCTCGGGGATGTACGAGTCGACGGCGGCCATGAGCTCGAGGATCTTGGGGGTCCACTCGGGATCTCCCTCGAGCGCCTTCAGCGCGGAGACCTGGACGACCGGGATCTCGTCGCCCGGGAACTCGTACTTGGAGAGGAGCTCGCGAACCTCCATCTCGACGAGCTCGAGCAGGTCGGGGTCGTCCACCATGTCGGCCTTGTTCAGCGCGACCACGATGGAGGGCACCTCGACCTGGCGGGCGAGCAGGATGTGCTCCCGCGTCTGCGGCATCGGGCCGTCGGCCGCCGAGACGACGAGGATCGCGCCGTCCATCTGG
>CAZMUG010000182.1:0-5050 GCA_964569165.1 uncultured Gaiellales bacterium
GACGTCCACGTGCGGGTACGGCTTGCCAGCGTAGCCGAGCTTCCTGGCCGCGTCCTCGGGCGGAAGGCAGAGGACGTTCGGTGCGGCCTCGGTCAGGCCGTAGCCCTGCACGATCGCGACGCCGCGGTCGTGCCACGTGCGCAGTAGGCTCTCGGGCATCGGCGCGCCGCCCACGACGGCCAGGCGGAGGCTGCCGAGGTCGGCGTCCTCGAACTCCGGCCGCTCGGCCATGAACAGGTACGTCGCGGGGACGCCCATCATCGTCGTGACCCGCTCGGCCGCGATCTGCCAGAGCGCGCGCTCGGCGTCGAACGCGGGCTCGAGCACGACCGTGGCGCCCTTCCACCACGCAAGCAGAGGCTGGACGTTCCAGCCCCCCGAGTGGAACTGCGGGAGCACCTGGAGGACGACGTCCGAGTCCCCGATCCCGCTCGTGCGGTCGAACGAGAGGTTCGTCCAGAAGCAGTTCGCGTGCGTGAGCACGGCCCCTTTCGGCTTCCCGGTCGTGCCGGACGTGTAGACGAGGAGGAGCGCGTCGTCGTCCTCCACCTCGGCGGGCCGCGCGTCACCGTCCGCGGACAGGCCGGTGAACGTCGTCCGCTGGACGTCTCCCCCCGCCTCTGCCGCGAGCTCCTCGTAGCCGGGAGCGACGACGAGCAGCGACGGCTCCGCGTCGTCGAGCTGGTAGCGAATCTCGGGCGGCGAGAGGCGCCAGCTCGCGGGCTGCAGCACTGCCCCCAGGCGTGCGCACGCGAAGAAGAGCGCGACGTGCTCCGGCGAGTTACCGGTGAGGGTCGCGACGCGGTCTCCCCGCGTGATCCCTGCCCCGGCGAGCCCGGCGGCGAACCGACGGGCCCCCTCTGCCAGCTCCCCGTACGTGATCCGCCTGCCGTCGAAGACGATCGCGACGCGCGACGGCGTGTTCCGGGCCCGGTCCTCGAGCCAGCGGCCGATGACGTGCTCCCCGCTCACGAGAGGAACTCCTCCACGACCTCGGCGAACCGCTCCGGCTCCTCCCAGTACAGGAGGTGCCCGCAGCCGGGGAAGAGCTCGCTGCGCGCGTCCGGGATCCGCTGCGCGAGCAGCTCGGCGTTCCGGGGGTCGACCACGACGTCCGCGGTGCCGTGCACGACGAGCGTGGGGACGCGCAGGCCCGGGAGCCGGTCCCAGGCGTCGAACGCGGCCCCCGCGGCCGCCTGCGCGGCCCAGGCAGGGAGTGGCTGGGCCGTGCTGATCCGGTGCGCGAGGATCCGCTCGACGAGCTCGTCCGGCGGATCCGGGGCGAGCGCGTTCTCGACGAACCGGCGAAGCGCGACGAGCGGCTCGAGCGTCGGGGCCTCGGCGATCAGGCGCACGGTCACCTCGGGCATGGGAGCGGCGTTGGCGCCGCCGGGGGTCGTGCAGACGAGGACGAGGCGCTCGACGCGCTCGGGTGCCGCGAGCGCCACCTCCTGCACGATCATCCCGCCGAGGCTCGTCCCGAGGACGTGGGCGCGCTCGATCCCGGCCTCGTCGAGAACGGCGATGACGTCGCCGGCGAGCTCCGCGACCGTGTACGGCCCAGGCGGCGCCTCGCTCGCGCCGATCCCGCGGTTGTCGAGCAGGACGACCCGGAACCGCTCCGCCAGGCGGTCGGCGACCGGCTCCCAGCCCCAGCGCGCATAGCCCAGGCCCTGCACGAGGACGAGCGGGAACCCGGCGCCTCGCTCCTCCCACGCGATTCGCACGCTCATGAGACCTCCTCGCTCGTTCGCCGTAGGTACGCGAGCCGGATCCGCGCGGGCAGGCTCGCGAGCCCACCCGGCACGAAGAACACGACCGCGACGAAGAGCGCACCGAGCAGGAAGAGCGGCTCCGAGAGCGGGATGCGGAGGACGTCCGGGAGCTCCTGGATCCGCTCCTGGCCCGACAGCTCGCGCAGGCGGTAGTCGAGCAGGGTGTACAGGAAGCCGCCCACGAGCGCCCCGAAGCGCGTCCCCGCGCCGCCGAGGACGACCATGACGAGCAGGGTCAGAGTGAAGGTCGCGGTGGTGACCTCCGGCGTCACGCCGATCAGGAGCAGCCACACGAACCCGCCCCAGGCTGCGAGGAAGGAGGCGAGGACGAAGGACAGGAGCTTGTACGGGTACGGCCGGAGGCCGATCACCTCCACGCGCCGCTCGTTGTCGCGGATGGCCGCCCACACGTGGCCCGCGGAGGAGCCGATCGCCGCCCGCGCGGCGACGAAGACGACCACCACGTACGCGAGCGCGACCCAGTACAGGTTCTTCGTGTTCAGGACGCCGACGAGGACGTCCGGAAGCGGATCGACGTTCAGGACGATCCCCTCCTCGCCGCCCGTGAGCCCGCGCGGGTTCGTCTGCACGATCACGTTCCCGGCCTGGGCGAACGCCAGCGTCACCATCGCGAACGCGATCCCGCCGACGCGGAGGCTGACCGCGCCGAGGGCAAGGGGCACGACGAGGGCGATCACCGCCAGGAGCGCGAGCGCCGCGGGCAGGCTCCACTCCCACTTCGTGAGCGCGATCGCGGGCACGTAGACGCCGAGCGCGAAGTAGAGGGCGTGGCCGAACGAGAGCAGCCCCGTCGATCCGAAGAGCAGGTCGTACGAGAGCGCGACGCCCGCGAACGTGAGGCAGAGGGCGAGGAGCTGCAGCGTGCCCGGCGAGTCGAGCGGGCCCGGGAGCAGGCGCGGGAGGTCGAGCGAGAGGAACGGGACGGCGACGAGGATCGCCAGGAGCACGAGCGGGACGACGAGCGGCCGGACGCGCATCAGTGCGTCACCCTCGGTGCCAGGCCGTGCGGGCGGAGCAGGAGGACCGTGGCGAGGAGCAGCATCACCGCCACGTCACCGGCGCCGCTCCAGTCGAGCCAGTCCGCCGCGTAGTAGTTCGCGTACTGCTGGACGAGCCCGACCGCGACGGCGGCGATCGCCGACCCGGCGATCGAGCCGAACCCCCCGATCACGACGACGATGAACGCGAAGATGAGCAGCGACGTGCCGCGGGCGGGGTCGACGTTCCCGTAGTAGACCGCCGAGAGCACCCCCGCGAGCGCGGCGAGCGCGCCGCCGAGCGCGAACACGAAGGTGAAGGCCTTCCGCACGTCGATCCCGAGCGCCTGCACCATCGCCCGGTTCTCGACGCCGGCCCGGATGATCAGCCCGACGCGCGTGTAGCGGAGGAACGTCACGAGCCCGACGAGGACGACGGTCGCCACGGCGATCTCGACGAACCGGTCGTTCGGGATGTTCGCCCCGGCGATCGTCGTCGTGTCCACCATCCACGACGGGACGGGGAAGAGCTTCGGGTCTGCGCCCCAGATCCCGAAGACGAGCGCCCCCAGCGAGAGCGCGAGACCGACGGTGACGAGGACCTGCTCGACCGGACGGCGGTACAGCGGTCGGATGAAGACGAGCTCGACGAACGCTCCCAGGGCTGCGCCGACGGCGAGGGCGAACACCGTCGCCAGCGCCAGCTCTCCCTCGAAGGAGGCCGACACCTGCGTCGTGAGCCACCAGGCCGCGTAGGCGCCGAAGGTGATGAACGCCCCGTGCGCGAAGTTGAGGACGCCCATCAGCCCGTAGATGAGCGAGAGCCCCGACGCGACGAGGAAGTACATCGCACCCAGCCCGAGGCCGGTGATCGTGAGCAGGACGAGCGTGCTCATGCGCTCCGGTCCCTCCGCGCGCCGTGGACGCCGAGCAGCTCGCGGACGCGCTCCGGGCTCGCGAACAGCTCCTGCGCCGTGCCCGAGTGGACGACCCGCCCGCCGTCGAGGACGACGACGTCCTCCGCGATGCGCTGGACCACGCCGAGGTTCTGCTCGACGACGAGCACCGTCGCCAGCTCCACCGCGCGCTCGAGAGCCGCGGCGACCTCGGACACGAGCAGCGGCGCGAGGCCCTTCGTCGGCTCGTCGACCAGCAGGAGCGCGTTCGGGTTCAGGAGCGCGCGGGCGATGGCGACCATCTGCTGCTGGCCGCCCGAGAGCGTCCCGGCGCGCTGGGCGCCCCGCTCCCGGAGCTCGGGGAAGAGCTCGTACACGAGGTCGTACCGCGCCACTCCCCCGCGCTCCGCGAGCCGCAGGTTCTCGTCCACCGACAGCCCCGCGAAGACGTCCCGGTCCTCGGGGACGTAGCCGACGCCGCGACGGACGATCGCGTGCGTCCGGAGCCGCGTGACGTCGGAGCCGTCCACGACGACCGTCCCGCTCGAGCGCGGCACGAGCCCGAGGAGCGCGCGCAGCGTCGTCGTCTTCCCCACTCCGTTCCGGCCGAGGAGGGCGGTCACGCGCCCCTTCGCAACCGAGAAGGTGACGCCCTGGAGGACGTGCGACTCCCCCAGGCGGACGTGCAGGTCGCGGACGTCGAGCGCGGGCGCCGTGCTCACAACGGCTCCCCGAGGTACGCGCTCTGCACCGTCTCGTCGCTCATCACGACGTCGGGCGTGTCGAACGCGAGGAGCGAGCCGTGGTGCATCACGGCGATCCGCTCGGCGAGCTCGACCACGACCTCCATGCGGTGCTCGACGAGCAGCACCGTCTTCCCCTCCTCGCGATGCACCGCGCCGATCAGCTCCACCAGCCCGTCCACGTCCTCGTGCGAGACGCCGGCCATCGGCTCGTCGAGAAGGATGACGCGCGGCTCGCCCGCGAGCACCATCGCGAGCTCGAGCTTGCGCTTGTCGCCGTGCGCGAGCGCGCCCGCGGGCCAGAACGAGCGCTCCGAGAGCCCCACCCGTGCGAGCGCCCAGTCGGCCCGCTCGAGCGCCGGGCGGAAGCGGGCGGCCCGCCGCCAGAGCCGGAACGTGCCCCCGAGCGCCGCCTCGGCCGAGAGGCGCACGTTCTCCCGCGCGGAGAGGAGCGGGAAGACGCTCGAGACCTGGAACGTGCGCCCGATCCCGGCGCGGGCGCGGGCGAACGGCGTGTCACCCGTGATGTCGCGTCCGTCGAGCTCGACTCGTCCCGCGGTCGGGTGCAGCAGGCCCGAGAGCAGGTTGAAGAGCGTCGTCTTGCCGGCGCCGTTCGGGCCGATGATGCCGACGAGCTC
>CAZMUG010000183.1:0-5013 GCA_964569165.1 uncultured Gaiellales bacterium
TTCGGACCTCTTCACCTCCGTCGCCTACCTGATCCAGACCTCCGCCGGGGCCACCGGCGCCGTCGTCAACCGCCAGACCGCCCTCGGCGGGGATGCGGGTGTGGCGGGCATCGTCGCGTTCGAGCAGCGCGATACCCGCATGGCGCTTGCCCTCACCGGCAGTGCCACCATGGAGGCCGCCCTGCTGGGGCAGGCGGGCTCCTCGGGGAATGGGGTCACGCGGGCCGGAAGCCCCCGGCGCCGGCTCCGGCCCATGGTGCTCCGGGCACCAGCCAGTGCGGCGGTCGCAGCAGCGGAGTTCGAGGGGGCGCTGGCTGGGTCCGCCACGGTCGCAGCGGCCCTCACC
This sequence comes from uncultured Gaiellales bacterium, assembly GCA_964569165.1. Lineage (GTDB taxonomy): Bacteria > Actinomycetota > Thermoleophilia > Gaiellales > Gaiellaceae > GMQP-bins7. Next base: position 347 of record CAZMUG010000183.1, read on the forward strand.
ACATCCATTACCGCAGCCGCCGCGCTCTCGACCACGGCCAGCATGGCCGGGGACTTGTCCACCGACATCACGGCAGCCGCTGCGCTGACCGGGTCGGCAGCCGTGGGGGCCGATCTCGATACGGACATCACGGCAGCTGGGGCGCTTTCTGCCACGGCCAGCATGGTCGGGGACTTGTCCACGGCGATCACCGCCGCTGCCGCACTCTCTGCCAGCGGCACGCTGGCTGGGGACTTGTCCACCGAGATCACGTTCGCGGCGGCCCTGGATGGCACGGGCACCGTGGCGGCGGATCTCGAGGCTGGGGCGATCCCGGACGAGTTCACCGCCGATCTCACGGGCACCGCCACCCTTGCCGCTGACCTGAATACAGAGATCACGTTCGGGGCCGCTCTCGCTGGCACGGCGACCCTCGCGGCTGACCTCCTCACGGCTGATGCCCCGGTGGCGGGCGTGCCCCCAAAGGGCACCCGATCCCGTGCCGACTTCCTGCTCCGGTTCCGCGAGGAACAGGATGCGGGCGCTACCGACAACGACGCAGGCGAGGACGCAGGCCCCCCAGCCCCGCTGGTGCCCGCCTCCCCTGCCCCGGGTGCTGTGAACGCCCCCGATGCTGTGATTACACACGTTTCCCGTGAAACCCCACAGGCCCCGCCCGACATCCTCGGCCCCGCCCCCACGTTCGAGTTCATCGAGGTGGAGGGCTGGGACGACGAGGCCGACGCCGAAGAACTCCTGACCCTGCTCGCCCTTGGAGGTGTGGTGTGACCGCTGATGCCAAGTCCGACATGCTGGCTGATCCCGACGCGGAGGCCGCCCGCAACGGCGAGGCCGTCGAAGCCCTCCTCGCCCATCCCGCTGTGCGGGAGCGGCTCGACCGGCTCCGGCGCGCCTGGTACGACGAATGGGTCAAGCAGGATGACGACGCCAAGCGCCAGACGCTCTGGGTCAAGTCCAAGGTGCTGGCCGACGTGGAACGCGAGATCCGCGCGGTCGTGAGTGATGGCCAGATCGCGAAGAACGCCCTGAATCGCCGCCAGAGCCGCTAAAGGGCACTTACCTGCACAGGAGCTAATTTCATGGTGGATTCGACCTCGGCCCTCCCCGAGAACGCTGCCCCGGCAGTGAACGCGGGAGACGAGGGTGCACAGGCAGCCTTCGCCAAGATGCTGGCCTCGGAGCGGACCCCGCCCGAACCTCCCGCATCTCCCACTGGTGAAGCCGAACCCGATGCCGAGGCAGCAGCATCGCCCGCCGAGGCGTCACCGGCTGATTCGGGCACCGAGCCTGATGATGAGCCAAGCGAGACACCGGACGACGACGAGCCTGATACCGACCCCAGTTACCGGGTCAAGGTGAATGGCGAGGACGTCGAGGTATCCCTCTCCGAACTCATCAACGGCTATACCCGCCAGTCCGACTACACCCGCAAGACCAAAGCAGCCGCCGAACTCAGGACCACTCTCGATCGAGAGATCCAGGAGACGAGTGCGGAACGCAAGGCCTTGGCCGGGGTGCGCGCGGAATACCAGGAGCGCCTGTCGAAGCTGGACGAGGCGTTGCGCGAGTCGCAGGGGGAGCCCGATTGGGATGCACTGCAGCAGGCTGATCCCATCGAGTTTGCCACACAGTACGCCAAGTGGCAGGTGAAGCAGCAGCAGCGGCAGGCCGTGCTGGAGGAACAGGCACGGGTCCGGGCCGCCCACGAGGAAAGCCTCAACGCAGACACGGCCCGGCTGGTCGAGCGGGAAACCCAGAAGCTGCTTGACGCGATTCCCGAGTGGAAGGACGAGGCCAAGGCGCGCTCCGATGGCGCCCGGATCAGGCAGTACGCCGAGTCCCTGGGCTTCACCGTGCAGGATCTCGCCCCCGCCCAGCAGGACCACCGACTCGTTCGACTGCTCCACGATGCCGCTCGCTATCGCGAGTTGGAATCGAAGGTGAAGCAGGCTCCGACGCCCGCGACGACGAAGGCAGCACCGGCCGCCCAGAAGGCAGGGGCGCAGAAGCCGGGAGCACGCCCTCCAGTCAGCGAGGTCACCCGCGCGAAACAGCGACTGGCAAAGACCCATAACCCGGACGACGCAGCCCCGTTCTTCCTCCGGGCCATTCAAGCGGATGACGCGGCGAAACGCCGCTAGGAGCACGACGTGAGCATTCTGACCGGCACCCAGACCACCTACGACCTCGTTGGCATTCGGGAAGACCTGACCGATGCCATCTACAACATCTCGCCCACCGAGACGCCGTTCCAGTCGAACATCGGCCGGGGCGCGATCTCGAACAAGCTGCACGAGTGGCAGACGGACGCCCTCGCGGACGCCGCGGCGAACGCCCAGATCGAAGGCGACGACATCGCCTCGTTCGGGTCGGTGGCGGCGGCGACCGTGCGCGTGGGCAACTACGCCCAGATCAGCCGGAAGTGGGCCGTCGTGGCGGGCACCACGAACGCCGTGAACAAGGCGGGCCGCGACTCGGAAATGGCCTACCAGCTCACCAAGCGGACCAAGGAACTGAAGCGCGACATCGAGTACGCCCTCCTGGCCGACACCACGGCCCCGAGTGCTGGCTCGAGTTCCACGGCGCGCCACCTCGCCAACATGCTGGCGTGGGTCAAGACCAACGTGGACAAGGATTCGGGCGGCACCAACCCCGCGTGGACGAGCGGTGTGCCGACCGCCAACCGGACGGACGGCTCGACCCGTGCGTACACCGAGACCATCGCCAAGAACGTGCTGAAGCTCTGCTACGACAACGGGGCCGAGGTGTCGGTCATGATGGTGGGCTCGGGCCAGAAGCAGACCGTGTCGGGCTTCGCCGGGATCGCGACCAAGACGTACAGCATGGATTCCGCCGAGCGCGCCAAGATCATCGGCGCGGCGGATGTGTACGTCGGGGAGTACCACACACTCTCCATCGTCCCCAACCGCTTCCAGCGGAACAAGGATGCCTGGTTCCTCGATCCCAAGATGGCATCCCTCCGCTTCCTCCGCGGGTTCGACACCGTGGAACTCGCCAAGACCGGCGATGCGGACAAGCGGATGCTCATCTGCGAGTACACGCTGCAGGTGAACAACGAGAAGGCGTTCGGCCTCGCGGCCGATTTGTCGTAAGCTGAGGAATGACGGGTGCTGGGTGCTTGTCCATGGCCCAGCATCCCCTGCACTGAGGTGGCATGTACCAGCGATTGCTTGACATCGACCCGCTGACGGGTGCCGTGGAGACGTTCTACTACGACGACGCCACCGGGGCCTGCATGATCGACCGGCAGGTCGATGTCGAGCCGTTGCTGGAGCTCAACAAGGCCCAGTTCAACATGTACGACGAACGGAGCCGCTGGGGAGACGCGCCGATGCACCATGTGGCCCGCGTCCCCATGGAAGTGATCGAGGTCTTCAAGCGGGAGACGGGCATCAATCCCTACCATGTCATGACCGGCGATGATCGCCAGCGGTTCCATGCGTGGCTGGATGATCCCGCGAACCGCCTGTTCCGCACCCGACCGGGGTCATTGTCCCGATGAGGGTGATGCTGGCGGTGCCCTGTCAGGACCAGGTGGCGGCCGGGTTCACGCATGACCTCGCGGCCGCGGTGGGGGCCACGGTGGCCTCGATGCCGGACCTCGATCTCGGGCTCTACATCGAGCAGGGCACCGTGCTCTCGCGGGTGCGGGAACGGCTGGCCGAGGAAGCGGTGGCGCGGGGCTTTGACGGGATCGTCTGGCTGGACAGCGATATGCGCTTCCCGCCGGAAACCCTGCTTCGGCTCTGCCTCAGCGGGGAATCGTTCCTCGCGGCCAACTGCCCGACGCGGCGGGTGCCGATCCTCCCTACGGCATGGGGCGCGGATGGCCCCCTCTATACCGAGGAAGGCAGCCCGGAGCGGGAGGCGGTGGAACGGGTGGGGCTCGCGGTGGCGTACACGGGTGCCCATCTGTTCACCACCCTGCCCCAGCCGTGGTTCCCGCAGGAATGGGACGACAGCATCAAGGACTATACGGGTGAGGATGTGGCGTTCTGCCGGGCCGTGCGCCTCGCGGGCCATACGATCACCGTGGACCATGTGCTGTCCCGGCAGGTGCGGCATGTGGGGGTGATGGACTACACCCACGGCCATGCACTGGTCCACAAGGCCCGGACGCTGGTGCGTGCATGATCGACTCCTACACCGCCCTGCAATCGGCGATTGCGGCATGGCTGGTCCGGGACGATCCCGACACGGTGACCCGGATACCGGAGTTCATCCAGTTGGCGGAAGCGGATCTCCGGGCGCAGGCCACCACCCGGCAGGTGCGGAGCGGGTCGCTGCAGTTGGCCGGTGGGATCACGGCGCTCCCCGCCGACGTGGGCACGCTCCTGGGCGTGACCGTGATGAGCGGGATCATGGCGCCGATGCCGTTGTCGGTGCGGACGTTTGAGCAGGTGATGGGGCTCCGGCTGCAGATGGGGAATGTCCCCGGCCAGCCCATCGCCTACGCGGTGGAGGATACGGACCTGATCCTGGGGCCCGTGCCGGATACCACCTATGACGCGGCGATCCGGTACGAGGAGCGACTCGACCTCGCGGCCAGCGGGACCAACTGGCTCCTGCGGGAACAGCCGAATGCGTACCTGTACGGCGCACTCAAGCAGGCGGCCCCGTTCCTGAGCGATGACAGCCGGGTGGGG
>CAZMUG010000184.1:0-5003 GCA_964569165.1 uncultured Gaiellales bacterium
GATTAGCGATGCAGGTGTCGAACGCACTCCATCCTGGGTTTGTAGGAGAAGAGCCCGAGCCACCTACACCTTCCGCCCCGAGGATCATCACCAAACTACTCACAACTCAGCACTGGCACGCAACCGCAGGATCAGCCGTACTCCGGGCGCTACCGGAAGTCCTCGCAGTCGGTCAAGGCGCCCAGCTCATCTCTAGGCTGGCGGATCCTGAACGTCGTTGCCCGTTACTGCTCTTGTCCTGCGATCGCGGCACCGGGAGTCCCAAGCTGGACGCCTCGCGAATCGCCCGCTTACTGGCTGGCACCGCCCAAGTAGTGGTGGCTCCCGCCGGAGATGTGGCGGAGGAGCTAGGGTTCGTGTTACCGGACGTACTTCGTTGTACCAACGGCACGGCCCGACTTTACCTGCAGGGTGTACGTATCGAGACGCCCGAGTCGGACTACCGCCGACATCGGTTCGTGCGCGGAATCGACATTGACGCCGCGAATCCAGCACCGATTGAGGGTTACTTCGTCTCGGCTGTCGCCCGAAGGCTGCCCGTCGGCTTCCCGGATGTTGTGTGGTGCATCGAGGACGTCGAACGTCGTGCCCGAGAAGTACGCTTCGCGGCCCTTCGTGAACAACTGGCCACTTCGCCCGACCGCGAACTCTTGGAGCTGCTCGAACAAGACAATGTCGCTCTTCAGAAGGACCTGAACGATCTGAAAGGGCTTGTTGAACGTCGAGATGATGAAGTCCAAGAACTGTCGACGCAACTTGGCAGGATGACGTTCCAGCGTGATCGGGAGCGAGCGCGCGCCGAGGCGGCCGAGACACAGGCGCAGGCTCTGCGCGCTGGTAGGCTCACCCTTGAGAGCCTGGCCGGGTGTCCGCACGACGTCGAGGGTGTGATCGACTGGGTGACCGCGCTTTGGGGTGATCGCGTTGTGTTCACCGACCGAGCCCGGAAGTCAGCGGCAAGGGCGAGTATCAACAAGGATCGTGCCGAGCTCGATGTCGTTTGGCGGATACTACGCTCAATTGCCGTGGACCTTCATCCGCTCCTGGGAAAGGAGACCCCGTCTGGTGGTACGATCGCCGACGAATACCGGACGAGGAGTGGGTTTGAGCTTTCGTGGACTGAGGGCAAGCAGACGAAGAAAGACAACAAGTTGATGCAGCTGCGTCAACTGGAGTACAAGGGCGCGACACTGGATATCACGCCGCACATCAAGTACGGGAACAAGAGTCCAAAGTGCCTCCGCGTTCACTTCGCCGTCGATGAATCGACCGGAGTAGTCATCGTAGGCCACTGCGGTGACCACCTCGACACGTACGGGACACAGAAGCTCACGTAGGGACAGTGCCGCTTCGGCAAATCAGCGGGGAGGTTCGGGCGGCTAGTTCGGCGACTATCGCGACGTCGGTTGGGCGTGAGACTCGCTTCGGACTGTGCGAGTGGGCCTTGCCGGTTGCCGATCTGTTCCGTATCATTAGAACCACAGCGCTCCGTCCCGCCGTTATTGACTTTCCTGGTTCGCGCCCACATCATCTGCTCCATCGACTGGATCCTTGGCGCGAGCCCCGACAACATCATTCTCAATGACACCTCGTCCCTCATCCGATTCCCGGTCAAGCGAGTCCGAACGCCGGACCCGTCGAACCCGCATCGATCCCAAGCTGCGCGAGTGCGGCTGGGAGATCGTGCCGTTCGACGAGCGGAAGTCGTTGAAGACCTACCGCCACCACGCGATTGAAGAGTACCCGACAGAGAACGGTCCCGCCGACTACGCGCTCGTCGTCGACGGCGTCCTCCTCGGTCTCGTGGAGGCCAAGAAGGTCACGCTCGGGCCGCAGAATGTCTTGACTCAGGCGGAACGCTACTCGAAGGGAGCAACGGAGGGACCGATTGACGTCGCTGGCTATCGAGTGCCTTTCCTCTACTCAACGAACGGGGAAGTGACGTGGTTTCAGGACGTTCGCAAGACGCTGAACCGGTCTCGACAGCTGTCGCGGTTCCCCACGCCCGCCGGGCTACGCGAGATGTTCCAGCGCGACCTCGAAACTGCGGCCGAGTGGTTTTCGAGCCATCCCAACGCCCACCCGCGGCTTCGGCCGTACCAGATCGACGCGAACACCGCCGTCGAAGATGCCATCGTGAAACGGAAGCGGCAGATGCTGCTGGCGATGGCGACGGGCACCGGCAAGACCTTCACGCTCGTGAACCAGGTCTACCGGCTGCTCGAATCCGGAGTCGGCAAGCGCATCTTGTTCCTGGTGGACCGCCGCGCACTCGCCGCGCAGGCCGTCCGGGCATTCGCCTCCTTCGAGCCTGAACCGAGCAAGAAGTTCGACAAGATCTACGAGGTCTACAGCCAGCGCTTCCAGCGCGACGATCTTGGTGACGGCGAGAAGTTTGACCCGAAGGTGTTGCCCAAGTCCTACCTGGAGAAGCCACAACCGAAGCACGCCTTTGTATACGTCTGCACGATCCAGCGGATGGCGATCAACTTGTTCGGCCGCCAGGCCGTCTGGGGCGGCGACGAGGAGGTTGATGACGACGCCGAACAACTGCGGATTCCAAGCCACGCATTCGACATCGTAATTGCCGACGAGTGCCACCGTGGCTACACGACCGATGAAGAGTCGGTCTGGCGCAATACCCTCGACCATTTCGATGCCATCAAGATCGGGCTGACGGCGACGCCGGCGGCGCACACGAAGGCGTACTTCAACGACGTCGTCTACCGCTACGAGTATGCCCGGGCCGTGCGCGAGGGCTTTCTGGTGGATTACGACGTCGTCAAGGTGAAGTCCGACGTGCGGATGAGAGGGGTGTTTCTGAAGGAGGGCGACCGGGTTAAGCTGGTGAACCCCGAGACGGGGACGGAGCGCCTGGACGAACTCGAAGATCAGCGTGACTTCGACCCGACCGATGTGGAACGCCACGTCACGTCCCGCGACTCGAATCAGAAGATCCTGGAAGAACTCCGCAAGTACACGGACGAACACGAACAGCGATACGGCCGGTTCCCGAAGACCCTGATCTTCGCGGATAACGACTTGCCGCACACCTCGCACGCCGATCAACTCGTCGACTTGGCCGTCGACGTCTTCGGCCGGGGCCAGTCCTTCGTGCGCAAGATCACGGGGCGGGCCGACCGGCCCCTGCAGCTCATCCGGGAGTTCCGGAATCGGCCGCAGCCGGGGATCGTGGTGTCGGTGGACCTGATGACCACCGGCATCGACATCCCCGACCTCGAGTTCATCGTCTTTCTCAGGCAGGTCAAGTCTCGCATCCTCTTCGAGCAGATGCTCGGACGAGGGACCCGCAAGGGAGAGCGCTATCCCGACAAGTCCCACTTCACGGTGTTCGACTGCTTCGACGGGACGCTGCTCGAGTACTTCCGGACCGCCACGGCCATCACCGCCGAACCACCCGAGACGGCGCCGCGGACGATTCACGAGATCATCGAAGACATCTGGAACAACCGCGACCGCGACTACAACATCCGGTGTCTGGTTCGTCGGCTTCAGCGCGTGGACAAGGAGATGTCGGGAGATGCCAGGCCGCTGTTCCAAGCCGAGGGCATACCTGACGGCGACGTCGGCCGCTTCGCCCGGGACCTTCCTGGCCTGCTGCGGCGGGAATTCGTGCCGACGATGAAGTTGCTCAGGACGGAGTCTCTGCAAGACCTCCTCGTGAACTACCCGCGCCCACCCCGGACTTTCATCAAGGCCAACGGGTACGAGGACATCGTCTCGTCGACGTGGCTTGTTCGGGAGACATCCGGGCGCGAGTACAAACCAGAGGACTACCTGGAGGCGTTCGCGAGGTATGTGAAGGAGAACGCCGATAAGGTGGATGCCATCGGAATCCTTCTCGCGCGACCAAAGGAGTGGAGCACCGAAGCACTGACTGAGCTGAAGGCCAAGCTGCTGGCGGCGCCCGAACGGTTCACGCCGGACGTTCTCGAGAAGGCCCACAAGGTGCGCTACCAGAAGGCGCTTGTCGACATCATCTCGATGGTCAAGCACGCGGCGGAAGAGGGGCAGCCCCTGTTGACCGCTGAAGAACGTGTGACCCGAGCCTTCGAACGACTGACGGCTGGCCGGACCTTCACGCCCGCGCAGCAGAAGTGGCTCGATCGGATTCACGATCACCTGGTTGCGAACCTCTCGATTGACGAAGAGGACTTCGAGAACGTCCCGATCCTGCAGAGCGCAGGCGGGTGGGGCGCGGCCAAGAGAGCATTCAACGGCAGGTTGTCGGACCTGCTCGCAGTCATCAATGAGGCCATCGCAGCATGAGTGACGTTGTCCAGAAACTCTGGGGGTTTTGCCACACGCTCCGCCACGACGGGGTTGATTATGGCGATTACATCGAACAGATAACTTTCCTGCTGTTCCTGAAGATGGCAGATGAGCGTGATGTCGAGCTGCCCAAGGGCTGCAACTGGCCCACGCTACGCGACAAGAGCGGCTCCGACCTGGTGGACGGCTACACGGACATTTTGCGCAAGTTGGGAAAGACGCCCGGCATCCTCGGCGACATCTACGCCGAGGCGCAGTCCCGTTTCAATAATCCCGTCAACCTGAAAAAGCTCGTCAACCTGATCGACGAGACCGAGTGGACCAGTCTGGGCGTGGACATCAAAGCCGCGGCTTATGAGGGGTTGCTCGAGAAGGCGGCTAGTGAGGGCAAGAAGGGCGCGGGCCAGTACTTCACGCCGCGTGTCCTGATTCAGTCCATCGTCCGGTGCATGAAGCCAGATCCCAGAACTCACGCGGATTTAACCATTTGCGACCCGGCGTGCGGCACCGGCGGGTTCCTGGTGGCAGCCTATGAGTGGTTGAAGGAGGAGACCAAGGGTGGAGCGCTTGAGCGGTCCGTCGCCAGGCGCGTCCGGACGAAGACCTACTTCGGCCAGGACCTCGTGGCGCGTCCGAGGCGGCTCGCGCTGATGAACCTCTATCTGCACGGCGTCGAGCCGCACATCTATCTCGGCGACACCATCTATGAG
>CAZMUG010000185.1:0-4950 GCA_964569165.1 uncultured Gaiellales bacterium
GGTCGGCGGCGGCGCCGCCATCGCCGGTGTCGGTTGCTGCTCGGCGACGCCGGGCGGTGTCTCGGCCTGCCGCGGCGGGGTCGCGGTGGTCTGGGCGTAGACCATGCCCGCGGACACCGCGAGCGAGACCGCGACGGCCAACCACCGCCCGCGCCCGCTCGTTGACAGTTTGCTGCCCACGGAGAGCCACCTTAATGGCCGAGGTGTTTGGGCCTGATGTGATCCGGGAATTCGACCGGCTGTTTCAGGGCAATTCGACGTAAAATTGTTGCCACCGAACTGCCGCCCCGACGGAGGAAGGGACGTGTTCGACCACAATCGCGCGGCGTCGTCCAGCCTCATGGGCGCCCACCGGGAGCTGTCCGACGGCTGGTGGTTCTGGCAGCAGTGCACCCACTGTGGCTACGACCTGCCGCCGGAAGGGCGTTTCGACAAAGACCTGCAGTGGGGCGTGCCGGCCACGCTGCGCATCGCCACCAGCCAGGGCAACCTCTACGTCCACGACGACCGGCTGCTGTCGGCGGCGCTCATCGCCGAGTACCACCGCCTGGTCGCCGACCAGAAACTCAGTATCGGTTACACCGCCGCCGTCGTCCTGCAATCGGCCGACCCTTACATCTTGCAGGAGGACGCGCCCATGTACGACTAGTGCCCTATGAAACGCGCCCGCAGCCTTGTCGAAGCCCTCCGCCTCATCGACCCCAGCCGCCCGGCCGACCCCGCGCTCGACGGCCGTCTCATCGCCGACACCTCCTACCGCACCGACCTGACCGGCCTCATCGCCAGCCCCGAAGACGGCGCGCGAATGCTGGTTCTCAACATCATCCGCCTGGCCATCGCCGACATGACCAGCGTCTCCAAGGAGACCGGGGCGCGCGAGGCCCGCCAGTCGGCCATCGACTACTTCCACTCCCCCGTCTACTACCGGCACCTGCAATACCTCAACCTGCGCCGCAGCCGCCCCGTTATCGTCAACCGGCTGCTGGACGAAAACCCACGCCGGGCGGCTCTACAATCCCTGGGTAGGAATTAGCGATGCGCTGCCCATAAACAATGACCCGCACCGACACCGAACCGACCACCCTCCGCGCCCGCGTCGCCGCGACGCTCCACCGCCTCGCCCTAGCCATCCGGCCCAACCTGGCCGACAACTCGCCCATCTGGCACGCGGCCACCACCGGCGCGGGTATCACCGACCAGCCGCGCAGCGTCATGACCCGCGAGCGCAAGCGCGCCCTGCAGGGCTACCGCGAGAACTCGATGCTCTACCGGGCAGTGGAGCTCAAGGTCGACCACCTCATCGGCGACGACGGCATCCGCCCCGGCAGCCCCAGCCCGGAATTGGAGCGCTTCCTCAACCGCTTCTGGGACCATCCCGAAAACGACATGGACGCACGCCTGCCGGTCATCGCCGCCGAGCAGATCATCGCCGGCGACATCTTCGTCCTCATGTTCACCGACGGCCTGTCGGGCATGAGCTACATCCGGCCGCTGCCCTACGACATGGTGCTGGACATCGAGGTCAGCCCCACCGACTTCGAGCGCGAGGTCGCCTTCATCGTCGCCGCCGGCGACGGCACGACCAAACGTTACCCGGCCTATGCCGACGACCTGGAGCCGACGGCCGAGTGCGTCTTTCACGGGAAGATCAACGCGCCCGTCGGCAGCCTGTGGGGCCAGTCGGACCTGGCCACCGCTCTGGATGAGGCCAATGCCTACAAGCAGATCCTCAAAGACCGCTCGCGCCTGCACTGGGCCATGCGCCTGTTCAACTGGTTCGTGACCGTGCCGGCCGGCAAGGTGGCCGAGGCCTCCGCCAAGTACGCCACGCCGCCCCAGTCCGGCTCGATCATCGTCAAATCCGATTCGGAACAGTGGGAGGCGATCACGCCCAACATCCGCGGCGCCGACGCCGCCCGGACCTCTTCGCTCTGCGCCTGGACATCCTGGCCGGGCTCGGCCTGCCACCGTTCTGGTTCGGCGATGTGACGGGCATGAACTTCTCGACGGCCCAGATCGTCGAGTACAACACCTTCCGTAACCTGAAGCGCAAGCAGCGCGCCTTCCTGCACCTGCTGCGCCGACTGCTGCTCGGCGCCAGCCACCGCGCCTACGTGCTCGGCGCGCTCCGAAAGCGCCCTACCTCCGAACTCATTACCTTCAACATCGCCGACATCACCAAGGACGACGACGAGCGCGTCGCCGCCGCCTGGCGCGACCTGGCCGCCGGCGCGGTCGATCTCTCCACCGCCCTGGCCAACCTCCACAGCCCGGCGCTGCGCCGCGCCCTCTTCGGCCACATCGCCGGCCACATTGGGCTGGAAATAACCGACGATCTGTTCGATACAATGGAGCAAGACTATGCGCAATGCGAACGAGAGCAACGACGACGCGAAGAGCGCCAACTCGCCGGAAACAGGCCCGGAAGCCGCACCGGCGGCGACAACCGCGCCGGGGCCCCCCACCCCACCGATCGACCCGGCGAGCGCGGACCCGAAGACCGCAATCCCAGACCCGAGCGACGACGTGACCGCGACGGCCGCGCCGCCCCCCGCCCCGACACCGGCCGGTGAGGAAGAGGGGAGATTACCGGAAGCCCATGATGTTGAACTACCGGTAACTGAGGCTACGCCCTCGGTCTCTCCCCGTGCCGATGCGGCCGCACTCATCACGCCCGTCACCGGTCGTCTGGCCTCCCCCGACGCCTGCATCGAAATGGCTGGCACTGAGGGTAAGCGCCGCGCCGTCCTGGTGGCCGAAGGGCCGATCCGTGACATGGCCGACGGCCGCGGCCGCTACACCTTCACCGCCCAGGCGTTGCAGGAGGCGGTGACCGCCGGCCGCTTCAACGGCCTGGCCTGCTTCCTCGACCACGGCCAGAGTCACCCGACCATGCGCGACTACGTCGGCGTCTGGGACGCCGCCACGCTGAAGGCCCTGCCCGACGACCGCCTGGCCGCGGCGGCCGAACTGACCGTCCACAACCCGGGCCTGGTGCGCCACGTCTTCGCCGCCCTGGCCGAGCCGGACAGCCGCCGTCCCGACATTGGCGTGTCGATCGTCTGCTACCCGCAGGTGGCGGCCGACGCCGGCACCATCACCGGCTTCCGCAGTATCCAGTCGGCCGACATCGTGTTCAAACCGGCCGTCGCCACGGCCCGATTCTTCCAGGCCGCCGCCGTGGAGGCCACACCCGCCCCACCCCCACCCCCAGGAGATACCGCTATGGACGAAGTAACCCTCACCCCCGACGCTGTCGCGGACGAACCGACCAGCGTCGACGCGACGCCGGTCATGCAGGATATGGAGCAGTTGCAGGACTGGATCGCCGCCGCGCGCCGGCAGATGGCGGCGCAGATGATCCGCGACGCCAAGCTGCCGTCGCGCATGACCGACCGGCTGCTGCGAGGCGACTACCCGACGCTCGACGCCGTCACCGCGGCCATTGACGCCGCCCGCGATGAGCTGACCGAACTCCTGTCGGCCCAGGCGGTTATCAACACGCCTAAGCCGGCGGCGACCATCGTCAGTGACGAGTTCAGCCGCACCGAAGAAGCGCTCCGTTACATCTTCGGGGCCCGCGACGCCAAGACGCCCTCGGCTAACATGCGTTCACTGCGCCAGCTGTGGGTATCGTGGACCGGCGACTCAAACATCCTCGGACAGTTCAGCGCCGATGACGCGATGGGCATCGTGAAGGCGGCGGCAGTCACCCCGACCGCCCTGCCGAACATGATGGTTCGCACCATCCAGGCCATCATGCAGGACGAGACCGGCAACCTCGGCGCCCGACGCTGGTTCGAGAAGGTCGCCGATGTCGTCCCCAACGACGGCACGATGCGCGACCTGGAGTTCAAGCAGTTCGGCAACCTGGGCGAGCTACCCAAGATGCCCGACGGCGCGCCATACCAGGAGACGACCATCTCCGACTCAAAGGAGACGGCCAGTTTCTACAAGTACGGCCAGATGATCGGCATCACGCGCAACGCCATCCTCCAGGACGACCTGGGACTGACCAGCGAGCTGCCACGCAAGCTGGTGCAGGCCGCGTGGAACACCCGTTCGGCGGCTGTCGCCGGTATCTTTACCATGAACGCCGGTGTCGGCCCGACCATGAACGACACCAACGCTCTCTTCCATAGCACCCACGGTAACCTGGCCACCACCGCCCTGGGCGCGACGGACGCCGACGTCCAGGCTTCCTGGGAGGCCGCCCGGCAGCAGGTATACGACCAGACCGAACTGGGCACGACGAAGCCGATGGCTATCTACCCCTACTGGCTCTTACTGCCGGCTGAACTGCTCTACAAAGCCCGCAAAGCCTTCGGATACGGCGAGCTCGGCTACCCGACGGCCCACGAGCCGCTGCGCGGCGACTTCGACGAGTACGACATGCGGCCGCGCCTCCTGGTCGTCCCGGAGTGGACCGACGCCACCGATTGGGCCTTCATGGTGCGCCCGGAGGTGCATCGCACCCTGGTCATGGCCTACCAGCAGGGCGGCCGGCAACACCCGCTGCCGACCATCTGGTTCGCCGCCGACCCGACCAACGGCCTGCTGTTCACCAACGACGTGCTGCCCATCAAGGTGCGCGACGAGTTCATGGTGGGCGTGGCCTCCTGGCGCGGCATCGGCAAGCGCAACGTCGCCGGCTAATCGACCGGATCAACCTCTAAAGGAGAACCCACCATGCAAGGCAACACGTTCGCTTTCCCCGTTGTCATCCCCGGGACGCTCACGGCCGACGTCACCGCCCACTTCAAGCACGGGCGCGAATTACAACTGACGGGCATCTCGGCCAAGGCCGATGACACCACCTCCTTCATCCTGAAGGTCGGCACCGCGGCCGACGACGACACGTACTACACCGGCACCGTTACCGGCGGCGCGGCGCCCGTTTTGGTTGACGACGATGACTTCGTCGAAGCCGGCTCGCCGCTGCCGTGGTCG
>CAZMUG010000186.1:0-4886 GCA_964569165.1 uncultured Gaiellales bacterium
CTCCAGCCAGGCCGCGGAGTGGCTCGACGGTCTCACCGAGAGCTCGGCAGCAGGTGCATCCCGGGAGCGGCCTCAGGAGGACGCGCGCCACCGGTGCCTGGCACGCAGGACGCGATACAGGGGAATCGCCCGCTGGTGGAGAAGAAGCTCGGTCTCGAGGCGGTGCGTGAGCCCTCCCTGGTCGGTCCGGGCCAGGCCCCTCTCGGTCAGCCGGTGAGTCGCGTGGTCGAGCGAGAAGACCTTCTCGGGGTCGCCGACCAGCTCGAGGTTCGCGTCCGCTTCCGGGCCTTGCCAGCGCTTTCCGGTCGCGTGCTTGACGTGGCCGTACCCGTGCTGCTGATGCACCACCACCGTCGACGGCGACACGTCGACGACGGGGATCCGCGAGCTCCGAGCACGCCAGATCATCCAGTTGTCCCAGTAGGGACGTCCCACGGCGAACTGGGGCAGGCGGGCGACCGCACCCCGGGGAAACGCGAAGAAGTCGATCCACCTGCGTCCGCGCACCACGCCCGACGTGAGCGCCCGGCGGCGCAGTGCCTGCCGGTCCGGGGTGCTCACAACCTCCCCGGCGACGTCGAGATCGGTCGTCTCACCCACGACGAGGAAGCGCGCGCGAGCGGCGGCCACGCGTCTCACGGCATCGAGGAAGTCGGGAAAGAGAATCAGGTCGGCGTTGACGTAGCACAGCAGATCCCGGGTCGCCCGCTCCTCCGCGCGCTCGAAGACGGAGCCGAGCAGCGGGGTTCCGAGCCCGTTCCGCTGGACGTCGGGGACGTGCTCCAGATCGAACTCGGAGACGACCTCGCGACACCCCACCTCGTCGCCGCAGACGATCACCTGGCATGCGGGGTCGAGGCTGGTCCAGCTTCGAATCGCATTGCGCTGGATCACTGCGATGTGCCCCTCGAACGGCTTCGGCACGGTGAAGACGGTCAGCACCCGGGCGCCATGCTAACCGGGCGTCGGAGAAGGGCCGACCCGGGCGGCTTCACCGCGCGGCTCGGCCCCCGGGAGGAAGCCGCTACCCGTCCGCGGGCAGCTCGAACGACTCGATGCGGTGGTCCCGCAGGACCGAGACGTCGAGGTGAGCTATCTCGCCGTACGGCAGGAAGACGAGGCGCTCGTCGCGGGTGACCAGCCGGACTCCCTCGCTCACCGGTCTCAACTCGAGGACGTCGAGCCGCTCCCCCTCGCGCGTGACGAACTCGAGGCGGACGCCGAGCCCGCCGTGCTCGCGGCTGAACTCACGCGTGCGCCTCGGGAACTCGCCGGCGAAGAAGGGCTCGTCGAACACGTCCGGGGACGGTAACAGCCCCGGGGCGATGGTTCCGAGCGAGCACGGACGCGTATGGTTCGGGCAATCGAGAGGGAGGCTCGGATGTCGCTTGCACGAGTTGTGTCGTTCGAAGGAGTCACCACGGAGCGGGTCGAGGAGCTCCGGCGCGAGATCACCGAGGGCGGTCAGCCGGAGGGGATGAACGCGACCGAGATACTCGTCCTCCACGATCCCGACGCCGAGAGCTCGCTCGTGCTCGTCTTCTTCGACACCGAGGAGGACTACCGGGCCGGCGACGAGATCCTCGGCGCGATGCCGGCCCCGGAGACGCCCGGACGCCGGGCGTCCGTCTCGAGGTACGAGGTCGCTCTGCGGACGAGCGTCTAGAGGAGGAGCGACCGAGCGCCCGCCGGCTCCGGCGGCAACCGGGTGCCGCACGGAGCCACCGCGATGCACCCGGAGCAGTAAGCCGCCCGCAGCACACGCGGGCTCACGACGGCAGCGGATCGCCGTTCGCGCGCCTAGCGGCGGTGCCGCGGCTTCTTGGGAGCGGCGGCGATGACGATGCGCAGCGTCTTGTGCGAGGTGATCCCGAGCGCATCCTCGACCTCGAACGTCACGCGATAGCGACCCGCCTTCTTCGGAACGCCGGCGAGGACACCGAGCGTCCGGTCCAGCCTGATGCCTCTCGGCAGTGGTCCGCGCAGGACCTTCCAGGTCTTCGGAATGACACCGCCGGTGGCCCTGAGCCTCGTCGCGTAGCGCTTGCCGACCTTCCCGGGCCTGAGGAGGAGCGTGGAGACGGCGAGCTTCTCGGCCACGACGATCCGCGCCGCATACGTGGCGACGCGACCCTCCGAGTCGGTGACGCTCACCGCGAACGGGTACACCCCCGCTGTCGTGGGCTTCCCCGTGATCGACCCGTCGGCGAACGCCAGGCCGTCCGGCAGGGACCCGGCTGCGAGCGCCCACGTGTAGGTGCCGTCGCCCCCGCTGGCAGTGAAGGTTGCGTCGAAGGGCGCGCTGACCTCCGTCGGAGCTCGTCGCGCATCCGTGAACGGCTCGCTCGCGACGATGCTGACGGGGTCTCGGATGACGATCCCGAGCACCTTCGTGTCCTGCCGCGTGTCGCTCGCCATCTTCGCCAGCACCTCGAACGTGTACGAGCCCGAGGCGGTCGGCGTTCCCGAGATCAAGCCCGTGCTCGCATCGATCGCGAGACCCGGCGGAAGCGCGCCCGAGTTGATCGACCACGTCTTCGCCCCCTCGACCGTCGCGGTCATCTGAAGCGAATACGGCGTGCCGGTGGTGCCGGGCGTCGTCGACTCGGGGCCGATCGTGAGCTTGGGGAGGCCCGGGTTGACGGGAATGACGAATCGATCCTGGGAGTCCGGCTTCGGGCAGCCCCGGTTGTAGTAGTTGACGTTCAGATAGAACTCGTACCGGCCTTCCTGGGTCGGCGTCCCGCTGATGACGGCGTACTTCGTCTCGTTGAACTGCTGCGTGATGCTCAGTCCCGGAGGCAGGGTGCCCGAGCTCACCGACACGACGGCGCATCCGGTGTCCTCGTCGCCCTGGAGGCGAACGATCAGCGAGTAGGGCGTCCCGGTCGTCGCGGTCGCGCACGTCGCCGGATCCTCGCCGGTGCACCCCATCGCCGCCTCGTCGAAGTTGCCCGCCATGGCTGCAGAGGGCAGCCCGAGCAAAAGAACGGCCGCGAGAGCGGCCAGGAGTGTGAAGCTCCTCAGTCCCACCGGCGCGCCAGAGTAGCAGAGGCGCCTGATCACGCTGTAAGGAAACGGAAAGGCCGGTCGGGCGGGCGAACGGCTACCGCGCCGACCAGCCCCCGTCGAGGACGAGCGGCGAGCCGGTGACGAAGCGCCCGGCCGGCCCGAGCAGGTACGAGACGGCATCCGCCACATCGTCCGGCTCGAGCAGCTCCTTGACCGCCTGGGGCGCGAGCAGCACGTCCTCGAGAACGCGCTCCTCCGGCACGCCGTGGGCCTCGGCCTGGGCCGCGATCTGAGCCTCCACGAGCGGCGTGCGAACGTACCCGGGACAGACGGCGGATACGGCGATCCCGTCGGGCGCTCCCTCCAGGGCGAGCGTCTTGACCAGCCCGAGGGCACCGTGCTTCGCCGCCACGTACGCGGCCTTGAACGGCGACGCGACGAGCCCGTGCACGGACGCGACGACCACGACCCGCCCGTCGCCCGACGCGCGCAGCGCGGGCCAGGCGTAGCGAGCGAGCAGGAACGGGCTCGTCAGGAGCAGGGCCACGAGCCGGTCCCACGCGTCCTCGGGGAACTCCTCCACCCGGGCCACGTGCTGGAAGCCCGCGTTCGGGATCAGCGCGTCGAGCCGGCCGAAGCGGTCGAGCGCGGCGGCGACGGCGTCGCGGTTCGCGTCGCGCCCCGTGAGGTCGGCGGCGACCTGAGCCCCGGGCCCGTCCGGGTCGGGCTCCAGGTCGACCGCGAGCACGTCCCAGCCGTCGGCCTCGAGGCGAGCGGCGATCGCGCGCCCGATGCCGCTCGCCGCGCCCGTGACGAGAGCGGCCCTCCGCTCGTCCCGCGCGCCGCTCACGCGGCCGCGAGGACGACGAGCTGCGCCACGCACACCGGCTTCTCGGCCCGGTCGCACTCCACGGTGGCCTCGATCGTCGCGCGCTCGCCCAGCGCAGCCGCCTCGACCGAGGCGACGCGGAAGCGGCCGCGGATCCTGGAGCCGGCGGGAACGGCGGCCGGAAAGCGCACGCGGTCGACTCCGTAGTTGACCACCATCCGCTCCGCCGGCGGCAGCACCTCGGACAGCATGGGGACGCAGAGCGAGAGCGTGAGGAAGCCGTGCGCGATCGTCGTCCCGAACGGGCCCTCGGCCGCTCGCTCGGGATCGGTGTGGATCCACTGCGGGTCGTCGGTCGCCGCCGCGAAGGCGTCGATCCGCTCCTGCGTCACCTCGCGCCACTCGGTCGGCCCGAGCTCGGCGCCGACGAGGTCCGCGAGCGCGCTCACGCGGGCCCCCACCGGACCGCCGTCGCCGCCCACGTGTAGCCGGTGCCGGCGGCGAGCAGGAGCACCAGGTCCCCGTCCCCGACCACCGCCGCCCGCACCGCCCGGTCGAGCGCGAGCAGGGGATCGACGCCGCTCATGTGCCCAGTATCGTCGAGGTACGCGGCCCGGGCCGGATCGACGCCGAGGGCGCCGACGAGGGCGTCGTGCATCGAGCGCTTCATGTGGATCCCGCACAGGTACGTCACGTCCTCGAGGCGGAAGCCCGAGCGCTCGACGGCACCCCGGGCCGCGGCGACGAAGTTCGGGAGGGAGACCTCGTCGAGCCCACCCTTCATCGCGGCCGGGTCGGCGACGTCGAGGAAGTGGCGGCGTCCCCGGACGCTGTCGAGCGAGGCCGGCTCGACCGAGCCGCCCGCCGGCACCTTGACCTGGAGCGCGAACGAGCCGTCGGTGATCGCGTGGGAGGCGAGCACGAGGTTGCGGTCGGCGTCGGCGACGAGGAGGCCGGCGACGGCGCCGTCGCCGAAGTTGAACATGAACCTCGAGCGCTCGTTCGAGTAGTCGAGGAGGTAGGACTCGCGAAAGGCGGCGACGAC
>CAZMUG010000187.1:0-4861 GCA_964569165.1 uncultured Gaiellales bacterium
CAAGCTGGAGCGGCGCCTCGGGCCGCTGCGCGGCAGGAAGATCGCGCTCCTCGGCCTCGCCTTCAAGCCCGGCACGGACGACATGCGGGAGGCTCCGAGCCTCGTCCTGGCGGGCCGCCTGCTCGCCGAGGGCGCGGAGGTGAGCGCCTGGGATCCCGTCGCCGACGGCCACGCGCACGTCCACGGGGCCGACATCGCCGGCTCGGCGCTGGAGGCGCTCGACGGTGCCGACGCGGCGGTCGTCGTGACCGAGTGGCCCGAGATCCGTGACCTCGACTGGGCGGAGGCCGCAGCGAGGATGCGCACGCGCCTGGTCGTGGACGGGCGCAACGCGCTCGATCCGGCGGAGCTGCGCGCGCTCGGGTTCGAGTACGAGGGCATCGGCCGACCCGCAGCGTGAGCCTGCCCGCGGTCATCCTGGTGGGGGGGCAGGGCACGAGGCTCCGCCCGCTCACCGACCGTACGCGGAAGGACATGCTGACCCTCGTGGACCGGCCGCTGCTCGCCTTCACGTTCGAGCATCTCGCTCGCTACGGCGTCGAGCGGGGGATCGTCTCCTGCGGGCACCTCCCGGACCAGATCCAGGCCGCCTTCGGCGACCGGTACGGCCCGGTGGCGCTCGAGTACGTCGTCGAGGACGAGCCGCTCGGCACCGGCGGCTCCATCGGGCTCGCCGGCCGCGATCTCGCCGGGACCTTCTTCGCGCTCAACGGCGACTCGCTCCGGGAGGCGGATCTCGATCGGCTGGTCGAGTTCCACCGCGAGACCGGGGCGAAGGCGACGATCCTGCTGACGCCGGTGGCCGACCCGAGCCGCTACGGCCTCGTCCGCCTCGCCGCGGACGGACGCGTCGAGAGCTTCCTCGAGAAGCCGCGGCCGGAGGAGATCGACACGGACCTCATCAACGCGGGCCTGTACGTGCTCGAGCCGGAGGCGCTCGAGCTCGTCGCGCCCGGCGGCCCGGTCTCCATCGAGCGCGAGGTCTTCCCGAAGCTCGCCGCCGAGGGGTCGGTGTTCGGGCTCGCGCTGGACGGCTACTGGCTCGACGTGGGGACGCCGGGCTCGTACCTGCAGGCCCACCGGGACGTGCTCGAGCGGCTCTTCCAGACCGAGGTGGGAGAGGCCCTCGGGCCCGACTTCATGCTCGTGGACCCGACCGCGGAGGTGCACTCCGGCGCGCGGCTGGTGCCGCCCGTCTACGTCGGCCCGCAGGCCGTCGTCGCGGAGGGAGCCAGGCTCGGGAGCCTCGCCGTGCTCGGCGCCGGGTCGCGCCTCGAGCGGGGAGGCGTGGTCGAGAACGCCGTCGTCGGTGCGCGAGTCACGGTCGGGGAGGGTGCGACGGTCGTCGGCTCGATCGTGGGCGACGACGCCGAGCTCGGCCCCGGGTGCGAGCTGCACAACCTCGCGGTGGTCGGGCCGGGCTCGAGGGTGGGAGGGGGCAACGTCCTCGACCACGGGCTCCGGGTCGGCGCGGGGCAGGTCATCCCCGACGGTGCGCTCCGGTTCTCGTGAGCGGGTTCCGAACGAGCCCCCGCCGCGTCGAGAAGCCCTGGGGCTGGGAGCTCGTCTGGGCCGAGGGCGAGGCGTACGTCGGCAAGCTGCTCTTCGTGCGTGCGGGCGAGTCCCTCAGCCTCCAGTACCACGAGGTCAAGGACGAGGCCTGGCTCGTGCAGGAGGGTCGCGCGCGGCTCGAGCTGGGGGAGGTCGGCGGCATGCTGGAGGAGGTCGAGATCGCCCCGGGCGACGCGTTCCGCTTCCGCCCGCGCACCGTCCACCGCGTGACCGCGCTCGAGGACACGCTCGTGATCGAGGTCTCGACGCCGCACCTCGACGACGTCGTGCGGCTGGAGGACCGGTACGGGCGGGAAGGAACGTCGGCTCCCTAACCTTTACACGGTCGTGATAAGGTTGGGCCGTGCGTGAGATGACGATCGGCGAGGCGAGCCGGCGCTCCGGCTGGTCTCCGCGCATGCTTCGCTACCTCGAGCAGGAGGGCCTCGTCGTCCCCGGGCGCAGCAGCTCCGGCTACCGGCGCTACGGGATCCGCGAGCTGAACCAGCTGAACGCTCTCGCGGACCTGCGCGGCCGCTTCGGGGTCGGCCTCGACGAGCTCGCGTTCACGGTGCGGCTCCGGCGCGAGCCGGAGCTTCGCGCTGCCGTGCAGACGTGGCTCGCGGGCACGGACGTCCCCGAGGCGGAACATGCGGCCCCGGCCTGGGTCGAGTGGGAGCAGCGCAAGCACGAGCGGCTCCTCACCGCGACCGAGGCCGCCTAACCCACAGAGAGAGGAACGATGGCAACCACACAGCGACACGACGTGAAGGACCTCGCGCTCGCCCCCGAAGGCGTGCGCCGGATCGCGTGGGCGGACCGGCAGATGCCCGTCCTCGCCGCGATCCGCGAGCGCTTCGAGCGTGAGCAGCCGCTCGCCGGGCACCGCGTCTCGGCCTGCCTGCACGTGACCACCGAGACCGCGAACCTTGCTCGCACCCTGAAGGCCGGCGGCGCGGACGTCGTCCTCTGCGCGTCGAACCCGCTCTCCACGCAGGACGACGTCGCAGCGGCGCTCGTGGAGGAGTACGGGATCGCGGTCTTCGCGATCAAGGGCGAGGACAACGACACCTACTACCGGCACATCGAGGCCGCCGTCGACCACCGGCCGCACGTGACCATGGACGACGGTGCGGACGTGATCGGCGTCCTCCACTCGGCCCGGCGCGAGCAGCTCGGCGACGTGATCGCCGGAACGGAGGAGACGACGACGGGCGTCATCCGGCTCAAGGCGCTCGAGCGCGACGGGAAGCTCGGCTTCCCGGTCATCGCCGTGAACGAGGCGAGGACGAAGCACCTCTTCGACAACCGCTACGGCACGGGCCAGTCCACGATCGACGGCATCGTCCGCGCGACGAACGTCCTCCTCGCGGGCAAGCGCTTCGTCGTGGCCGGGTACGGCTGGACGGCCGCGGCGTCGCCATGCGGGCCCGCGGCATGGGCGCGCACGTCATCGTCACCGAGGTCGACCCGCTCCGGGCGCTCGAGGCGGCGATGGACGGGTACGAGGTGCTCCCGATGGAGACGGCCGCCGAGATCGGCGACGTCTTCTGCACCGCCACGGGTGACAAGAACGTGATCGCCCGGCAGCACATGGAGCGGATGAAGGACGGCGCGATCCTCTCCAACACGGGGCACTTCAACGTCGAGATCGAGATCGCGGCGCTCCGCGACCTCGCCGTGGAGACGCGGGAGGCACGCGCGTTCGTGGACGAGTTCACGCTCGCCGACGGTCGCCGGCTGTACCTCATCGGCGAGGGGCGGCTCGTGAACCTCGCGGCGGCCGAGGGCCATCCCGCGCTCGTGATGGACATGTCCTTCGCGAACCAGGCGCTGTCGGCCGAGTGGGTGATCCGGAACGCCGCTGCCCTCGAGCGCCGCGTCTACGACGTGCCGAGGGACATCGACGACGAGATCGCCCGCCTCAAGCTGGAGACGATGGGCATCGCGATCGACCAGCTGACGGAGGAGCAGGCGAAGTACCTCGCATCCTGGGACGAGGGGACGTAGGAGGTAGGCCGGATGGGCAGGAGAGCAGGCGGGCCGCTGAAGCGGCCCGCCTGCAGTTCATCCCTTCTCTACCGCCGGAGGTCGGTGCACGAGCGGAGCTGGTTCCAGCTCGCGATCGCGTCGATCTTCGCGCCGCCCGTGAGCGGCCGCGGAATCCCGTTCGAGATCCGGGCAGGCACCCAGCGGTAGCCGTCGATCCTGCGTCCGGTGACGGTCACCTCGAGGACGCCCGTCTGCGAGGTGGCCTCCCGGAACGCGTAGAAGACGAAGTTCCCGAGCCCGTACGCGACGAGCGCACGCCGCTTCATCCCGGCGCCGAGCAGAACGTGTGCGTGCGAGCCGACGACGACGTCTGCCCCGGCGGCGACGAGCCTGTCGGCGAGCGAGGTCTGAGAGCCCGTCGGGCAGCTCGACAGCTCGACGCCCCAGTGGAGGTACACGACCACCGTGTCGCTCGTCCTGCGCGCGTCGCGGACGGCCCGCACGAGGCGCGGCTCGTCCTTCGCCGAGGCGAGGCCCAGCTTCCCCGGCGCGGCAGTCCAGGCACCGATGAGGTTGTCGTCGAGGACCTGGGTCGCACCGATGATCGCGAGCCGCTGCCCGTTGACGGTCGCCCGGTACGGCGCGTACGCCTGCGTGGCGTTCCAGCCTGCGCCGACGACGGGGAGGCCACTCGCTCTGGAGGCCTTCAGCGTGTCCCGCAGGCCGGTCCTCCCGAAGTCCATGCCGTGGTTGTTCGCGACGGTCACAACGTCCACGCCGCCCTTCTCGAGCGCCGTGAACGCGCTGGCCGGGGCCCGGAAGACGAACGCCTTCGGCGCGGGCGTGCCGCGGTCCGTGACGGCCGTCTCCAGGTTGACCATGGCGAGATCCGCGCGCCGCAGGATCGGAGCGACCGGAGCGAGCACGGCCGAGGGCGACGCTGCGAGCGTCTCGCGAATCGGGCTCTCGAAGTGGACGTCGCCGCCGAAGGCGAGCGTGACCGGCTTTCCGGCGCCGAGCCGTGACCGTGCCGGGGTGATCGTCTTCGGGCCTTGCCGAACCGTGGATGCCGACGGTGCCACGGGACGAGCCTCGGCCCGCTCCCCGCGCCCGCCGGTGAGCGTCCAGCCGCCCACGGCGAGCGCACCGACGGCCGCGAGGACGCCCAGGGCGCCGAGACGGCGTCGCCTGACCTGCCGGCGGCGCTGCTCGCGGCGGGCGAGCCGTTGCTCGCGGGTGATGGGGCTCTCCGGCATCTCAGGGGCGGATTCGACCGTGGCTGCACGCGAGCGCCTCCCGGGCCCGCGGGCCTCCAGGG
>CAZMUG010000188.1:0-4810 GCA_964569165.1 uncultured Gaiellales bacterium
GCTTGCGGCGCACCGCGCCCGTCTGGAGCACCATGACGCTGACCGAGTGCGCGACAATGTCGTGAAGCTCACGGGCGATCCGCGCGCGCTCCTCGGCGACGGCGATCCGAGCAGCCACCTCCCGCTCGCGCTCTGCCTGCGCGGCGCGCGCCTCGGCCGCCTGGGCCTGCTCCTCGCGGCTGTGGAGCGCGAAGCCCGCGAGCCAGCTGATCCCGAAGAGGGCGGGGACGAAGACGAAGCTCGAGCTCACGTGCGTCGGCTGGTTGTAGACGATGATCTCCGCCGCGCCGACCGTGATCGCGAGGCCGACCCACGCGTGGCGGGCCTCCCGGAGGTTCCCGAGGAGGAACGACGCGGCCATCCCGAGGAGGAAGATCCCCACCGGGAACGGGATCAGGCGCCCGTCCACGAACGAGAACGCCGCCGCCAGCAGCCAGAAGGTCGCGGCGGCGGCGAAGGGGTGGCGCCGGTGCGCGAGGACCGGCACCGCGAGGAGCGCGAGCGCCGGGAGCACGAACCAGAGCGTCGTGCGCGGCGCACCGGTCGCGTCCTGCCTGGCAAGGACCTCGAAGATGGCGCCGAGCACGAGCAGGATGACGACCAGGTCGAGCCAGTACGTGCGTGCCGCGTGCGTGATCCCCTTCACGCGCTGAACGTACTCCACCGCCGCCGGCGCCGCCTCCTACGCGGGTAGGAGCGCCGATCGTCCTTCGGTGCCGGCCCGAATCGGACTCCGCGCCGACGCGGTGCGGAGGCTGCGCTCCTAGCGTCGGGGCATGCACTTCGCCCATTCGCAAGGAGGAGCCATGAGCCCCACGATCACCCGGACTCGCGAGCTCGCCGCCCGCGAGAGCGACGGGCTTCACGTCCTGCTGCTCTGGCACCCGGCCGAGGACGCGGTCACCGTCTCCGTCGAGGACGACCGAGCCGGCGATCGCTTCCAGATCTCGGTGGCGCCCGAGCGCGCCCTCGACGCCTTCTACCACCCGTTCGCCTACGCGGCCTGACGCCGCACCCACCGAAAGGAGCAGTCATGTCCCGCACGACCACCCACTCCAACGGGAACCTCTCGGCCCGCATGGGTCGCTGGAGCGCCGACCACTGGAAGACCGCCACGTTCGGCTGGCTGGCCTTCGTCGTCTTCGCCTTCGGGCTCGGCGGCATGGTCGGGATGAGGAACCCCGATCAGACGGGCGGCCCTGGCGAGTCCGGCCGCATGAACCGGATCCTCGAGGCAGGGTTCAAGCAGCCCGCTTCGGAGAACGTCCTCGTCCAGAGTCGCTCACACACCGTGGGCACCGCCGCCTTCGACGCGGCGCTCGCGGATGTCGCCGCGCGCGTGTCGGCGATCCGAGACGTTCGCGACGTCCGCTCGCCGCTCTCGCCCGGGGCGACGGGCCTGGTCTCGGAGGACGGCCACTCCGCGCTCCTCCAGTTCGAGATCCGCGGCGACAAGACCGAGGCCGCCGACAAGATCGAGCCGGTCCTGGCCGCCGTTGCGGCTGCGCAGCGTGCGCACCCGGGCTTCTCGATCGGCGAGTTCGGCGACGCGAGCGCCGAGCACGAGGCCGCGCTCTCGTACGACGAGGACCTCGGCAAGGCCGGAACGCTCTCGCTTCCGATCACGCTCATCGTGCTCGTGCTCACGTTCGGCTCGCTCGTGGCGGCGGGCATCCCGCTGCTGCTCGCGCTGACCGCCGTCTTCGCGACCTTCGGGCTCGTCGCGGCGTCGAGCGTCGTCCTGCCGGTCGCCATGCAGGCCCCGGCGATGGTGCTCCTGATCGGGCTCGCCGTGGGCGTCGACTACTCGATGTTCTACTTGAAGCGCGAGCGCCAGGAACGCGCCGCGGGCCGGAGCGCACGAGACGCGCTCGAGATCGCCGCGGCAACCTCCGGCCGTTCCGTGCTCATCTCCGGCCTGACCGTGATGGTCGCGATGGCGGGCATGTTCCTCACCGGCGACGAGATCTTCATGTCGCTCGCCCTGGCCACGATCCTCGTCGTCGCCGTGGCCGTGCTCGGATCCCTGACCGTGCTTCCCGCGCTGCTCTCGCGGCTCGGGGACAAGGTCGAGCGCGGCCGGGTTCCGTTCATCGGCCGTCTCCGCCACGACTCGGGCGAAGGGCGGTTCTGGGGCACGATCGTCGACCGCGTCCTGCGCAGGCCCGCCATCTCGGCGGCCCTCGCCGGCGCGTTCATGCTGGCTCTCGCCGCGCCCGCGCTGCAGCTCCACCTCGCTCCCCAGGGGACGGACTCGTTCCCTCGAACGCTCGAGGTCCTCAAGACCTACGACCGCATGCAGCAGGCGTTCCCGGGCTCGGCGCTGCCTGCGAACGTCGTCGTCAAGGCGCCGAACGTCCAGACCCGGGAGCTGCAGGCGGCGATCGCCGAGCTGAAGCAGCGGGCGCTCGCGAGCGGCCGTGCCTTCGAGCCGATCACCACCGACGTGAGCCCGGACGGCACGGTCGCGAACATCACCATCCCGATCGCGGGCAACGGGACCGACGCCGCCTCGAACGCGTCCTTCCGGATGCTGCGCGAGGACGTCGTCCCCGAGACCGTCGGCGCCGTCGCGGGGGCCGAGGCCGGCGTCACCGGCATGACGGCCTCGTGGCGGGACCAGGCGGACGAGCTGAAGTCGAACCTGGCGCCCGTCGTCGCGTTCGTCCTGCTCTTCGCCTTCGGCCTGATGCTGGTCGCGTTCCGGTCGCTCGTGGTCGCGGCCAACACGATCGTGCTCAACCTCCTGTCCGTGGCCGCCGCCTACGGCGTGCTCGTGCTCGTCTTCCAGCACGGCTACGGCAAGGGCCTGCTCGGCGTCGACTCCGCAGCCGGGATCGACGTCGTGGTGCCGCTGCTCCTGTTCGTCATCCTGTTCGGCCTCTCGATGGACTACCACGTGTTCATCCTGAGCCGCATCCGGGAGACGTTCGACCGCGGCAAGAGCATGGACGAGGCGGTCGCGCGGGGCATCAAGTCCACCGCCGGAGTCGTCACGAGCGCGGCGATCGTCATGGTCGCCGTCTTCGCGGTCTTCGCGACGCTCTCGTGGCCCTTCTTCAAGCAGTTCGGCGTGGGGCTCTCCGCCGCGATCCTGATCGACGCCACGATCGTGCGGGCGGTGCTCCTGCCCGCGTCGATGAAGCTGCTCGGCGAGTCGAACTGGTACCTGCCGAGCTGGCTCCAGTGGCTGCCGCGGCTCGAGCACGGCGAGCCCGCACCCGAGGCCGAGCCGACTCCGGTCTCCGCCTGACGTCTCGGGCCCGACCCACGAGCCCGTCTCCTGCGTTCGTCAGGAGGCGGGCTCGTCGGCTGGTCCCGCTCGAATGGCGACGAGTAACGTGGCGCTCGTTCCCTGTCACGCAGCGAGGAGAGTGATGCCGAAGTGATCACGGATCCCGACGTCGAGCAGTACGCGATCGCCCACACGAGCGAGCCGATTCCGGCGGTCGCCGCCGTGCGCCGGGAAACGGCCGAGACGACGACGGCGCCGCAGATGGCCGGCGGGCTCGTGGTGTCACGGGTGCTCGAGGCCCTCGCGGTCGCGACGCGAGCGACGCGCGTCCTCGAGATCGGCACCTTCACCGGCGTGAGCGCGCTCTCGATCGCGTCGCGGCTGCCGGAGGACGGCCGCGTCGTCACGCTGGAGGCGAACGAGGAGGTCGCGGCCATCGCCCGCCGGCACATCGACGCGAGCCCGTGGCACGACCGCGTCGAGCTCGTTCTCGGGGACGCGCTCGAGACGGTCGAGAGCGTCGAGGGGCCCTTCGACCTCGTGTTCATCGACGCGTGGAAGCGCGACTACGCCGCGTACTACGAGGCGGTGCTCC
The DNA here is from genome assembly GCA_964569165.1 of uncultured Gaiellales bacterium. GTDB lineage: Bacteria > Actinomycetota > Thermoleophilia > Gaiellales > Gaiellaceae > GMQP-bins7. The sequence goes on from CAZMUG010000188.1 coordinate 3,831, forward strand.
CGAAACTCGCCCCTCACGGCGTGATCGTGGCGGACAACGTCCTCTGGGGCGGGACCGTGGTGGATCGGGGCGCAGACGGTGACGAGGTCGCCGGGGTGCGCGCGTTTGCGGAACTGGTGCAAGCCGACGATCGCGTCGACAACGCGCTCCTCACCGTCGGGGACGGGCTGCTCGTGATCTGGAGGAGGGCGCAGATCAGCGACTAGCTGCCTGCTGCCACGCACGCGACCGCCCGCTTCCGGGGGCGACGTGGCCGCTTCGGGCACGGATGCATCACGCGGCTCTCCTGCGCAGCTTCTCGAGAGCGCGGTGGTGGATCTGGTGGACCGCGTTCGGCTCCTTGTCGAGCCGTCTCGCGATCTCCCGGAAGTCGAGATCGTCGTTGTAGTGCATCCGGATCACCTGCTGCTCGAGCTCGGTGAGACCGACGAGCATCGCCTCGAACCCGAGGTCGGCGTCGAGCGGCAGGTCGGAGGCGGTCGAGGCGTGATGGAGCCAGTCGTCGATCACCTCGTCGTAGCGGATCGACTGCTGGTGCTCCTTCACCTTCCAGCCGATCACCTTGTGCACGACCACGCGGAAGGGAACGCGGTAGCGCCGCCCGTGCCTCAGCTCGGACATGAGCCGCAGGACGACCTCGTGCGCGACGTCGTCGGCGGCCTCGCGGTTCCTGAGCAAGAGCAGGCAGCGGTCGCCGATGACGCCGTAGTACCTCTCGGCGAGGGCGTTCGTCTCCCCCGCGTCCAGGAGTCGCGTGTCTTCGGCGTCTCTCGCATCGTGCAGCGCAGAGGCGGTCATCTCGGACGCGCCGCTCGTGCGAGGTTGCTGTCGTTCGCTCCGTGCATCGGGTCCTCCTCTCGGAGGGCTCGTGCGATCGCGCACCGTTCCTTTCGCCGTTGCCCCGATCCGGGGCCGCATCGTTGAACCACCTTGCGGCGAAGCAGGTTGGTGGACGATCGGGCCTTGCCCTCACGTCGCTC
>CAZMUG010000189.1:0-4764 GCA_964569165.1 uncultured Gaiellales bacterium
CCCTCGGCGTGCCGCTCTTTCAGGAGCAGGCGATGAAGATCGCGATCGTCGCCGCAGGCTTCACTCCGTCCGAGGCCGACCAGCTCCGCCGCGCCATGGCGAGCTTCCGAAAGGCCGGGACGATCCAGGAATTCGGCAAGAAACTGGTCGATGGCATGCGCGCGCGCGGTTACGACGCCGACTTCGCCGCCCGCTGCTTCAGGCAGATCGAGGGCTTTGGCGAATACGGATTCCCTGAAAGCCATGCGGCGAGCTTTGCGTTGCTCGTTTATGTCTCCTGCTGGCTGAAATGCCATTATCCGGATGTTTTTGCGGCTGCACTCGTGAACAGCCAGCCCATGGGCTTTTACGCCCCGGCGCAGATCATCCGAGATGCGCGCGAGCATGGCGTCGAAATCCTTCCCGTCGATGTCAATCTGTCGGACTGGGACTGCACGCTTGAAAAGGACCCGCGAAAGGACGGCTTCTTTCCGAGCGTCCACCCCCGGCATCACTCCCAGCGCAAGGATATCCGCACACGCCGCGCCATCCGGCTCGGTTTCCGCCAGATAAAGGGAATGCTGGAGACCGACGCGCGGGCGATCGTGGCGGCGCGAACGCATCTCCCCCCTTCGCGCGATAGCGCGCGGGGGGACGGCTGGGTTGCCGGACTCTTCGACTCGATCCGAGATTTCTGGCTCCGCACGAAGATTCCGCGTGCGACGCTCGAAAGGCTCGCCGACGCCGACGCCTTCGGCTCGCTCGGGCTCTCGCGACGCGATGCGCTGTGGGCGGCGAAGGGCCTCGATCCGGTCGGCGGCGGCGATCAGCCCCCGCTCTTCGCGCATCACGCCGATCTTCAGCATGAAGAGGAAGCGTCGCTCCCGCGCATGCCGCTCGGCGAGGAGGTCGCCTATGATTACAAAACGCTGCGGCTTTCCCTGAAGGCCCATCCGGTCGCCTTTCTGCGAGAGTCGCTGGCCGGCGCCGGCTATTTGCGCAACGAGAAAATCCTCTCGGTTCGGAATGGCGCGGCGGTGAAGCTTTCGGGCCTCGTCCTCATCCGCCAGAGGCCGGGAAGCGCCAAGGGCGTCATCTTCGCAACGCTGGAGGACGAAACCGGAGTCGCCAACATCATCATCTGGCCGAAGGTTTTCGAGCAATATCGGCGTATCGTGCTCTCTGCCCGTTTTCTCGGCGTCGCCGGCAAGCTGCAGCGCGAAGGCGAGGTCATCCATATCGTCGCCGACCGCCTCGTCGATCTGACGCCGGCGCTCGGGCGGCTCAGCGATTATCACGCAGAAATGGACGAGGCCCGGGCCAGAGCCGATGAGGTGAAGCGGTCTCCCGCCGACGCGCGCGGCATATCGCAAGCCCGCCGCGCGGCGCTGAACGCGCGCATGGACGCCATCCTGCCGAAGGGGAGGAACTTTCACTGACCCGCATGAATCAGGTGGCGGCGCACCCGTTGATTATCGTATCGTTCGCCATGCCGTTTCACTACGCGCTTTTCGACACCGCCTTCGGCCGCGCCGGCATCGCCTGGGGAGCGGCCGGCGTCCGCGCCGTCAGCTTTCCGTCTACGGAGGACGAAACCCGCCGCCATATCCTGCGCCGCGCAAAAGGCGCTGACGAAGCCTCGCCTCCCGGCGAAATCAAAAGCCTCATCGCGGACATGACTGCGCTCTTCCGGGGTGAAAGGCGCGACCTCTCGCCGGCGCAGCTCGACCTTGAGGGAATCGGAGACTTTGAACGCGGCGTCTATGCGCAAACCCGCGCCGTGCCGCCGGGCGAGGCGACCACCTATGGCGCGATCGCAAAGGCCCTCGGCGACCCAGCCTTGGCGCAGCGCGTCGGCCAGGCGCTTGGCCGCAATCCCTTCCCCGTCATCGTGCCCTGCCACCGCGTCATCGGCGCCGACGGCCGCATGACCGGTTTCTCCGCCCCCGGCGGCGCCGCCGCAAAGCTCCGTCTCCTGAAGCTCGAGGGCGGGGTCGCCGAGGACCTGTTCGATGCCGGAATGCGCGCCGCGGCTACTGGCCAGGGCTAGGCTCTGCGGTTCAGGTTTGGCCGGGCGAACGGAGGCTCCCCTCCCCGCGGGTCCGGCCCGGCTCCGAATCGGATAGGGTGCCGTCATGCTCGCTGAATTCGCCGCCAGCTTTCTCGCCGCTTTCGTTACCCTCTTCATCGTGATCGATCCGATCATGGTGACGCCCATCTTCGCTGGCCTCACGCGCGCCGAAACCGGGCGGTCGCGCCTCGGCATCGCCCTGCGCGCAGCGCTAATTTCCGCCGGAATCCTCACCCTCTTCGGGCTCGCCGGGAATGTGATGCTTCACCATCTCGGCATCAGCATGGACGCCTTCCGCACCGCGGGCGGCATACTTCTCTTTCTCATGGGCTTTCGCATGTTCTTCGAGCCCGACGCAGAGGTCGAAGCCAAAACGCCGGGGCCCAAGGCCTCGGCGCGCGAGAGCATCGCCTTCTTTCCGCTGGCGATCCCGATGCTCGCTGGCCCTGGCGCCATCGCCACCATCATGCTGCTCGTCGGCGAGAAGCCTTTCGAGTCGGCCGGCAAGACCGCAGCAGCGCTTCTTTCAGCCTATATCGTGCTCGCCATCGGCGTGCTGATCATGGCCTTTGCAAGCAAGATCGGCGACGCGCTCGGCCGAACCGGCATGAACGTCATCACGCGTCTCCTCGGCATGCTCCTGATGGCCCTGGCGACGCAATACATCTTCGACGGAATCCGCAGGGGCATCCTCGAGCTCGTATGAGCCATTCCGCTCACCGGCGCGCCCGGAAGAACTCCTTCAGAAGATCGGCGGCTTCAGAAGCCAGAGGCCCCTCGACGATTTCCGGCCGCGAATGGCAGGTCGGCTGCTCGAAAAACCGGGGGCCGCACCATACTGCGCCGCCCTTCGGGTCCTTCGCTGCGATGACGAGACGGTCGACGCGCGCATGGCTGATGGCGCCGGCGCACATGGCGCAGGGCTCCAGCGTCGCATAAAGCGTCGTTCCCGGCAGGCGGTAATTGCCGAGCCTTGCCGCGGCCTCTCTCAGCACGCGCATTTCCGCATGGGCTGTCGGATCGCAGGTTGAGATGGGTGCATTGCCGGCCGCCGCCAGAACCGCGCCCGCAGCATCAGTCAGCACGGCGCCGATCGGGGCCTCGCCTCGCATCGCCGCCGCGCGCGCCTCATAAAGTGCGCGCGCCATCATGGCCATGTCCTGATCTTTGACTGGCATGGCCGCAAATCTACAGAGGCGTGCGCAAAAAGGCATGCGGCTTTGCGCGCACGCCGTCGCGCCGCAATCGCTATGCCGCAGCGGCGGCCCAGGCGGCGTCCCGTTTCTCGGCGAGGCAGAAAGCCGTGACGCCGGCGACGCGGTTTACAGGGAAGAGCGCCGTCCGCTCGATCTCGTGAACGGCGATGAGCGCGCCATTGAGCCAGCGCGGCGCCGCCTTGAGAGCGCTCTCGGTCGCGGGCTTGTCTCCTTTTAGCGCGCGATCGGCGAGGCGCAGCGCCGCAACCGCCGGAAGAATCATCCCGAAGAAGTAGCGCGACTCGATCACGTCGAGGCCGGCGCGGGCGGCGACGCTGTTCAGCTGCCCCAGCGTGTAGCGGCGGCGGTGCTCCAGAAATTCGTCATGACCCGACCATAGGAAACTGAAGGCCGGAACCGATATGACGAACCGGGCGCCGGAGCGCGCCCGCCGGGCATAGTCGGCGATGAGCCCGACATCATCGTCAACATGCTCGATCACATCGATCATGAGGACGAGATCGGCATCGACCTCATCGACCGACTTTCTGAAAGCGATGCGGTCCGACCGGCGCTGGCCGACCCAATCATCCGCATAGTTCGGATCGACGCAGGTGGCGTGCCGAATCGCGCCGTCTGCGAGCAGCAGACGGGAGAACACGCCGGAGCCCGCGCCGACATCGAGGGCTCGGTCGAACTGCCGCCTGCCGATGAGGCTGCGGATCGCGCGATGCTTGGCGACATAATACCAGTGCCGCATTGGATCGCCGTCGATCGCATTCTGTTCCTTGAGGTCCATGGGCCGTTCCAATTTTTGACCACGTCGCTTATGTGCAGTGAGCGTTAAGGATCGTTAAATCATGAGCGAGCTCCCCGCCGGCGAACGGATCGCGAAATATCTCGCCCGAGCCGGCGTCGCCTCGAGGCGCGAAGCGGAGCGGCTGATCGAGGCCGGCGTCGTCACCGTAGACGGCGCGGTCCTGACCACGCCCGCCTTCAAGGTTCAGCCGGGCATGGACGTGCGCGTCGATGGGACCCGCGTGAAAGAGAAGGCGCCGCCGCGCCTGTGGCGTTTTCACAAACCCGCGGGTCTCGTCACGACGCACAAGGATCCGCAGGGTCGCCCGACCGTCTTCGAAGCGGTGGCGGACCGCCTCCCGCGGGTCGTCTCGGTCGGACGGCTCGATCTGACGACGGAAGGGCTCCTGCTCCTCACCAATGACGGCGCGCTGGCGCGCCATCTCGAACTCCCATCGACAGGCTGGGTGCGCCGTTATCGCGTGCGCGCATGGGGACACACGGACCAGAAGACGCTCGAAGCGCTGGAGAAGGGCGTCGAGATCGAGGGTGTGAGGTACAAGCCGATCCGCGCCGAACTCGACAAGACACAGGGCGACAATGTCTGGCTCACCATCGCCATCACCGAAGGCAAGAACCGCGAAGTGCGCAAGGTGATGGAGCATTTGGGGCTCAAGGTGAACCGCCTCATCCGAACCGGATTCGGACCCTTTCTCCTTG
>CAZMUG010000190.1:0-4753 GCA_964569165.1 uncultured Gaiellales bacterium
GCCAGTTTCTATCGAGCGCCACAGGATGATCGATCGGTCGCAGCCTATATCTAGCATTTCCGATCATGGGGTTTCGCCGACGTCGCTCAACGAAGGCCGATCCTGACGCACGCATCCGTCGTCCACACGGCGAGGACCGACACAATGATAGTTCCTCCGTCCCACTTGCGGCCCGACGACCAAATGGATCCTGTCGTCGTCAAGGATCTTCGGAAGCTGCGCGTGCTCCTGCTTCAGCCTGAAAGTTGCGAGGGCGAGGAGCTTTGGCAGCATCTCAATCGCATCGGGTGCCTTGTCCGCAGAAACTGGCCGCCGCCGGAGCAAATTCCACAGGATATCGACGTCGTTTTCGTTGCCGCGCGCCCGCTCGTCGAAGACAACATCGCTTTGAACTGGAACGCAGACGACCCGCATGCCGTCCTCATCGCCATTGTGGATTACGAAAACCCCATCGTCGTCGAAAAAATGCTGCGTTTTCGCGCGCAGGCAGCAATCGGTCTCCCCCTGCAACCCCTCGGTATTCTTTCAAGCGTAATGCTCAGTGTCAACAATCATCGCCGTGAAGCGCGACTCCGTCTCCGTATCAATCGCCTGACCGCAAAACTCCGGGCGCAACGCAACATAGATAAGGCAAAATCGATCCTAATGGCGGCCAATAAGGTGTCTGAAGAAGTCGCCTATAGCACGCTCCGCGAGCAGGCGATGAACAATCGCACCACTATTGAAGAAATTGCCGAATCGGTTATCAGAGCCAACAATATGCTCAATCTTCTGCCCAGCAATTAAGTCGAATTTCTTTCTGTCAACTTCCTGGAAAAGCATAAAAATAGCGCTTGGGGATCGGGTGCGTCCACCGCATCGTTCGCGCTATTTCGGCGCTGGAGAAAAGGATTGCGCGAGGGGACCTAAGGCGCAGTCGAATGCGATGGGGTCATAGTCTGCTGGCGCGTCGAGGACGTGCCCAATTCTTTTGATTCTACAGAGTTTGAAGGTGACGCCATTTGGAGATTTCAGATCAGTCGTGGCTCGGGCGCACGAGGTATTGCTTGCAATAAAAATCACAACTATAAATTGCGGTACTATAGTGCGCTGCATAACAATTCCGCATTGCAATATTGCATTGCAGCTTCGATAGAAAAAAACACCGGCATCATAGCAAAATATTATTGACTCGTTTTTTTCTGTATGACATACGAGTATTTCATCGCAAGGGTGCGATGAATATATATATGGGCAAAGAGGCTCTGTAGGGAAACCTGCAGGGCTTTTTGTGTTTTGTACCATCGAGATACGGCCGAAGTCGTCCGTTTAGGAAATCCGCACATCAAGAAATTTGGAATCGTACCAGTCAGCCTAAGCGGCTGTTGATTGAAGTTCCAAATTTTTCGACGGCATGCAGAACGCAGCCTTTCTGCGAACGGTGTGCTGCGCCAAATCAAACATTGAAATAGGGAGAAAACCTCAATGGATAGATCGCGCGTCCGGCTGGCCATCGACGTCGGCGGAACGTTTACCGACATTTTCGTTCTTGACTCCAACGGCAAACAAACCGTCGCCAAGGTTCCGAGCACCCCCAATCCGATCGACGCAATCATGAACGGAGCCGCCGCGGCTAACGTTGAATGGCGCGACGTGGAACTGTTCACCCACGGAACGACGACCGCAACGAATGCGCTAATCACGCGCAACTTCAAGCCGGCGGCAATGGTGACGACCAAGGGCTTTCGCGATGTTCTCGAGATCGGGCGCGCCACCAGAGAAGACCCCTGGGATGCCTACAAGGAAGGCAGTCCGCCCTACGTCCGCCGGCGCGACCGTTTCGCGGTGACCGAGCGCATCAATTATCGTGGCGAGGTCATCGAGCCGTTCAACGAGGACGAGGCTCGCGAGGTGGCGCGGATCCTGAAGAAGCGGGGTGTGTCGGCGGTCGCGGTGTGCTTCATCAACGCCTATATCAACGGCGCTCATGAACGGCGAATGGCGGATATCCTCGCCGAGGTGCTCGGGCCGGATGTCGCAATCACGACTTCGCACGAAACGCATCCGGAGATCTTCGAGGACGACCGCTTCTCCACGACCGTCGCCAATACGATCCTGGCGCCGATCATCCGGCCCTATGCGCGCGATCTCGACCGCCGGACAACCGAGGCCGGTTATGAGGCCGACGTGCTGCTTCTGCATTCCGGAGGCGGCGTGATGACTCCGGCAAATGCCGAGAAATATGCGGCGCGTCTCGCGGCCTCGGGAATTGCGGCCGGCGCCATCGCCAGCAGATATTTCGCTGGTCTGTGCGGCTACCAGAATGCAATCGGTCTGGATATGGGCGGAACATCCGCCGACATCTCGCTCGCAGAAAATGGCAACCTGCGAATGACCGACAAGTGGGAGGTCGAATGGGGCCACCCGATCTGTTTTCCGTCGATCGAGGTTCTGACCATCGGCGCGGGTGGCGGCTCGATCTCCTGGCTCGACAAGGCGGGTGCGCTGCGCAACGGCCCGCAGTCGGCCGGCTCGGTACCCGGTCCAGCCTGCTACAAGGCCGGCGGAACCGAACCGACCAACACCGATGCGAACATCATTCTCGGGCGCGTCGGCGGCGAACTGGCCGGCGGCGCTAAGAAGCTCGATCGCGATGCCGCGGTTACAGCAATGAAGAAGATTGCCGAGCCGCTCGGACTTAACCTGATCGAGGCATCGCTCGCCACGCTTCGGGTCGCGAACGCCAACATGGCTGACGCGGTTCGCCTGATCTCGATCGCGCGGGGCCACGATCCGCGGGACTTCGCGCTGGTCGCATTCGGTGGGGCCGGTCCTCTGCACGGAGCGGACATCGCGCGCGAACTCAACATTCCGGTGGTGGTGGTTCCCCCGAACCCCGGTGTGACCTCGGCGGTCGGCTGCGTACTCGTCGATGTTCAGCATGACGTCACCCAGATGTTCTTCAAGGATGCCGCTCAGGCCGATCTGGCCGACATCGAGGCAAGCTTCAGGAAAATCGAGGCCGAGGGACGTGCGCGACTGGAACATGACGGCGTTGCCGAGAAGGACATGACGTTCCAGCGTTTCGTGGACATGCGCTATCGCGGTCAGTGGCGTTCGCTGGCGGTTCCGGTTGCGAGCCAGATCAAGTCGATGGACGAGGCGATCGCGATCTTCCACGACGAATACGACAAGCTTCACAACTTCCGCCGCGATGACTTCCCGGTTGAGATCTACCGCTTGACGGTTCGCGCGGTCGGCGTCACGCCCAAGCCTTCTTTCCCGAAGGTCAAGATCGACAAAAATGCCCAGGCGAAGCCCAAGGGTACGCGCGAAGTTTGGTTCCACGGTCAGACGAAAGCGTTGACCACGAATCTCTATGATCGCGGCGATCTTCCGGCCGGCATCACGATCAAAGGTCCGGCAATCATCGATCAGCTCGATTCAACCACCGTCGTACCGCCCGGCGACACCGCGCATGTCGACGAGTGGCTCAACATCCAAATTAAACTCGGAGCCGCCTGAGAAACGCCCTGCTCAGAAAAGCATAGAGAGGAAAAACAATATGAACGTCCATAGCAAAATTTCTGTACTGTCCGACAAGGGCATTCAGCACCCTCCGCCACTCGCCGATCGAAAGACGGAGTTCACGACCACGCTTGACCCAATTACCTTCGAGGTTCTGCGTAACGCTTTCGTCAACATCGTCGATCAGATGGCCGAACAGCTGCTCCGGACCTGCTATTCGTTCGTGATCTACTGCCGTGACTTCTCATCGGGCCTGAGCGACCCCCAAGGCAACCTGGTGATGCAGGGAACCGGCGACATCGCCGCGCATGTGGGAACGCTCCACTACACCTGCAAGGCGGTGATCGAGGCGTTCGGCGACGATATCCACCCGGGCGACGTCTTCATCATCAACGATCCGTTCCGCGGCGGCAGCCATTTCAACGACACGCGTATTCTGCGCCCGATGTTCTACAAGGGCGAGTTGATCGGCTATTCGCAGGCAAATGGCCATTGGGCCGACATGGGCGGCGCGACGCCGGGGTCCTTCAACATCACCGCGCTCGACCACATGGGCGAGGGTCTGCGTATCACGCCGGTGCGGGTCTGGAGCAAGGGCGTCTGGTGCGAGGATGTGTCCCGCATGATCGCCGCCAATACCCGCAACCCCGTCGACATCATCGGTGACATGCAGGCGCAGGCCGAGGCGACCGCCGTCGCCGAGCGCGAGATCATCCGGCTCTGTGACAAGTATGGCGTCGAAACGATCAAGACCGCGTTCCGGGAAGTGCAGGACTACGTCGAAGTTCTGATGCGCAAGCGTCTTGCCGAACTGCCGGATGGCACCTGGTATGCTGAGGACTATATCGACCAGGATCCGAAGCTCCCGGAGGGTCTGATCCCGATCAAGATCAAGTTCACGATCGACGGTAATCATGCGCATTATGATCTGTCGGGGTCGCATCCGCAGATCTCGACCTTCCTGAACGCAGTCTATGGAGGGTCATTTGCGGGTATCGTTGCGGGAACCAAGTATCAGTTCCCGGAGCTCCCACTGAATTCCGGTCTTTATCGGGCGGTCACGGTTAACGTCGGAGAGCCTGGAAGCGTCGTCAACGCAGAATGGCCGAGTCCCTGCGCCGGCTTCTGTTCGGGCCCGTTCGAAAAGCTCATGAACTCGGTGTTCGGTCTCTGGGCCGAGATCCTGCCCGATCGGACCATGGGCTGCGCCTTCAACCTGGAATACCTGCTGGTGGGCGGGCGCGAC